>JAJFII010000048.1 GCA_021775095.1 Rhodospirillales bacterium
CAAGCTTGAAAGCTCGCGGTGCAGCCAAATGGAAAGATTGCTTGCCTCCAAGCCGACGCGGTCCAGTGAAAGGCCACTCTTTTCAAGGTAGTGATGAATATCATGCGGTTCAGTCGGAACAAGTTTTTCGCAGAGGATTTCGCCAATTTCATCAACGATACAAATTGCGGTCTCTTTCATAGAAACATCTAAACCGGCATAATTTTTTATGGGTGTATCCCTTGTTTGATCTGAAGAAGGGTAAGAAAGCCGCTTCTATATACTGACAAAAATTCATACACATCATCCGCAACGCCGAACATCGGGCGGGCTGCGTCGGGCTCCGTTGATTATTAGCGCCAGCCGTTAATCGCAACCGCCTTGTTTTTCTAAATTGGCCTGCTGTGCCTGACGTGCTACCAAATGGAAATGGGTACAATTCGGGGGACAAAATGAACGCGTCACAGGGTAAACAACCAAATAATAATCTGGATAAACTGGCGCGGGTAAAATTGCTGTCACTGGACGTTGACGGTGTGTTGACGGACGGCGGCATTTATTACACGGACAGCGGTGATTCATTTCGTAAGTTTAACGCAAAAGATGGCATGGGTATCGTCCATTTGCAGGCCGCCGGAATACCCGTCTGCATCATATCCATGGGGCTTCCAGGAGCGATTGACCACCGGGCCCGACGGTTGGGAGTAAAATATGTATACACCGATGTTGCCAACAAAGCGCAATCGATGCGCGAAATTGTCGATAAACTGGATATCAACCTATCCCAGGTCGCCCATATCGGCGACGATATCAATGATTTACCGCTCTTTGAGACGGTCGGTTTAACCATTGCGGTGGCTGACGCCGTCGATGAAGTAAAGGCGGTGGCTGATCTGATTACGACGAACATTGGTGGCGGTGGGGCGGTTCGGGAAATCGCCGATATCATTCGAAATGCGCAGGGCACTAACCCTTCATCCACCGTCCCATCGTTTAATTAAATCGTGATTTATGGATAAATGATCCAGCGCACGACCGACACTGTGGCGGACCATGTCATTGATTGTTTGCGGCTGCGCGTAAAACGCCGGCAGGGGCGGGTGAATAACGGCACCGATATCTGCGGCATTGGCCATCAATTGTAAATGCCCCTTATGGAGAGGCGTTTCGCGAACCATTAAAACCAGGGGCCGACGTTCTTTTAGGGTAACGTCGGCGGCACGAATTATAAGGTTTGAGGAACTGCTATTGGCGATTCCGGAAAGTGTTTTTATGGAACAGGGTGCAACGATCATTCCCCGGATTTTGTAGGAACCACTGGAGATCGCGGCACCTAAGTCTTTATTGTTAAACACAACATCAGACAATGGTTGCAGGTCATCAAGGGTCAATCCGGTTTCAATTTTTAACGTCCGCAGGCCCAATTCACTGACGATCAAATGGGCCGGAATTTTTAATTCCAACAACATATGCAAAGTTTCGACGCCGTAGATCGCCCCACTGGCACCTGAAATTCCAACGACGACGGGGAGGGACATGGTCATTCTCTTGCAGTTTCATCCGGCCCATTGATACCCCGTAGACCGCCACCGTGCACGGCAAAATTGCTTGAATATATCCACGACGGGCCCGGCCGGCCGATCCCGTTGGCATGGCATCAGAGACAAATATTGTCCGCTGGATCGATTGGCGGTATATGTTTTTGATGACATTTCAAAAGCTTATAAAAATACTGCCTGTCATCGGCGGGGCCTTGACGGCAGCTGGCTGCTCGCCGCCGCCGCCCTACGTCTTGATCGATGGCGAATTCGACCGGGAATCCGTCTATTATCGTGATGGAATTCCCGACCGTCGGGAAGTCAAAGTTTGTTATGCCAAGCGTGGAACCACCGCACGAGAGGTCGCAGCCCTGGCCCAACGGGAATGTGCCTTGGTGGCAAAAAAAGCTGTATTTCGCGAGCAAAATTTTCAAATTTGCCCTTTCGTTACGCCTATGGCGGCGGTTTATGAATGTGTGGAAAACCCAACCGCCAGTTCATTTCGCAATACCTATAATTTGCCAGACAGGAGGACCCCATGAAAACAAGAATGGCTTTGTGTGCCGTCGCATTGTTTGCGACGTCGGCATGTGGCGAACAACGAAGCATACCCTTTGAATTGGCCGGTATGGCCGCCGGAGCGGCCTTAGGCGGCTTCGCCGGAGCACAATTTGGCGGTGGTTTTGGGCAATGGGCCTATATGGCTGGCGGTGCGATCATCGGCGGTATCGGTGGGTTTGAAGCCGGTCGCATATTACGTGAATCCGATTTGGTTTTGTACAATGGGGCCGCTGAAAAAGCCTTCGCTGATAAAAGCAATGGCAAGACCATGAACTGGAGCAATCCTGAAACGGGTCTTTCTGGTGCCTTTCGCCCGACCCAAACGTTCCAGGCGCAAAACGGACAAACCTGCCGGCATTTCCGGTCCACTGTGGCTTTTGCTGATGCGGTCGAATCCGGAGATGGCACGGCCTGCTATGAAGCGGACGGGCGCTGGCGGATCGTTTCCAACTATTTCGGCTGATAAAGATGTGCGATTTATGTGGCGCAGGATCATGATCTATATCGGTTTCGCGTTAACCCTATATGTTGCCGTGATTGCCTTTATGTATTTCGGCCAGCGCAAACTCATGTATCACCCGAGTTCCCAACTGGGACCACCGGCGTCTTATAACATCGCAGAAGTTGTCCCCATCAAATTGCCGTCGACCGACGGCCTAACCATCGTTTCCTGGTTTCGTGCGGCTGGTACCAATAAACCGATCATCGTTTATTTTCATGGTAATGCCGGCCACGTCGGCGATCGCGGTGGAAAGGTGCGGGCTTTTGTCGATGCGGGTTACGGACTCCTATTGGTCGGTTACCGTGGGTTTGGCGGTAACCCGGGGCAGCCAACGGAACAGGGTTTGTATGATGATGCGGCGGCGGCGCTCAATTTTCTCGTCCGAACCGGGGTCTCGTCGGATCATTGGGTGCTTTATGGTGAATCTCTGGGATCCGCCGTTGCCGTCGAGATGGCCCGGCGGTTCGCCGACAAACCGGTCGCTGCGGTGGTTTTGGAAGCGCCTTTTACGAGTATGGCAGATGCGGCAAAATCCCACTATCCCTTTGTCCCGGCGGGGCTGTTGCTCAAGGACAAATATGATTCCTTTGCAAAAATCGGCCGTATTAACAGCCCCGTGTTGGTCGTTCATGGGGACCAAGATAAAACCGTGCCCATTGGCCTCGGCCAACGTTTGTTTGAGGCGGCGGCGGAGCCCAAAATCGCCCAGTGGATCAAAGGGGCCGGGCATGGGGATTTATATGATTTTGGCGTCGACGGGCTAATTATTTCCTATTTAAAAAAAATCTGGTCGCAAAAATGCCAAAAATTCAAAGCCATTATGGACTGTTAACCTGCGCCCGTTCGGGAGCTTCGTCGGTCCTGGGGTCGAATATTTTATGGCAGGCACGGCGAAGTCATCGTCCCATTCCGGCATTCCTTGATGTTTCCCGATAAATCATTATATAATTATTAAGAACTTGGTGTATTTGCCACAGAATTGTGGTGGATCGACGTTTAAGTGCAGAAAGCGCGCCACGCATCCTTTTGGACAGGCACTATGGCGCTGGTACCCAAATTGGCTTCGGCCAGCTCGACGGTAATTACGTCGTCTCCCCGGCCTGCTGCGGGGGCGCGGGTTGCTGCTGTTCGTCCGGGGCCAATCGAAGAAACTGCGCTCAGCACCGAAACTTTTTTTGATACCTCTCCCTACGAATATCGTGGAAATCAACCACAGGCCCGCAATGATGGCGGTCACAATAGCCGTCAGGCACAACTGAAACGTGAACATTTTGGTGCCATTAATGCGACATCTGAAACCTTTGCGGCGTTGTTGGATATGGAGTCCAAAAGTGAGGTGATTGATGTTTTTGGCAATGTCCATCAAAAATCCTCGCGCCATGTTGTTAGCCAAGCCATTAGCATCTATGAACAAAATAGTCAGGTAATCTCTGGTACAAATCCGGTTCTGGGCACGGAAATCAGTTTAACTTTATAATTTGTGCTCCGACCTTTGTCGTCAAACCCCGACAGGCGCAAACCAACTGCCGGGCCCCGATAAGCTTTGAGTGCTGGCGGGGGTGCGCGATTTATGTAAATCACCCCGTGTGATGCCTGTCACCGCGTGCGGAGCGGACACCTGTTACCCTGTGGCAAATGATAAGCCTGTGTGAAATAAGGAGTTTGCGCGATGGCAATTAATACCATAATAACGACTGCCGTAGACGGGTTTCAAAAAAGCGCCGACCGGGTTAAACACTCCGCCGGTAAAATTGTCCGATTAAACAATCAAGTCCTGCTGCCGATACCGACGATCAATCCGGCAGTGTTAAGTGGCAATAATGCGATTGATGCACAATTGATTGGCTCCAGACAAACCGGTCCTGTCGAAGCATTTGCAAATTAAATCGAAGCGCAGGCCGCTTATGGCACCGATGTCGAGGTGCTTCGCACGGTCGAGGACATCTCGAGCAGGACAAAAGATATTCTCGCCTAAGTTCGGTTGGCGTTAATTCAACGCGGGTGGTTGCACCAAGCTGAAAAATCGGTAAAATTTTACCTTGTCTCTGGAGGGTCGGCTGCGGTATCCGACTTTGATTAGAGGGAAGGGCAATGCCAGCTGATATTAATAATGCATTTGATGTGTCGATTTTTTTTGACGACATGGCGACCCAGGAAGGGTCCTATTTGCAACCCCAGAAACTTCAACGGTTGCTGTTTCTGGCGCAGGCCTATTATGTCGTTGCCTTTAATCGCAAATTAATGCCAGCGGTGTTTGTCGCCGATGAAATGGGTCCGGTTGAGCCCAACATTTATCTGGCCTTTTCGAAGGGACGTCCGGATATCGACGCCGAAATTTTTCTGCCATACGAAGTGCAGGCCTTTTTGGAAAACATCTGGCAGCGATTCGGTGATTATTCAATTGATCGTTTAAATGAAATTACCAATGAAACAACGGCTTATAAAACGGCCAAAGAGCGGGGAAACCGCGCCGAAATCAAGTTATCGGAGATGAAAAAAGCCTTCAAAAAAGCAGAAAAATCACCGGGGGTAGATCAGGTTGTGAAACCTAAGATCATGCGCACACAATCTGGGCGGGCAGTACATGTGCAAAGTTGGACACCCCGTAAAGTTTAAATCAAAGAACGCGGTTGCGCTTTTATTTCGCGCCGATACAATGCCCGGCAGGGACTGACCATGAATGGCGCATATGACTAAAAATGCCATCGTGTGTTCAGTATTTATGAAACTGGGATACACTTGGGAGATATATTTCATGTCACTTCGCAAGACATTGCTGTCTACATTGGCTATTGGCGTCACGGCATTTGCCGTCAACGCCGTAAATCCGGCGTTCGCCAAAGTCGAGGGCGACACCATTATACTGGGCTCGGCAATTTCGTTTACCGGTAAATATTCGACAAACGGGATTCACGCCAAAAACGGCTACAATCTGGCCGTCAAAAGAGTCAACGAAATGGGTGGCGTTAAAGTCGGCGGAAAAGCCTATAAACTTCAAATCATTTATTATGATGATGAATCCACGCCGGCGCGTACGGCCCAGTTGCTTGAGCGCCTGATCAAGCAAGACGAGGTCAAGTTTATGCTTGGACCGTATAGTTCTGCGACGACGACCGCCGCCGCGCCGATTACGGAAAAGTATAAAATCCCGATGATTGAAGCCGAAGGCGCTGCCCGGTCCTTGTTTACCAAAGGATATAGATATTTGTTCGCTGTGCTTTCAACGGCTGAGCAGTATTTGGCCAGCTCCGTCGCACTTGCCGCAGAAATTGGTGCAAAATCTGGCAAAAAACCAGGCGATATCAAGGTCGCCATGGCCTTTGAAAACGATCCGTTCTCGCTTGATGTGCGGGCGGGTGTTTTGGAAGACATCGAAAAACACGGCCTGAAAACGGTCATTGATGATAAATTGCCCCGTGATTTGTCGGACATGGCCGCCACGTTGACCAAAGTACGCGCTCTTAAACCAGACCTGCTGCTGGTTTCCGGGCACTCGAAAGGTGCCGCTACGGCCGCACGGCAAATTAAGGAAATGAAGATCGACACACCTTTGGTCGCCATGACCCACTGCGAGTCGTCCAAGATCGTCAACAAATATGGCGGTTCCGTCGATGGTTTCCTGTGTCCGACGCAATGGTCTGAAACATTGACCAACTCAGATCAGTATTTTGGCTCTGCCGGCGATTTCGACAAAACCTTCAAAGCCACATACGAAGGTTATGAGAAGAGCGTTCCTTATCAATCGGCTCAGGCGGCCGCTGCCGTTTTGGTCTGGAAGGAGGCCTTCGAGCGGGCGCAGTCGTTTGATACGGAAAAGGTTCGTGACGCCATTTCTGCTACGGACATGAAAACGTTCTATGGAAACATTAAGTTTTCCAAAGCAGGTAATAACATCGCAAAACCGATGTTTTTACGGCAAATCCAAAACGGCGACTACCATGTGGTTGCGCCGACGGAATTCGCGGTCAAGCCCATAGAGTATCCGCGAAAAGCCAAGTAAATACGCCTCGCTTACGCTTGGATAAGAATAAAAAAACCCGCCCTCACACGCCGTGGGGGCGGGACCTCTTTAGTTATAACTGAAATGTGGCTTCCGAAATGTTTGATAACTTAAGCCTGTTGAGTCTCGCACCAACTCTGAATATCCAACTTATTGTCGACGGCGTGTTCATCGGCGCGATCTTTGCGCTGGCCGGATATGGATTGGCCCTCGTTTGGGGCGTCATGAACGTCAAAAACCTTGCCCAGGGTGAATTTGTCATCATGGGGGGGTATATCGCCTGGTATTCAAGCACGCTTGGCCTTCACCCCATCCTGTCCTTACCGATTGCCATTGTCTTAATGTTTGGCTTTGGCTGGTTTATTTATCGGACCGTAATTAGCCGTGTTGTCGCCAAGGATATGTTCATTTCCCTACTGGCGACCTTTGGTTTGGCAATTGTTATTCAACAGGCACTCAATCTAATGTTTGGACCCGAGGTCCAGGTTGCAGAATCCGGTTTTGCGGTTCGCTCGTATTTTGATGGCAGCGTAACGGTTGCCGACATTCGTTTGATTTCCTTTTTGCTTTGCTGCGTATTGGCGACCGCAGTCGTCTTGTTTATGAAAAAAAGCCGCATGGGGCAGGCCATCAGAGCGACCGCCCAGGATGCCC
>JAJFII010000049.1 GCA_021775095.1 Rhodospirillales bacterium
CCCTCGGGGTTTGTCCGTAAGCTCACGCCTTCTGCGAAAACAAGGCTCGAATATGCCCAGCATGTCCTTGCGCTTGTTTTCTTGTATTCGTAAGCTTACGGACAAACAGAATTGCATGAAATTAATGGGTCCTGACCCTAACTTCTATTGATACAGTATTTATATAGAATGTTGTATCGTGAGCAAGATAAACTCTATTAAACATTTACACGCGATCAGGTAAAGTTCCCCGTGAAATGAACCAAAATTCAGATTCGAAGACAAATCATCACTTCATCGATATTACCAATGAAGTCTGTCCCATGACATTTGTGAAAACAAAATTATTGATTGAGCAAATTGCCCCAGGTGAAGTCCTGGAAGTTCGCCTTAAGGGAAAAGAACCGCTGGAAAACGTCCCCCGCTCGACTTTGGAGCACAAACATAAAATCCTGTCCCTGGAACCGGAAACGGCGGACCAGGAACCGTTTGGCGTGCATCGTCTGCGCATCGAAATAATATGAGAGGCCTGCTTTAAGGACGCAAACGGCCGCCGTTTTTTGGTACCGATGCATCGGGCGGGCGTAAATACAAAGGTGTCGGCTCTGGCATATCCATGCCCGTTAAAACCAGCCGTTCGGCAACTTTAGCGACGTATTGCGCATCGGGCACGTCGGGCGCTCGGCTGCGGACACAACTGGCTGGAAGTCGAGACAACGCCCGATCCGCAGCGTCGCCAACAAGCTGCACCGGTCCGCAAAGTGCTAGGGCCTCATAATAAGCGAGCAATGCATCGATGGCGACAGCGACCGGTTCGGTCAGGATCTCGCCGGTGCGGCCAAACGCCTGAACATAAATATCCGATCGTTTCGAATCGAGGGCGACGATCAGGGATGAATTGGCTGTATTTGTTTGCCGCGCTGCTTCGGCAATCACCTGGGTCGTTGACACACCGCAACTTGGCACGCCCGCAGCCAGGGCCAGCCCGCGGGCCGCCGCCAAACCGATACGCACCCCGGTAAAAGCCCCCGGACCCCGGGTAACGGCAATGAGATCCATGTCGCTAACCGACAGGGTTGTCTCAGCCAAAACCGCCATGACCATGGGCATCAACACTTCCGACTGACCGCGGGCCATATCCTCATGGGCCGTGGCGCAAATTCTGCCATCCTTTTGCACGGCGACCGAGCAAGCCGTGGTCGCGGTATCTATGGCTAAAATTTTTAATGACACGCGCAGATCCTTATTATTTATCCCACTAGGCCTTGTCATTGACCCCAGAAGCAGGAAGAATCAATGAAAATCAGCATTGTTAACCTGCGGACGAAGTGCGACCTTTAAATAATGTCTAAAAACCGAGACCGGTATCTGACGACCCTTGGCCTTGTTCTGGGATTATGCCTGTTGAGTGAGTCGGTTATTGCTGCGTCGTCTGCCGTAATCCTTATGTACCATCGATTTGGCGAATCTGATTACCCATCGACCAACATCCGCTTGCAGCAACTCGACCAACATATCGCCGAATTATCGTCGGGCGGTTATCGGGTATTACCCGTCTCCGAAATCATCAAATCGCTTAAGCGGGGGGACGCCTTGGCCGACCGGACCGTCGGCATCACCATCGACGATGCTTATCTGTCGATCTACACGGAAGCCTGGCCGCGGTTAAAAGCTGCCAATCTGCCATTTACCGTTTTCACGTCAACGGCCCATGTTGATCACCGCTCTCAGCGCAACCTGAGCTGGGACCAGATCCGAGAAATGCGGGCCAGCGGCGTCGAATTTGGCCATCACAGTGTCAGCCATTTACACATGCCACAAGCCGCGTTACAGGATATCAAAAAAGAAATCACCATTGCCAACAATCGTTTTAAAAGGGAACTGGGTACGGTTCCGGAGCTTTTTGCCTATCCCTATGGGGAAACCAGCTCGGCAACCCGGCAAGCGGTTGAAGACGCTGGATTTATCGCCGCCTTTGGCCAACATTCCGGCGCAATGGACGCGACGGGCGATTTTTATTATTTGCCGCGGTTCAGTTTAAATGAAAAATTTGGCGGTGCAGACCGATTTCGTCTGATCGTAAATGCCTTGTCCCTGCCGACCCGGGACCTGACCCCAACCGACCCGCTGATCGGTACCGACAACCCGCCCGCCATTGGTTTCACCGTCACCGGCAATCTGGGTGCCGTTCAGAAGGGTTTGGACCGGATCTCGTGTTTCCTCAGCCACGAGGGCCAGCGGGCGGAAATCTCCCTGTTGGGCCCGCGTGTTGAAGTCCGGGCCCGGGCCGCCCTGCCCATTGGCAGAACCCGTTTAAACTGTACTTTACCGGCCAACGACGGACGCTGGCGCTGGTTTGGCCACCAATTCATCCGCAATAAGTAGTCCCGGACCGCATCACGGGATGATCGCCGCGCGCAGGACATTGCGGGCCGACGCCTGGGCAAAGGCGTCATCCAATTGGTCCAGCGAGAACCGGGAATCGACCAGATCCTTGAAGGGAAACCGCAAGCGGTTGGCCATGACAAAATCCAAAGCCTGGATCAGGTGGCGCGGATGATAGTTGTGAACCCCCTTCAGGGTAATCAGTTTTCTGAGAATTTCGTTGCCGTCTAACTCAAAGGTGTCGTTGGGATTAACCAGCCCGCCGATCACATAACGTCCACCGACCCGTAACATATGGATGCCCGTTGGCACGACAGCAGCCAACCCACAAACTTCCATGGCCACATCGGCGCCATCGGGGGAACATAAAGACCTGACGCGCTCGACCAACTGCTGGTCGTCCATGGTGGTCACATCAAGGGTTACATCTGCACCAAATGATTTTGCCATTTGCAGACGGGCCGGCACCCCGTCCAAGCCAATAACCTGGCGGGCACCACGGGCCTTTGCAATGGCACAGCCATACAGACCGAGCAGCCCCAACCCCTGAACCACCACGCAGTCGGCCATTTCCACTTGCGCCGCTTCAACCATGGAAATCATGGTTGCGACACCACAGTTCAGGGGTGTTGCTTCCTCATCGGAAAGGGCATCGGGAAGTTTAAGAATTCCAGTGCCCGGCATGATGTAACAATAGTCGGCAAAACCACCCAGAAAATGCGGGTCTTCAGCCACCAGATCATGGCCATATTTGCGCAAACCCGGCGATTTTTGCGGCAAGTCGTGAATATCGCGGTAATAGGAGGCGCCGTCATGAAAATATTCCGTCCAGGTCACACGATCACCAATGGTAAGCCGGTCGCCGCGCATGTCATTGTCGATGTTCGCGCCAATTTGTTCGACAACGCCGATAATTTCGTGGCCGAGGATGCCCGGACAGGGATTGGGGCGGTGTCCTTGATAGGAGTGGATATCGGACCGGCAGATCGTCGCCATGGTAATCCGCGCCAAAACCTCACCCGGGTTCACGTCCCGTACCGGATATTCCCTGATTTCAAAGGGTTTATTTGGTGCATCGTAGACAACAGCACGGCCCATTTTTTTCATATTCGTATCCATCATTTCATTTTCATGGCTTTATTACGGGCCCAGGCGGAGATGCTTTCTGAGATCATCACCAGGATCAAAATTGACACCAGAATTGCTGCCACACGTTCCGTTTCAATTTGCAGGACGTTGCGCTTCAGATACCATCCCATCCCGCCGGCGCCGAAAAACCCGACGACCGTCGCAGCTCGAAAGGCCACGTCCCAGGTGTAAATGGCGATTCCGGTGACGGCGACCCGGATTTGCGGGAAAATGCCAAAGACCATGGTTTGAAACAGGTTGGCACCTGTCGAACGCATGGCTTCCACCGGACCCATATCGGCGGCTTCGATTTCTTCGGCCAGCAGTTTGCCGGCGAACCCGGTGCAAAAAAAGGTCAGGGCAAGAACTCCCGGCAACATGCCAAACCCCAGGATACTGACAAAAAGAATGGCCCAAATCATTTCGTGTACGGCCCGGCAGCCCATGGTGATCAAGCGGGCGATGGGATAGACAAAGGTCTTTGACGGGGTCATATTATGGGCCGCAAACCAACCGAGCGGAACCGCCAGTAAAAGGCCGAATAACGCGCCAAGATAGGCCATTTGAATGGTTTCGACCACGTACTGCAAATAATCGTGGTCCATAATGTATGCCATATCCGGCGGGTAATACCGGTTTGCGATGGTATCACCCATGCGACCAAACATGCCGATCAGGCGATCCAGGGGGATGTTCAGATATTCGATGGAATATACGAGGAATACAAAAAACACCAACCACGCACCGTAACGGATCAGGGTATCGGGATATTTATAACGGCTCCAGATCAACTGGGATGAGCGGACTGGTCCGGGTGTCGGGTTGGATGGCATGGCCCTTAGCCCCTAAATAATCGCGCGCCGAACGCGATGGGAAAATGCCTCACCGAGCACGATCAGCGCCAAGATGGCAATGATGACGCTCATCACACCATGGTAATTAAACGTGTTCATTTGCCGGAAAAACACCAGCCCGAGGCCGCCGGCACCGACCAGACCAAGGACCGCCGATCGGCGGATATTAATTTCCCACTCAAAAATGATGACACCGAGAACCTGCGGTAAAATTTGTGGTAAAATGGCATAAATCAGAACCTGTAAATTGTTGCCGCCAACGGAGCGGATTGCCTCAACCGGCCCGGGGTCGATGTCTTCGATGGCCTCGGCCGACATTTTGGCAATAAAGCCAACGGAACGGACAGCGATGGCAAATATCCCGGGCAGAGCACCAAGGCCAACGGCAGCAACAAAAAACAACGCCCAGACAATCTCATGGATGGAACGGCTTATGGTCATCATCAGTCGCGCCAGGGGATAGGTGACCGGTTTGAACGGGGTGATATTCAGGGCACCAAACCAGGCGGCAGGGATGCAGAGCAGGACCCCAAGGAGAGTCCCCAGGCAAGCAATCATAAAGGTTTCGATGGTCGGTCCGATGAGGTCCTTGAACAGGGCAAAATCAATCCCGATGAAACGGTTTGTGGATTCCCAGACCTCGGCCAGGCTGCCCATGCGGGCCCAATCCGTGTCCTCGATAATCGTCACCTGAACGCTCCACAAGACCAGGACGCAGAGGATTAAATAAACCCCGGCCTGGGTGTAGCGTTTGCCGCGTCGGCGTTGCAGGATCATATCCGCCGTGACCGCCATGGCTGGCACTGGTTGTCTGTCCATCACTGGCCCCTAAAGAACTTCCATGGCGTAAATGTCATTGAGTTTTGCCTCGTCCATTTGCTCCGTTGGCCCGTTAAATTTCATATAACCATCCTGCAGCCCTATTATTTTGTTGCAAAATTCAGTGGCCAGTTGAACATCGTGGATATTACACAGACAGGGAACTTTAAGCTCCGTCGCCATTTGTTTGATCAGGCCCATGACTTCGCGGGAAATTTTTGGATCCAGAGCCGACGTCGGTTCGTCGAGCAGCAGCATTTTCGGATTCTGCATGAGGGCACGGGCAATGCCCACCCGTTGCCTTTGGCCGCCGGAAAGTTCGTCGGCCCGCTTGTCAACATGGTCGATCAAACCGACCCGTTCCAGGAGTTGTAATCCGTGTTCGATGTCGTCGCGTTTAAAGGCCCGGAACAGGGTTCGCAGGTTACCCGTATATCCAAGTCGGCCGGACAGGACATTGTCCATGACACTCATGCGATTAATTAAATTAAACTCCTGGAAAATAACGCCGATATCGCGGCGCAGGGTGCGCAGTTCACGTTTTGGCAGTTCCGTTACATGACGTCCGTCAAAAATGATCTGGCCTTGTGCCGGTTCAACCAGCCGGTTGATACACCGAATCAATGTCGATTTGCCGGCACCACTCGGGCCAATGATCGCAAAAAAATCATCGTCTTCCACGGCAAAGGAGATGCCCTTGAGAATTTCCGGTCCGCTCGAACTATAGCGCGCGTGAAGATCGGTTACGGTCAGGATAGCCATGTCGCACCTCGTCATGTTCCGCGCCCGGGGAAAACCCCACATCCGATGTCGAAGGACGTGTAACCGGGGCCGATTTTCAGAACGGCCCCGGTTACCAGGGAAAAAGGATCAACCCTATTATTATTTGCGGGCGTCTTTTGCCGCCTTAAGATCCCGAATGATGTCGTAATCCGACGACGTCATGGGAACAAAAGTGTTGGATTTCACATTCGCCAAAAACTTCTGCGCATTGGGATCATTTTTTAATCCCAAAAAGGTTGCGGCAATATTGGCTTTAATATCGTCGCACAGGGTATTGCGGTAAACAAACGGGTCCTGGGGAATGGGGTTTGATTTCCACAGGACGTTGACACCCTCAAGGGAAGCTTCGCCTTTTGCGACGACGTTATCAAACCGGTGGGATGCGACAAACGCGGCGTCAACTTTGCCTTTCATGACGGCAACACTGGAAAGCTCGTGACTCCCTGTATAGGCGACCTTGCCAAAAAAATTCTCGAGCTCGGTGCCGATCACTTTGGAAAAAACAACCCGCGGCATCAAATTTCCAGACGTACTGCCTGGATCCGTTAATCCCAATATGGATCCTTTTAGTGATTCGATGGTTGTGAATTTGCTGCCCTTTTTGGAAATAAGTACGCCCCTGTACCCGGGACCCTCTTCCTGCATATGACCGGGTTTTTTGGCGTAGGTGGCAAAAACTTCAACGGACGGGTCTTTGCTGTTAGCAATGACATAGGTATAGGGTCCGAGAACCGCGACATCGACAAATTTACTCAACAATCCCTCAACCACCGACGCATAGGACGTCGGCATAAAGAACTGAATTTTTTTTCCGGTCAATTTCGCCATGCGGTCGGTAACAGGTTTATAGAGTTGCAATTCCGCCACCGATTCTTCCGTCGGAATCATTGCAAAAGTCAGTTCGTCTGGATTTTCACAGGCCGCAGCCTGGGCCGATTGGGCAAAACCGAAGGCCAGCGGCACTGCCATAAGAGCGCTACCGGCGATGAGTGCCGTGCCCCTGAGCAGTTTGGACCGCATAGTCTGTAGATATTTATTTCGAATTTTCAATTTGTATCTCCTGTAACGGATTGAAACCTCACCAATGTTCGAGCACTCTGATCCCACCACAGCGAAACCAGATCCTGTCAGGCTTCCTTTTGGAATGTTATCTGACGAACAAAAAGAGGATCACACGGTTCCATTTATTGAACAAATTCATATTTTCGATTAATTCTATTTATAAAATCAATGTATGGATAAGGTAAATATGCTCTATACGCAGCTCAGGGCCTTTCATGGGGTCGCGACACAGGGCGGGTTTACCGCCGCATCGAAGGTTCTCCATGTCGGTCAACCGACCCTGACGAGCCAGGTAAAATCCCTCGAAATTGATTTTGATGTGGAACTTTTTCATCGCCGCGGGCGGCAAGTGGTCCTGACGGATGCGGGCCGTGGTTTGTTTGAACTGACCCGCCGGATCATCAACCTGGAAGGCGAGGCCCGGGACCTTTTACACGCCTTTGGTGGTTTGCAGACCGGTGTCCTGCATGTGGGAGCCGTCGGGCCCTACCATGCCACAGAGATGTTAAGTGCGTTCAGCGATCTGTATCCCGATATCAAGCTTTCCGTGACCGTCGGCAATTCCCGGGAAATGGTCGAACTGCTCGTCAACTATACGGTCGATGTGGCAGTCCTCGCCCATGTCGAAGACGACCCGCGCTTTCTTGCCATGCCCTACAGCCGGCATCCGGTCAATGTGTTCGTCGACAAATCCCATGCCTTCGCCCGGCGCAAACGGATAAAAATCCGGGAACTGCAGGGCCAACGCATGGTTTTACGGGAAAAGGGTTCAACCACCCGCCTGGCCTTCGAAGCCGCTCTGGAGCGGGCCGGTGTCAGCATTTCTCCGGTCATGGAAATCGGCAGTCGCGAGGCCGTTTGGCTGGCCGTCGCCCGGGGTATCGGGATTGGTGTTGTCTCGGATATTGAACTGATCCCCCATCCGGACCTTCACATGGTTGAGGTTTCTGATGCGGACATTTACACAACGGCCCACGTCAATTGTCTGGCAGAAAGAAAGGAGTCGCGTCTTATTAAAACCTTTTTTGAGGTCGCGACCGCGGTCAAAGTGATGCGCGGCACGGTTTAAAAAAAGACGTTTGCCGAGGCCCCCTTGGGTCGCTAAAAAATGGACCCGTCCGCTAACCATGAGGCTTTAAATGAAATCGATTTCCATCCGCATTGCCGAACACCTTAATGTCGCAGAATCCCAGGTCATTGCGACAATGGAATTGCTCGATGGCGGGGCAACGGTTCCGTTCGTTGCCCGTTACCGCAAAGAAATGACCGGCGGTCTGGATGATATTCAACTGCGCGCCCTGGAAAATCAGCTGGGTTATATGCGGGAACTGGATGAACGACGGGGGGCGATCATCGCCAGCATCGAAGCGCAGGATAAAATGACCGACGAACTGCGAGCTGATTTGATGTCCGCCGACAGCAAGGCCCGCCTTGAGGACTTATATCTGCCCTACAAACCGAAACGCCGCACGAAAGCCCAGATCGCCCGGGAAGCCGGTTTACAGCCGCTGGCCGAGGCCCTGCTGGCTGACCCCTCCCGTGACCCGGAGACGGAGGCCTCGCAATACCTGCGTCCAGATGTCGATGATGATACCAAAATTGCCGATGTTGCTGGTGCCCTCGAGGGGGCCAGGCAAATTTTGGTTGAACAGTTCGCCGAGGACGCCGAACTGGTCGGCGGGTTGCGGGAATTCATCTGGGACACTGCGGCGCTGGTATCAAAGGTTATCGACGGCAAGGAAACCGACGGCGCTAAATTTAAGGACTATTTTGACTATTCCGAACCCGTCACGAAAGTGCCGTCGCACCGGGCGCTTGCGGTTTTCAGGGGACGCAAGGAGGATATTTTACGGGTCAGTCTGGTGGTTGGCGATCCCGAGACACCGCCGCGCCCGCACCCCTGCGAACAGCGGATTGCCCAGCATTTTGGCATTGCCGATCAGGGCCGACCGGCCGACGGCTGGTTGCTGAGTGTGGCCGGCTGGGCCTGGCGGGTTAAAATCGCCCTGCATACGGAGCTCGAATTAATGGCCCGCCTGTGGGACGCGGCCGAGGAAGAGGGCATTCGGGTCTTTGCCGAGAATCTCCGCGATTTGCTGCTGGCGGCGCCGGCGGGACCGCGCGCGACCATTGCCCTTGACCCCGGATACCGCTCGGGCGTTAAAGTGGCTGTTGTTGATGCCACCGGTAAACTGGTGGATACAACCACCATATACCCGCACGAGCCGCAGCGGAAATGGGACCAATCCCTAAACACCGTTGCCGCCCTGGCCCAACGCCATGGCGCCGAATTGATTTCCATCGGCAACGGAACGGCGTCCCGGGAGACCGATAAACTGGCGGCGGAAGTGATTGGCAAACATCCGGAACTCAAACTGAAAAAAATTATGGTTTCCGAGGCCGGTGCCTCGGTCTATTCGGCGTCCGAATACGCATCCAAGGAATTTCCCGATATCGACGTTTCCCTGCGCGGTGCCGCGTCCATTGGCCGACGCCTCCAGGACCCCCTGGCGGAGTTGGTCAAAATTGAACCAAAAGCCATCGGCGTCGGCCAGTATCAGCACGATTTGTCGGAATACCGATTGGACCGGGCCCTCGATGCGGTGGTCGAAGACTGTGTCAACGCCGTTGGTGTCGATTTAAACATGGCGTCTTCACCTTTGCTGGCGCGGGTTTCCGGCGTCGGCGCATCGCTGGCCCGGGGCATCGTTGAGTACCGCGACAGCCACGGCGCGTTCGCGTCGCGCGCGCAGCTTAAAAACGTGCCCATGCTGGGCGATAAAACCTTTGAGCAATGTGCCGGTTTTTTGCGAATTATGGAGGGCACGAATCCCCTGGACCGGTCATCCGTTCATCCGGAAGCCTATCCCCTGGTTGAACGCATATTGGTCAACATAAAAAAGGATATTCGCCAGCTGATTGGCGACAACGCGGCGCTCAGCGAGATTTCAACAAAGGACTATGTCGACCCGAGCTTTGGCGAAGTGACCATCCGCGACATCATCGAGGAACTGAAAAAACCCGGCCGCGACCCCCGGCCCGAATTTAATACCGCCGCCTTTAAGGACGGTGTTGAAAAAGTTTCCGACCTGCAACCCGGCATGATCCTGGAAGGAGTTGTTACCAACGTCGCTAATTTTGGTGCCTTCGTTGATGTCGGGGTTCATCAGGACGGACTGGTTCACATTTCCCAATTGGCCGATCGATTTGTCAAAGACCCGCGCGATGTGGTCAAACCCGGTGACGTGGTTCGGGTTAAAGTCCAGCAAGTGGACCTGCCCCGCAAGCGCATCTCTTTAACCATGAAAATGGCGCAACCGGGCCCGCGACCGGCCGCCAAAACCACCAAGCCAAAGCCAAATCCGGGGCGCAAACCAGAGGCTTCACCAAAAGTCAAAAAAGAGCCACCGGTCGCAAAACCCAAGACGGAAACCAGTTTAACGGCCCTGGCTGACGCCTTTAATCGAGCGCGAAACTGACAGATCCATGGCCTGAACCTAGCGGTTTAACCCGACCCTATTGCACGGGGCCAGCGCCGCCGGTGGCGGTCCTGAAAATGAGGGTTTGTTGCCAATGGATTGGGGCCGCCGCCTTACCAGAACCCCTCGTGAACAGCGACGATTTCCCGTTCCAATTCGGCAAAGGGCCCGCGAACCTGGACTTTCCGTTGGCCGGCCTCGAAAACCCGATGACAGGACATGTCCATGGTCAGGTTTTCGGGATTGTTGCCGGTGAGGGTGGCCAGCCGTTTTTCCGTCAGGCCATAGACCACGGTGCCAATTCCCGCCCAGTAAGTGCCTCCCGCGCACATGCAACAGGGTTCGACGGAGGTGTACAGTGTACAGCCGTCAAGAACCTCCGGCGGATAGCGCAAGGCGGCACTACGCGCGACGTTCAATTCCGCATGTCCGATCCCCTTGTCAACGGCGTGGCTATTGCCCGAGGTCAATGTCACCTTTCCGGCTGGATCAACCAACAGGGCACCAAAGGGGTGATTGCCCTGGTCTCTGCTCACGCTGGAAATTATTATGGTTTGACGCAGAAAATGCAGATCGTCTTCCATGGTCGGCCCTCTCCTAGAACTTGTCGAACCCATTTTAAGTCATTGGTTTTAAGACATTGGTTTTAAATCACTGGTAACAAATTGTTGTAAATCCGTACCGAGTGGCCTGGGTTCCGGTCCATGGGATCACCTACAGTTATTATTCATAATGTTTTTTTTGGCGGCGCACAGATCAGCGACAGGTTTAAACCCCAATCATACATCGGAGGGCTATCGGGTTATGCGTCGGTGTTCAGTTTGGCCCCATCCAGGTGTTTTAGTTTGTTTACGGCGATGATGGCGCGCAGGCCCTTTACGTAGGCTTTACCGCGCTCGGAATAACGGGTCAAAGTTTCGACCAGTTGGGTGCCGGAAATGGCCTCACCTTTTTGCCGCAACCGATGTCGCATGGTCCGCAGTTTCCGGTAGGCACGATGGGTATTCAGATTGCGCGCGTAGGCCCGTGCGGAGTCGAGCAAACTGTTAAACGCCTTGACCTTGTGTGATTTGCCGGCATCGCGTTTTTCGGGCACCAGACCTTCATCTTTTGCCGTTGTCCATTGGCCAAACATGGCATTGCCTTCGCGGACAAACCGCGACGTGCCCCAGCCGCTTTCCTCGGCCGCCTGGGCGAGCGCCAGCGATACGGGAATAATGTCGGCCCGGACCAGCATTCCGGAAATATCGCCGGACTTCAATTTGTAGCGCTCGGCCATGACGATTAACCACAATCGATCAACAGGGCCCAGTTTTTCACCCTTCTTTCGCCGGGTTTGCAGGTCCCACAGACGGCTTCGGTCAGCCAGAATCTCCTGGTTAACCTGCAATATCAGGGGCAGGACTGTTTTAAAGAACAGGGTTTTTTTGTGCGAAACTTCCTGCAGGTCCCCGAGATCACTGGGCATGCTCGCCAGGAATAACCGGGGAACCTGTCGATGACCACTCCGCACGGAATCCAGGTCGTAACCCAGTGCTGTAAACGTTTTATCCAGGTTTTCCGCTGAATTAACACGGACCGGGCGGTGGTTGTTCAGGGCACGGACGTTGACCCCTGCTAACAGGGTTTCCGAACCACGGGCCTTAATGGGCAAAAACCGCTGCGCCTGCAGCTTTCGCTTGGGATGCGGGGCCGGGGCGACCGCCGTCGCTTCGAAAACCCCATTGGGCCGTGCGGTGGTTTTATCCGGTGGAAAAAGAACAGCGGCGGCAATCAGCCCGCTGACCAGGCCCCCTGCCGTAATCAAAGCAATACGTTCATACATACGAATCATCAGATCATCCGTAATTCATAGGCGTTGCGTCCAGAAACACGCCCGAGACTATGGGAAAAAGTCGTCCAGTTTTTATGGATTTTCCCGCTCGTTCAGTTTCCCCCCGTAGTGAACCCAACGGAACTCTTGGCCGGCATTCTTATGGAGGAGTGTTTAACACAATGCAGATATGAATTCTACGTCAAATATGCCTATTAAAAGTTATGTTGCAGCGCACTATTTATGCTGCATTGCACAATTAGTCAATAGGAAATATGTCTTTTAAACCGCCCGGACTTCTTCGACTTCCGGCACATAATACCGCAACATGTTTTCAATCCCATGCTTGAGCGTCGCCGTCGAGCTCGGGCAACCGGCACAGGCACCCTGCATATGCAAATAAACCACGCCCTCTTCAAATCCTTTATAAACAATATCGCCACCGTCCTGCGCCACTGCCGGACGCACCCGGGTATCGATCAGTTCTTTGATTTGGCGCGTCACACTATCGTCTTCGGCATCGTCGCTGGAACCGTCGGTTGTCGAAGCTTCGCTCATGACCGGACGCCCCGATTGGAAATGTTCCATGATCGCGCCCAGGACCAGAGGTTTTAGCAGGTCCCAGTCCTTATCGTCGGCCTTGGTAATGGTGACAAAGTCGGCACCCAGAAATACCCCGGTAATCCCCGCTGTGCCAAACAGGTTCAGGGCCAGGGGTGAAATTTCGGCCGCCTCGGCAGACGTGAAATTAGCCGTGCCAGACTCCATGACGGCGCAACCGGGCAAGAACTTCAGGGTTGCTGGGTTGGGCGTATTTTCTGTTTGAATAAACATTATCGAACCTTTGTTCATGGGAGTGCAATAGGAGGTCCCTGATAGATGGTCGGACCGGCCCTTAAATTCAAGGGCAACGGACGCCAGATTAATCCATTGCGAGACAGAAAGACAGCGCCTTTGACGGCGTCCTCCGCATTTCCTTAAGCGACCCGTCCCCGTTCGGGGTCCGGATGACCAATCACGGTGCTCTGATCGACGGAAATCCCTTCCTCCTCCGCATCAACGACCGAGCGGGCAGCCGATTGCGCCTCCACGGCGGATACCGCCCGGACGGAAATCGTCCGGAGTTCGCCGGAACGTTTGCGGATCATCACCGTAAACCGGACCTGCGCCTGGTCGCGTTGACCATCGCGATGATCGGAATTTGTTTCGCCGCCAAAACCTTGTGAGGTATTGATCTGGCCGTTGGCCTGGTCAGGGGTTTGTTCCGCATTCCCCGGAGAAGACTCCCGGTTCGCGTCGGCGACAGTTTGTATTAGCCCCAGTTGTTTAAACCCCAGGTCGGGGAACAGATTGGTGCCCGTGTGTGATTGTAAAAACAATGTGCTCAATAGATCGGTCATCATCTCTTCCGGCGTACCATCGATGCTGGGGAGTAAACCATCTGATACTTAGATACTCATGAACACCGGCGGAAATAAACAGCCGCTTGAACCCCGCCCATGGCCGTGAAACAGTACGCTGGCATATCTTAACACCAACACAGGATCAAAACCCATGGCCAAAGGATATTGGATCGCCACCGGCGAAATTTCGGATCTCGATACCTATAAAAAATATATTGAAGCGAACGCCGCGTCCTTCGCCCAATTTGGTGCCCGGTTTTTGGTCCGTGGCGGTGACGGCGAGATACCGGAAGGATCCTTCGGATCGCGCACGGTGGTGCTGGAGTTTGCCTCCTATGAACAGGCCCAGGCCTGTTATCATTCGGCGGAATACCAAAAAGCCAAAGCCATTCGCCAGCCAGCTGCCGACATGAACCTGCTCATTGTTGCCGGCTACGACGGTCCCCAACCAGGCGACTGATCATCCGCCCGGTTCAGTCGGACGATGGCGGTTTTGCGCACACCAGATCGTACGCATATCGCTCGTTAAGCAAACCATTATAAGCAAAAATATCAAGCGTGGCTTGGTAGGCTTCTTCGGTGATTTCCACGTGCGGCGTCCAGCACCCGAGCTGCTGATAGGTGCGGATACAGTCGGCCAGAACCGTTTCATCGATTTTCGGAAAATAACTCTTTTCGGCCCGGGCGATTTCCGCTGCCGGGGTTTCGTTCATGTAAAGCCGGGTTTTTTTATAGGCACGGATAAAGGCTTTTGCCATATCCGTCGCCAGCCATTGACGCGTCGCCGCCAGGGATGAAAACCCATTTGGTCCGATAGGCAGCCCGACTTGAGCGACAATATGACCGATACCATCGGCTTCCAATTGTTGGGGAAACGGGCCCTGCTGCTGTATATAGTGTCCCTGACCTTGGCGAAACGCTTTATCCATATCGGCGGCGTCCCCGGGATTGATGACCACCAATTTATCAAAATCGATGCCAGCCTTATGGCAGGCGTATTTGAACATCGCCAACGGCTGTCCGCCGCCAAACAGAATAACCTCGGACCCCTGTAATTTGTCCCAGGTAAACTGGGGATCCGCATGCCGGCCGGTCAAAAAGAAACCGTCCATTTCATTAACCTGGGCAAAATGCACAGCCGTCGGTGTTTCGCCCTTATTAAGAGATACAAAACCCTGGCTCAGAGCCGACTGAATGACATGGGCCGATCCGTCTTCCAAGGCCTTTATGGCCGAGACCCCCGGCGGTGCAACGGACCAGTTTGGCTGCAGTCCCTCGGCCTGTAAAAATTCGCCGGACATGGTTGAAATCAATGGCGAATAAAACGCCGAAAACAACGTAAACTGGATGTTGATTTGTGTCATAGGTGGTGCCCCCGATAATATGCTTATCAATCCATGAGTGTGCGCCCTGGCGGTTTTGCTGGCAAGAAAGAAAGGCCCTTGGACGATCCGCCGTCATTTACGTGATATGTGCCGGAAATCGCAGGCGTACCGTTGTCCCGACGCCAACGACGCTGTCGATTGTTAAGTCGCCCCCGTTGCGTTCGGTCAGGGATTTTACGATAGCCAGGCCCAAACCGGCGCCAGCGTGGTCGCGGACCATGCTGTCGGTCACCTGAGCAAAGGGTTCCACGACCTTGGCAAGGTCCCTGGCGGCGATCCCGATCCCCGTATCAGCGACTTCGATGACCACATGGCCCTGAGACTCCATCGCAGCGCGTACCGTTATCACGCCCTTTTTTGGCGTGAATTTAATCGCATTTGACAGCAGGTTGAGGACAATTTGTTTTATATGTAACAAATCGGCGTTCAGGGTAAGCCGGTCCTCGGGCCGATCAACAACCATCTCAAGATCCGCTTCTTTGCTTTCAAATTCGGCCATTTGAACACATGAAGCAATCACCTCGTGGACGTCAATCTGTTGTCTGTTGACTTCCAGGGTCTCTGCTTCAATGCGCGCCAGGTCGAGGATTTCGTTGATTAACTGCAAAAGGTGTTCACCCGATTGTTTGATATTCTGGCCATAGTCGCCATAGGCGGCGACCGCGTGATCGCCCATCATGGCCCCGGCGATAATCGATGAAAATCCGATGATTGAGTTGAGGGGGGTACGCAATTCATGGCTCATATTGGCGAGAAAATTGGATTTTGCCCGATTGGCGATTTCAGCCTCATTTTTGATGGCCAAGATCGCGTCTTCATTGGCTTTGCGTTGGCTTATATCCTGAATGAAAGAAATGTAATTGAGCACCTGGCCCTGTTCGTCACGAATAACGGTTTGCAGCACATTGCACCAAAGGACTTTGCCATCACTGCAGATATATCGTTTTTCGGTAACAAAATGATCAATTTTTCCCGCGAACAATTGGCACCGCAGTTCCAGGCTTGCCGCCCGGTCGTCGGGATGGGTGAGTTTTTCATAGTCCTGGTTGAGCAGGTCGTCCTCGGTATATCCGACCATTTTGCAGAATGCCTGATTGACCCGAACCCGGGCACGGCCATCATTGGAATTCAAAACAACACCAAAAATCGCCGCCTCAAACAGGCCGCGAAATAACAATTCGTTTTTTTTCATTTCTTCGGTAATGCGGTAATGTTCCGACAGGTCCGTGCCCGTTCCCCGGTACCCTGTGAACGTGCCGGCCCCATCAAAGATGGGTTTTCCGCCAACGCTGATAAACACCGTCCGGCCGTCCTGGTTCAAATGACCATAGGTGAAGTCTCGGAACGCGCGTCGTGCTGTTAAATCGTCGAAATGGGCCTGCCACTTTGCCGAAAATGTGGTCCGGCCGGAAATTTCCTGGCGGGTTTTACCAATAAGAGGGTTTTTATCGCGTCCCGACAATTGGGGATCATTGTCGGAAAAATAGGTAAACCGCAGGTCGGCATCCATTTCCCACAACCAGTCCGAAGCGGTTTCCGTAAAATCAATGAGACGTTGGTTGGCAGCCTGAAGTTCTGCCGTACGCTGCTCAACCCGGGCTTCCAGTTTCTGGTTGGCTTCGGCGAGGGAAACCTCCATGGCCTTGCGTTCGGTAATATCGGCGGTGATGACAAAGGTCCCGCCGACGCCGATTTTATAATAGTCAACCCGCGCCCAAAGGCCCTCGGCATGGCGAAATTCGTTATGTTTGCTGCCACTTTCAAACAATTCAACCCGGTCGTCGACCCAGGCCTGTTTCTGCGCGGGTGTTCCCTCGCAGGCACCGGTTCGGGCCAGATTATCAATGAGAGTTCGGTACGCCATTCCCGGCTGGATGGTATCACCGACCGTCGGGAAATAGGTCACATAACTACCATTGCAGCGGATCAGTTTGTCGTCGGCATCGTACAGGGCGGCACCATCCTCAATGCTGTCGATAATGCCGTCTAACAGTTCCCGCGAAAGGTTATATTCGTTCATACCAATGACCAAAAACCAGACCTGGACTAATTCCATACATCATTGGCGAATTTTTAACCATAGGTCTGTTGGATATTCAGCTCGGTCAGAAATAAAACAATACGCCCTGACCGTCGCCCGGCTTCAGGGTTGCAACAGTCCAATTTTACCGTGAATTTCTCGGATTATAGGCTCGGCGATAGCCCGGGCCTTTTCAACGCCGGTACGAATAATGCTGTCGACGTGTGCCGGGTCATCCCTGAGCCGGCGCATTTCGCCTTGAATCACCGCCAGTTTATCAACGGCCAGCTCCGCCAGGGCCGGTTTGAAGGTGCCAAAACCCTGACCACGAAAATCATCCAGCACCTGTTGTGACGTGCAATCCTGGAGTGCCGCGTAGATGCCGACCAGATTGGCGGCTTCCGCCCGGCCCTTGAGCCCAGCAACTTCCGACGGCAGGGGTTCCGCATCGGTTCGGGCTTTACGAATCTTTTTGACAATGCTGTCCGTATCGTCAGTCATATTGATACGCGACGCGTCGGAGGCGTCCGATTTGCTCATTTTGCTGGAACCGTCCCGCAACGACATCACCCGCGTCGCTTCACCAAAGATCAACGGCTCAACGATCGGGAAAACCTCTTCTTTATAGTCGTGATTAAATTTCTGGGCGATATCACGGCACAGTTCGAGATGTTGTTTCTGGTCTTCGCCGACCGGCACATGGGTCGCCTTATAGAGCAGAATATCGGCCGCCATCAGGTTTGGATAGGCATAGAGACCGACCGAGGCCCGTTCTTTGTCCTTGCCAGCCTTTTCCTTGAACTGGGTCATACGATCAAGCCAGCCGAGACGGGCGACACAGTTGAAGATCCAGGCCAGTTCAGCGTGCTGCGGCACCTGGCTCTGATTAAAAATAATGTTCTTGTGCGGGTCGACACCCGAAGCGATCATGGCAGCGGCCACTTCGCGGGTGTTGGAACGCAGTTGTTCCGGGTCCTGCCAAACAGTAATAGCGTGCAGGTCGACCATACAAAAGATGCATTCATAATCGTTCTGCAGGCGAACCCAATTGCGAATGGCACCCAGATAGTTGCCCAAATGAAGATTGCCCGTTGGCTGAACGCCGGAAAAAATACGCTGCATGGTCAGAACCCAGTCGATCGGAAGTTGATGGAAAAAAAGCCGCGGCGATTTATGGCGGTTCCAGGCCCGACGGTCAAGGCAAGGGGGTTATGCCGGGGATTTGGCCCGGGCCACCAGGTAAATAAGCCCCAACACCGGAACCCCCATCGCGGCGGTGCCGATAAAAAAGGCGGCATAACCGACGCTTTCAACCATTAGTCCAGAATATCCGGCAAGAACTTTCGGTAACAATACCATAATCGAACTGAATAAGGCATATTGCGAGGCCGTAAAGGCGCTGCTGGTGAGGCTCGAAAGATAAGCGACAAATGCCGCAGAAGCGATACCAGCGCTAAGGTTATCAGCCGAAATAACCCACATCAAAAACACAATATCATTGCCAACCTGGGCCAACAGGGCGAATAACAGGTTCGATGCCGCCGCCAGGACGGCACCCGTCATCAGGGCCCGCATGACACCGTAACGCACCGCCAAGGCACCGCCGGCAAAACCGCCGATCAACGTCATGATCAACCCAAACCCCTTGGAGATGCGGCCGATTTCCTGTTTCTCAAACCCGAGGTCGACATAAAAGACATTGGCCATAACACCCATAACAACGTCGGCGATGCGATAGGTGGCGATCAGGGCCAGGACCAACAGGGCGGTTTTGCCGTGCCGGCGGAAAAAATCCGTAAACGGCCCAAGATAAGATTCCGTTATCAGTGCCTTTGGCACAAACTTTATTGCGATAAGCCCGCAAACAACCAAATAGGCGCAAAAAAGCGCCGCCGCCAAGCGGCCCGCCTCGATTAAGAATCCGCCCAATCGACCCGCCATATTCCCTTGTTCCGGGAGTAAGGCACCCGCATCCTTTGCCAAGTCAGCCGTTAACAAAAAGACAACAACAAGGGTCCCGGCGGCACACAGAAAGCAGGCGATAAACCGCAAATAATCGGACCTTCCCGTTAAATGGGTATCCGAGGTGTTGGGCACATCGGGTTCCGAAATAATCAGGGTCGTGGCAACACCAATGCCCATAACCAGGGCCATCGCCAAATAGGTTTTTGACCAGGCATCCAGGCTATAACCCGCACCACCATCCAAAAACCCGGCCAATTCCAGGGCACCGGCGCCGGCGATCAACATCCCAACCCGGTATCCGGCGATATAGGCCGAAGACATGATACCCTGAAGATCGGCATCCGAAACCTCAATCCGGTAGGCATCGATTACGATGTCCTGGGTGGCCGATGAAAAGCCAAGTAAGATGGCAAAAACCGCCATGGTAGCAAGAGAACGGGTCGGGTCACCCGACGCCATCAAAACAAGAGATCCAATAATCATGCCTTGAGAAACCAAAAGCCAGGAGCGCCTGCGACCCAACTTTTCCGCCAAATAGGGGACGGGTAATTTGTCGATCAGAGGCGCCCAAATAAATTTGAAGGCATACCCCAAAGCCGCCCAACTGAAAAATCCGATGGTCGCCCTGCTGACTTCGGCTTCACGTAACCATACGGAAAGGGTGGAAAAGATCAGAAGTATTGGAATTCCCGCCGACAGGCCCAAAAACAACAGTGAAATCACCTTGGGGTTTTTGAAAGCCTGATATACCTCACCCCAGGACCTGGTTTCCATCTGAACCGTCATGATCCTAACAGTTCCTTACAAGCCCCTTGCACTCGGCGCAGAGATACCGCAGCAACGCACGGGAACGATGCCTTCGGGTCGGTTCGTTTATGGCAGCGCCAGAAACAATGGTAACAATCCATCTTTTCATTAATGAAACGAACATTAGCGGGCTTCGCGTGCTCTGGGTAAGGAACAAAACTACCGAAATGGCCGCCGCCAACGATGCCAACGGTCGCGGTTTGTAAACCGATGGCCAGATGCAAAGGACCGGTATCATTGCTAACCACAAGAACCGCCGATTTTAGCAGATTCATGAGGTCCACCAACGTGGTCTTGCCGGTCAAATCGATAACCGTCGTGCCGTCGGCAGCTGCGGCGATGGTCTCACCCTGGGCCGATTCTTCGACCTTACCGACAAAGACCACACGAAGTCCCCGTTTTGTCATCCATTTCGCCAAGGCAACATAGTCCGCCAGAGGCCACCGCCGGCCGTATTCATTGCTGCCCGGGTTCAAAACCACATAGGGTGGGCCGTCTGCCAGATCCGCTCGGTTTTTCGGCCAGTTAAGCGCTGGCACTGTCGTCAGGTTTTTGTCTTTTGTGAAATGAGAGATAAATGCCGCATGACGGTCAAGCTCATGTTTGGGGTACAAACCCGTATCAATTACTTCCGAACACTGGCTCAGATAATAGCTAAATTCCGAGCGGGTGGGTTCGTTGATATAGGGGTAAGAAACGAATGTTTCAGGCGCACCGGTTGCCCAGACCAAACTGTCGGCCATCAGAGCGCGCCTGAAAAAAGCGTCGGAAACAACTGTTTTTGGTGCCAGCATTCGCATTTTCAGGTTGATTTGTATGCGATAAAAAAGATTTTTAGCGTAGGCATGTTCGTTGATGGTGATGACCCGATATCCCGCGAACACCTGGTCCGCGATGGATTTCCAACTGTCACAACCAATGATCGTGATCTCCGACTTATCGACGCCAAAGGCCCTTGGATAATGCTCCAGAGACGGCCGAAACAACACCATATCGCCAATTCCGTCCATCCGGATAACGGTTAACCCCCGTGCCCGTTTGAAGGTCGGTAAAAATCGGCAAAACAAGTCAAACAGACGAAACAACCACCAACGGCGGCGCATGCCGCCGGGAAACCACCGCCAAAAGGCGTTGGTTTCAATCATTACGCGTGCGGACTGAGGAGATGCCGTTTCGGTCATGGCGAGAGCCTACCCGCCGAGCTGGTGCCGCTCAAGGGCCGGTTAGAGCATTTCCGGAATAATAGGGCGCACTCTGACCCGTTTCTTTTATTTCTTGACAAGGAGGGCACTGCAACGCGATGCGGTGTATCGGGTAAGGGGCACGACGCTGTAACGGAATAAAAGAACAGGGCCTTCGGTGGGGTATAACGGCCCGTCGGCGGCGTTGCATTCCTTGCCCGATGCTTGGCAACGCGCTGCGGACCGCGCCTAACCGAACGAACGGTTCTACCCCGTCAGAGTGCGCCCTATTATCCCGGAAGTGCCCTAGCTGGCGGTGGCTTTATCGGCAGCACGCGACCGGCGTTTGCGCTCATGCGGATCGAGATGCCGTTTGCGTAAACGCAACATGGTCGGCGTCGCCTCGACCAGTTCATCATCCTGGATATAGGCAATGGCCTGTTCCAGGGAAATCCGGCGGGCCGGGGTCAGGCGAATGGATTCGTCGGTTCCTGAAGCGCGAATATTGGTCAGCTGTTTGGCTTTCAGGGGATTGACTTCGAGATCGTTACCGCGGCTGTGTTCGCCGATAATCATGCCCTCATATACCTGCACCGCATTGCCAATGAACAGGGGCCCCCGCCCTTCCAGACCGAACAGGCCGTAGGCATTGCTTTTACCGGTGGCATTGGAAATCAAAACCCCGTTGCGGCGACCGGGAATGGTCCCCATATGGGGTGCATAGGAATGATAAATCCGGGCCATGATGCCGGTTCCCCGGGTTTCCGTGAGAAATTCCCCGTGGTAACCGATCAGGCCCCGGGCCGGTGCCAGGAAAGTCAAACGGACCTTGCCGCCGCCCGACGGGCGCATTTCGGTCATCTTGCCTTTGCGCAGGCTCATGGCTTCAACGACAATGCCGGAAAATTCGTCATCGACGTCGATGGTTACCTCTTCAATGGGTTCTTCCGTTTCACCGGTTTCCGGATTTTCCCGGAACAACACCCGCGGCCGACTGATGGAGAGCTCAAACCCTTCGCGGCGCATTTGCTCAATCAACACGCCCAATTGCAATTCGCCCCGGCCGGCCACTTCGAAGGCATCCTTGCCAGCCGTTTCGGAAATTTTAATGGCGACGTTGCCTTCCGCTTCGCTCATCAGGCGGTCCCGAATGACCCGTGATGTGACCTTTTTGCCTTCCTTGCCGGCGAACGGCGAATCATTGATCGAAAAGGTCATGGCCAGGGTCGGCGGATCGACCGGCTGCGAATCGAGCGGTGTTTCAACCGTCACATCACAAATGGTATCGGCAACTGTCGCCGTTGGCAGGCCGGCAATGGCGACAATGTCACCGGCTTCGGCCCGGTCAATGGCGACCCGCTCGAGACCCCGGTAGGCCAGCAGTTTTGAGATGCGGCCCTGTTCAACCAGCTCGCCATCGCGTTTCAGGGCCTTGACCGTCATGTTTGGTGTGACCACACCGGAACTGATGCGCCCGGTCAAAATGCGTCCCAGATAGGGGTCGGCGGCGAGAGTTGTCGCTAACATGGAAAACGGCCCATCAGGATTTCCTTCCGGTGCCGGAACGTGCTCGACAATCATGTCGAACAACCCATCCATTTTATTTTCCTTGTCTTCCGGCGTCAGCCCAGCCCAGCCATTTTTGGCCGAGGCAAAGGCGGTTTGGAAATCAAGCTGTTCGTCGCTGGCATCAAGGGCGGTAAACAACTCGAACACTTCGTCCTGCACTTCGTAGGGCCGGCCCTCCGGTTTATCCACCTTATTGACCACAACAATCGGTTTCAGGCCCAAGGCCAGGGCCTTCATGGTGACAAACTTGGTTTGCGGCATCGGACCTTCCGAAGCGTCAACCAATAACAAAACCCCGTCCACCATACTCAGGATCCGCTCCACTTCGCCGCCAAAATCGGCGTGACCCGGGGTGTCGACAATATTGATGCGGGTGTTTTTCCATTCGACGCTGGTGCATTTTGCCAAAATTGTAATGCCGCGCTCGCGCTCCAGTTCGTTGGAGTCCATAGCCCGTTCTTCAACCCGTTGATTGTCGCGAAACATGCCGCTCAGGCGAAACAGCTGATCGACCAGGGTGGTTTTACCGTGGTCAACGTGGGCGATGATGGCGATGTTTCTTAATTGCGTTGTCATTGAACGAAGGTTCCTAAATATCGAGGATTTATGGGCTGAGGTTTTCAGCCACCAGTTGTTTTAATTGGGTTTGAGAACGGGCGCCTAGGTGGGAAATCATTTCCGCCGCGCAGATCCCGCCGATCCGCGCCGCCGTCGGCAAATCCTTGCCAGCCGTATAGCCATGCAAAAACCCCGCCGCATAGGCGTCGCCGGCACCCGTCGTATCGACCACCCGAACAACCGCCTCGGCGTCGACGATATGGACGTCGTCGCCACTGACAATAACCGAACCCTTGTCGGCCCGGGTCAGGGCGGCTATTTTGCATTGGCCACGCACCGCCTGTAACGCCTCGTCAAAGGACTTGGTTTGATAGAGAGAAATAATCTCATCTTCATTGGCAAACAGAATGTCGACGTGATTGCTCACTAAATTTCGAAACTCTTCGCGGTGACGATCGACACAGAAGGGATCGGACAGACTGAGTGAAACCTCCCGTCCGGCCCCATGGGCGCAGGCGGCGGCCTTCAAAAACGCCGCCTTCGCCGCTTGCGGGTCCCAAAGGTACCCTTCCATATAGGTAACCGCCGCATCGGCGATCTCTTTGTCGTCGATGTCGTCCGGCCCGAGACCGACACAGGCACCCAAAAAGGTTTGCATGGTTCGTTCCGCATCTTCGGTAACAAAAACCAGGCAGGTCGCCGTCGGTGGCCCGGCGACCGCCGGGGCCGTGGTAAAATGAACGCCGAGGGAACGGATATCGTGGGTAAAAATATGCCCCAGGGGATCGTCAAAGACTTTGCCCACATAGGCCGTTGAAGCCCCCAGAGATGCCAGGCAGCTGATGGTGTTGCCGGCCGATCCGCCAGAAACTTCCACGGCCGGCCCGGATTTGTCGTAGAGGGCGGCCGAGGTTTCCGCGTCAACCAGGCTCATGGCCCCCTTGAGCAAATTGTTTTCTGACAAAAAACCGTCATTCGTCTGTATGACGACATCAACAATGGCGTTTCCAATGCCCAAGACGTCAAAACGAGGCCGAGCCATATGTATCTCCTAATCGACGCAGGCGTCAAAAATGTATGGGTATTCAAGCGGCGCGCAGTATACCCATCATTAACAATGCCACAAGCATTCCGATTGACTTATCCTTTGTTAAATGATTTCAATGCCTTACATAAATTTCTTGAGAATGTTTTTTTAAGAGTCTTGCAATAACCTATTTTTAAGGTTTTATCTCGACAATCGGATTGGGAAACAGTCTTAATGTATCAGATTAAGGTCATTGATTTAAGTGAATACTTTCTGAATGTTAAATGCACTTTCTAAAGGTGTATCTCAGTTAAACGACAAGGCGACTCGACAAATATTGTTGATGTGCATTGGCTTAGCCCTTGTGGTGTTCATTGGACTTTGGTCGACGATTGGCTATGTCTTGACCCACACGGCGTTTTTCCAGTGGGGTTTGCTGGAAACTGCCGTCGACCTGTTGGGTGGTCTGACAACGGCGGTCCTGACCTGGTTTTTGTTTCCTGGAGTGGTGAGTGCGGTCGTTGGTTTGTTTTTGGACCAAATAGCCGATTGCGTGGAAAACCGACATTACCCGCACCTGCCAAAAACCAAGGGCCCGCCTTTTGCCAACAGCCTGGTCTCATCCCTCAAGTTTCTCGGTTTTTTTGTTCTGCTTAATATGTTGATGTTGCCGTTTTTGTTTTTTGCACCGCTGTTTCCGTTGATTTTTTATGGCGTCAACGGATATCTGCTGAGCCGCGAATATTTTGAGCTGGTGGCCCACCGGCGGCTGCCATCGGCCGAAGCGCGCGCCCTGCGCAAATCCAATCAATGGCGGTTATTGGGTTTGGGTGTGGTTATCGCCTTCCTGTTAACCGTACCGATTATCAATTTAGTTACGCCGATCATCGCCACCGCGGCAATGATCCATTTATTTCAGGGATGGCGGCAATCCACCGTTGCTCCGTCCCTGCAGGCCAATCCCTAGACAGGTTAACCCTTAGAAAAGAGGAAAAATATTATGTTTGGGAAGAAAAAAAGCGAATCCGTCGCCAATGAAAATAAAAACGATATCGCCGCTCCGCCCCTGAAACCGTTTTCCCGGAAGGGGTCACATGCGGCGTCCAAACCGCCGACGGCAACCACTTATCAGCCGGAAGTCCCCCGGCGGGTACCAGATATTGCCGGCGTCTCGCCGCGCCGCATGGAGCGCCCCATGGGTGGCGACGGCGACGGCAAACGCCTGGTGGTCGGTCGTGACATCCGTTTGTCCGGGGAAATTACCGCCTGTGATAAACTGGTGGTCGAAGGCCATGTGGAAGTCAGCCTGCCCGGTGCCCGGGTTATCGAGGTCAGCCAAAGTGGTTATTTTAAGGGCACTGCGGATGTCGAGGAAGCGGACATTTCGGGACGTTTCGAAGGTGAACTCATTGCCCGCGATCGTTTGGTGGTGCGCGCCGGTGGCCGCATTTCGGGAACCATTCGCTATGGCCGGATCGTCATCGAATCCGGGGGTGAGATTGCCGGCGACATGCAAACCCTGGACGGCAGTGAAACGAAGCGCCCGGAAAGCAGCCCACCGTCCGGCGATGGGACGGCGGCGTAATCCGGTTGACCCGGCACCCGCCGGCCCCAAAGACGCCCAACCGCCGGCGCGACATGGCGGCCGTTCTGCTGCTGTGCGTCCTGGCTGTCAGCGCCTGTGCGGCGGAACAGCCCCTGAAACCGGCCCCGTCGTCACGGTTCATCACGGCAACGCCGCCGGCCGTGGCGGTGCCACCAAAACCGACCGTGCGCATTGCCAAGGCACCAAAACCACGGGTTTACCCGGAACCCCATGTTCTGGACGGATTGACGGCACAAAAGGTCGAGGCCCTGCTTGGTGCCCCCGGGTTCAAACGCAGCGACGAGCCGGCCGAAATCTGGCAGTATCGGGTAAAAACCTGCACCCTCGATTTGTTCATGTACGAAAATCTCGACAGCAACCAACGCAGTGTTGCACATTTTGAGACCCGTGCGCCGCAGGGCCAAACCGTCAGTTCCAAGGACTGTTTTGTTAACGTATTAAAAGCCGCTGAACTGCCGGCAAAGGCGTCCTAAGGACGATTGCCCTGCTGTTTCTGTCCGCATCAAACAAGCGGTCGGCTTTTTCTCCAAACTGGAATTCAAGGAGATGGCGGCGCGGAGGTTCGCATCCTGGGCAGGTGCCGTTTCCCTGGATTTACGAGAACGCGTTGGTTTGGCCGTTGCGTTGGTTGAGAATTGGTGTGGGATCCGCCAGCAAATCTAAGCACAGAGCAATGGTTAGGGATTTTCGCGGTTAATTTGTTTGCGCCCGGAAACCAACGCGTGGTTTTATCCACGCCCCCGTGTCCGTGTTTTATTTGGCTTCGCGTTGTCTTCTATGAATTTGATAATCTTACTGGCGACATCAATCCCTGTCGCTTTTTCGACGCCTTCGAGGCCAGGCGAAGAATTGACCTCCATCACGACAGGCCCATGAGCCGAACGCAACAGATCAACGCCACAAACATTTAATCCCATAATTTTCGCCGCCGATACCGCCGTTTGACGCTCTGTCGGGGTGATTTTTACCGTCTCTGCTGAACCCCCCTGATGCAGATTGGAACGGAAATCACCTGACTTTCCAGTGCGTTTCATGGCGGCAACAACCTTCCCACCGACAACCAAACAACGGATGTCTTCGCCTTTGGCTTCTTTAACAAATTCCTGAATAAGAATATTCGTATTGACCCCGCCAAAGGCCTGGATAATGCTGGAAGCTGCGGCCTGGGTTTCGCCAAGAACGACCCCGATTCCCTGGGTTCCCTCCAGAAGCTTGATGACCACCGGCGCTCCGCCAATAATATCGAGAAGCTCATCGGCCTTGCTCGTGCGATGGGCAAAAACGGTGATCGGCAAGCCAATTCCTTTACGGGAAAGCAGTTGTAGACTACGCAGCTTGTCGCGTGATCTTGTTATTGCCACCGACTCATTGACCGGATAAACCCCCATCATCTCAAACTGGCGCAACACCGCGGTGCCGAAAAAAGTGACCGACGCACCGATGCGCGGGATCACGGCGTCATATTTAGGCAGGATAATTCCCTGATAATGTATTTGCGGGCGATGGGATGTAATGTTGACGTAACAACGCAAGTGGTTAATCACATCAACCTCATGACCGCGCTCGACGGCAGCTTCGACAATGCGTTTGTGTGAGTAGAGTTCTGCGTTCCGACACATCAGTGCAAATTTCATAGGTTTTCCTAAAGTCTACTTTAATGGCCCAGCAGGAATGACGAGCCAGGATCGACCGTACATCGGCCGCGAATGGCCGACCGCCCGGTAAGAACCCGAAAGCCCATTTGATCTCTGTCAGACAATGTAAGTTCCACCGGCCATATATCGCCACCTAGGCCCATGGGTGTTACAATCACGTATCGAATTTCGGTTTCTCCGTTGGAGCTCTTAACCGTGCGTTCATCGACGATTTTTGCCGTACAGTAAAGCTCCGGGGCGCGACGGCGCTGAACCGGATGCAGAAAGAACCCGACGCGTGGCTTTTGGTTGACTTCAATCTTTCGAATACGAAATGCATGGATAGCAGAGGTCCTTGCACCGGTGTCAATTTTTGCTTTGATCCGATCAATTCCCAGCTCCGGAAAGCTTATCCATTCTCGCCATCCAATAAGCTTTTTTGCGGCTTTCTTCTTTTTCACGATCAATTGTCCTGTTGCCCTACCATTGAGTCAGCCACACGGCGGTAATTGGTGAATGTGCGAGCACTCGTCATTGCATAAAAGGTTTCCATATCAACAAACACATATTCCATTTCAAACAACACCTCAGTTAATTGTTTGACCAAATCATCAGATATCCGTCGTCGGTTTGCCAGGTTCCGAAGGTTTTTTGGCGAAATGCGAAACCGACCAGATGGTTTCCCGCCAAACGGCAGGTCGTAAAAGCTGACAAGCTGACAGGCGATTTCATAGGCTGTGGGGTGATGTGTCCTCATTACCATTGAATATAACAATACATTCGATATAACAATAATAATTTATTTATAGATAAATTTAATGTGTATATAGTGAAAATAATACAATAAATCCAATTACAAAACAGATACAGTATTATGTTCTCACAATAATCATGCTCAAGGATGAATATTTTTTATAGGCCAATATGTAGACAATACGACTGAACCATAAAAGGTTGCCGCAAAATGCAAATTCAGGCTGAGCTTACGTCGATCGCAACAATTATACTGACGGCCCTGGCGTTCGGCCTGATTTGCAGTCAGTTACGATTGCCGTCGATCATCGGTTATATGATCGCAGGTGTGGCGTTAGGTCCTTCGGGATTGGCATTGGTTGAAAACCGGGGAGATATCGGCCTGATAGCGGAGCTCGGTGTGCTGCTTTTGCTTTACACCATCGGCATGCAACTCAGTCTTCGCGGTTTCCGTGCAATCTGGAAGGTCGCCGTCGGTACCGCGTTGTTGCAGGTTGGGGCGGCGGTAACCGTCATGTTGTTATTTGGACTGGTGTACGGTTGGTCGCCGGGAGTTTCGGTATTACTGGGCTTTGTCGTGGCACTGAGTAGTACGGTCGTGGTCGTCCGCATGCTCGAAGACCTCAATCTATTGCGCACCCAAGTGGGTCAGATCACCGTTTCAATATTGATTGCTCAAGATTTGGCGGTAATCCCGATGATCCTTGTGATCCAGATGCTGGCCGGCGGCGAGTTCAATTCCTGGGGGTTTCTGCGTATTGTATTCGCCGCTTCTTTTCTGGTTTTTTTATGCTGGTATTTAAGCCGCCGGGTAAAAATTCATCTGCCCTTGTCAGGTTATCTCGCCCGGCAAATAGATCTGAGGCCAATTTATGGTGTCGGCATCTGCTTTGGCGCCTCTGTTCTTGCCGGTTATCTGGAACTTACCTCTGCCTACGGGGCCTTTTTGGCTGGGTTGCTGGTTGGAAATAGCAGCACCCGCAATGTCATGATACGGAGCGTTCGTCCCATTCAGGATTTGATGATGATGGCGTTTTTCGTTTCTATCGGCCTGCTGGTCGACCTCCAGTTCATCTGGGAAAATATTTCCATGATCCTTATTATTGTATTTATGGTGACCGTCCTGAAAACCATATTCAATATCGGCGCGATCCGCCTTCTCGGCGAGCCTTGGCCACACGCTTTTATTTCTGGTCTGCTGATCGCTCAGATTGGTGAATTTTCGTTCCTGATGGGAGAAGCCGGTTTTGACCTCGGATTGATCAACGCCAGTGAAAAGAGTCTGATTATTGCCGTTACCGTCATCACCTTGCTGATTTCTCCCATATGGCTGGTGACCGCGCGACGGATTGTCCGCATCGCCTTTAGTAGCGCCCGAACGTGGCAGGAAATTCTCCATACTCTCCAAACAGGCGGATTTGCAGGTATTATTGACGCCCTGAAGAAGATGCCGCCCAGCCAGCGCATCGCCCAACGTTATTTCGGGCGGCCCGCCAACAGCCTGAGGCGCGGCATCCTCGCCGACGATGAGGCGGAAAAAAACAAACAGGCGTTGCCGGACCCGTAGGCAACCAGCGCTTGCGTGAAGTCCGCAGCTTGGATGAAATGGCACCTGCCACAACGCGAACAGGTCGTTGCCAAGCGCAAATGGTGTTGCCAAGGTCCAATGGGACAACCGTTGCAGCACCAGGGCGGCGAATCAGTTAACCCACGCCGCACCGTCTGCCTGCCATCCGATATCTGCAACACCCTGTTCTTCAATTTCCCCCGGGGATTCTGATGGCTCCGTTAATACTGGCGGCTATTCAGGTCATACTCGCTTATCTGGTTGCCGCCATGGTGCATAGGGTCCGGGTTGCGTGCCGCCGGAATGGCACAAGTCAACGTCTGATCGGTGGCTGTTTATAGCCGAGTTTCAATGGCGTCCCAGATATCGGATTCCAGGCAAACGTCGTCAAAGGCGTTGACTTCCTGCAGGCCCGTTGGTGAGGTGACGTTGATCTCGGTCAAATATCCGCCAATCACATCAATACCAACGAAAATCAGACCCCGGGCTTTAAGATCCGGGCCGATGGTTTCACAAATTTCCTGCTCGCGTCGGGTCAGCCGGGTTTTTTCAGCCCGCCCGCCGACGTGCATGTTGGACCGCGCTTCACCAGCCGGCGGCACTCGGTTGGTGCCGCCTGCGGCGACCCCGTCGATTAGGATAATGCGTTTATCGCCGGCCCGGACTTCCGGCAGGTAACGCTGCACCATCAGGGGTTCGCGATTAATACCGGCGAACATTTCGAGCAGAGAATTGAGGTTTTCGTCACCCGGCGCAATATGGAATACCCCGGCACCGCCATTGCCGAACAAGGGTTTGACGATAATATCTTGATGTTCATCCCTGAATTCGCGGATCGCCTGGGCGTCCCGGCTGATCATCGTCGGTGCCAGCAGTTGCGGGTATTTGAGCATGAACAATTTTTCAGGCGCATTTCGCACTTCGCCGGGATGGTTCACCACCAGGGTGCGGGGATGGACCAACTCAAGCAAATGGGTGGCGGATATATAGGACATGTCAAAGGGGGGATCCTGGCGCATCAGGACAACATCGACATCGGCCAAATCAATCGTTGTTTCGTCCGCCAATGTGAAGTGGTTGCCAACCTCACGCCGCAGAACCATCTCCTGGGCCCGTGCCAAAACCCGGCCAGCCACATAACTCAGGTTTTCAGGCCCATAGTGCCATAATTTATACCCCCGGCGCTGGGCTTCCAAGCCCATGACAAAACTGCTGTCGCCGGCGATATCGATGCTGGCAACATGATCCATTTGAATGGCAACTTGTCCGGCCATGGGATTTATCCTCTTCGGTGCAAAGCATTGGGGAACGCCCTAATTAAGGCGTTGGCGGAGTTCCTGCAAGAGCCTGGATGCGTTATATCGACTGTCACTGCTGCGGTCGTTCTGAAGATAGGTTTCGAGCGCTTTGATGGCTTTTTCCACATTATCCATCCGTGCGTGCAATAACCCGCAGTCCCGCCACAGGTGGGTGGCCGAAGGGGCAAACAATAACATGACCTCAATGACCGCGATGGCCTCGTCCATGCGGCCGGACCGCAGCAGGCGATTGTGAATGTTGTTTTGTATCCGTAACAATACGTCGCGGGAAGATACGGCTTTGTAGTCGTCTGGACGCAACTCCGCATGGGTGCCTGACAGGGCTTTTAGAATATCCCGCAGATTACGCGGATCGACGGCAACGCCGCCGCCAAAGGGATCGAGGATCATTCGTTCCGAGCCGACTTCCAGGCGGAGCAGGAAACGGCCCGGAAAATTCAGGCCGACGGCCCCCCATCCCTGATGTTGTGCCACGTGAATATAAAGCACACCGAGCAGCACCGGTAATCCGGCCCGCCGGTCGATGACATAGGTCAGGTTTGCCGAATCCGGGTCGTCAAAGGCGTCGTCGTCACCCAAATACCCGTAGCGACGAAACAACACCTGGACCAGAGCCTCATGGCAAATGGCAAGGTCCAGGGGTTGTCTCAGTCCACTGACATAGGCGGCGACGTCGTCACAGAGCGTGTTCAGGTGGCGTCGGTAACTGTCCAGGTGAACAGCCGGCCGGTCGACGGTCGATAAAATCAGTGCCGTTTCAGCAAGATCGACCTCATCATCCGGTTGTTGGCCAACTTCAACGAGGGCTTCACATATGTCCGCCGGCAGTCTCAACTGGCCGCCTGTTTAACCCGGACATGGGAAATCACCCGTTTGACGTATCCCAAATTCCGCGCGTGCGAGACCACCTTGTCCAGTTCCGCCTGGTTCTGGGCAATTCCAATCAAATAAACCGTGCCGGCGACGGTTTCGATGGAGTAATTAATCGCCAGAATATCTTCATCAAAGGTTATTTTGGACTTTAATTGGGTGGTGACCCAGCTGTCTTTCGCCAGATCGGAGATCGACGACTCAGCGATTTGCAACTCGTTATACACATCCCTTATGCCCTCGACTTTCCAAGCCAACTGGAGGATTTCTGCGCGGATGTGTTCATCTTTAACAAGGCCGGTCAACAGGGCATTGCTTTCAAACACCTCGACCCCGACGCCGGTGATGTATTTCTTTCCCGAATCGACCAGATTAAAACGTATTTTAGCGGCCAATGTGGTGTCTTCGGCATGCACCTTAAAGGACCTTTCTTCCAGGGCCGCAACGCCAACGGCGGCACCGGCACCAACGACCGTACTGACACAGCCGCCGAGTGGCGCTAACGACGCCAAAATCAAACCGGTTACCAAATATTTTTTAAAAGACTTCATCACCCTGCCATCCCATGATTATCAAATAACGGTTCGAGTTTAACGTGAGATTTGTTTAGCGCAAACCCATGAATAAACAATGACTAATACTGCGGTCTCCAGGCATCGGGCACATGGACCGGCCATCGCCAAGGGTGAACCATAACCACATCGTAACGGATGTCCATTTCCCTGGCACCGGCGGCGGCCTGGACATAGAGCTGACTGGCCCTTGCAATTCTGTTCATTTGCCGGTTGCTGACCGGAAGTCCATCGGACAGTTGGCGGCGGGCCTTGACTTCAATAAAACACAAAAGCCGTCCGCGGCGCGCGATCAGGTCAATTTCCCCGACCGGGGTCTTATAACGCCGCACCAATATGCGGTACCCTTTACACCGCAGCAATCCGGCCACCACGAGTTCTGCCTTCAGGCCAAACCTCCAGGCCTGGTAGCGTTTAGCGCTTTTCATGGATCCGAATCTTTAAGCGCCAGCGCCCGCCCGTAGAGATCGCGCTTCGACAGGCCCGTTAGTTCGGCAAACCGTGCCGCAACCTCTCGTACGCTGTGGCTTTTCAGGGCCTCGGACATACGAGCCGACAGTTCTTCATCGGTCGGTACGGGCCGAGGCAGCGGCGGGCCGACACAAAGGGTGATCTCGCCTTTCGGCGGACCCGCCTCGCGATAATGGGCCGCCAGTTGGTCAAGCGAGCCCCTTCTGATCTCTTCATAATATTTTGTCAACTCGCGGCCGACTGCCGCCTGTCTTGGGCCCAAGGTATCTGCCATATCTGTCAAACTGGCGGCCAGGCGTTTGGCGGATTCGAGAAAAATCAGGGTACTGGGGATTGTCGTGATGTCCTGCAGGGCCCTTTTGCGCGCGCCGGTTTTCGCCGGTAAAAACCCCTGAAAGAAAAACCGGTCGGTTGGCAGACCAGACAGCACAAGCGCCGTCAATGGAGACGATGGGCCCGGTGCAACGGTTAAATGAATATCTTCTCTCAGACAGTCTTCCACCAGCTTATAACCGGGATCCGAGACCAGGGGCATGCCAGCGTCGGAAATCAAGGCCACGATTTCGCCTTTTTTCAGGCGTTTCATGACCATCGGGCGGATCCGTTCCGCATTGTGCTCATGATATTGCTGCAGGGAGGCCTGCACGCCGTGGATATGCAAAAGTTTACCTGATATGCGTGTATCTTCACACAAAACAAGATCGGCACGGCCTAAGATGTCGAGCGCCCTCAGGGTAATATCTGCCGCATTGCCGATCGGTGTTGCTACCAGATACAAACCCGCTGCCAGCGGTTTGGGCGACGGTTTACACGAGCTCTCTGGACGGTTAGGCTCTGCACCGGGTTGGCGTTTCGGGCCCGGTGCTTTCTCCAGTAAAGGACGTTTGTCTGTCGATGATTTTGCTTTCGTCATTTAAACAAAAGGCTCCTCGTTTTGTAACGGGCCTTGTCATTTCCCTGCTCATACTGGCCGCTTGCCAGTCTCCCGAAAATTTAAACCGGACGCAAGCGCCGTCTGGGACAACCGGTCCGGCCGCGTCACCAGCGACAAATGGGCTACTCAACCCACCGGCAATTCAAACACCGCCGGTTGCGCCACAAACGGCGCAAAAGGTCCTGCCACCGGGGGCAACCCCACAACTTCCGTCTTTTTTGCCACTTCTCAACGGTCCGGCCGGCACTGTCGGACTGCAATCGGAGGAAACGATTCGGGTACCGCCCCCGGCGACCACCGATACGGTGCGCATTGCTCTTTTGTTGCCGCTTTCGGGAAGCAACGCAAAAATCGGCAAGGCGCTGCTGAATGCGGCACAATTGGCGCTTTTTGATTTCGCCGATTCCCGGTTCGAACTCCTGCCGCACGATACAAAAGGCACGCCCGATGGCGCTGCCAATGCCGCCAGCCTGGCCATCGGTGACGGAGCTTCGGTCATATTGGGGCCTCTGTTATCGCAAAATGTCGCCGCCATCCGTCCGGCGGCCCGGGCGGCGAATGTGCCCGTCCTGGCGTTCTCTAATGATCGGTCGATCGCCGGCGACGGCATTTATACCTTAGGGTTTCTGCCCTCTGCCCAGGTCAACCGGGTGATTCAGTTTGCCAGCACAAAAGGCGTCACCCGGTTCGCCGTTTTGGCGCCTGACAACGCCTATGGGGCGCGGGTCGTCGACGCCATGCGACGAACCGTCGAAGCCCTTGGCGCCCGTGTGACTCGCGCCCGTTATTATGACCCGTCGGCGGGCGATTTTACCGATGTCATTCGTGAATTTGGCGACTACGACGTGCGGCGCGAGGCCCTCCTGCAACAACGCAAGGAACTGCAGGCCCAGGACGACGAAATTTCCGTGCGCGCCCTCAAACGGCTGGAGAACTTGCAGACCATTGGTGATTTGCCTTTTGAAGCGCTGCTGTTGGCCGACGGCGGTAAACGTCTGTTGTCGGTGGCCGCGCTGTTGCCATTCTTTGATATTGATCCGGGCACAGTTCGCATGCTCGGTACCGGGCAATGGGACGAACCGGGCATTGGCAAAGAACCGGCGCTCATTGGCGGCTGGTACGCGGCACCGCCCCCGTCGGCGCGGGTTGAGTTTGATCAGCTTTATGCGGATACCTATGGCGAGCGGCCACCGCGACTGGTGACCATGGCCTATGACGCGACCGCGTTGGTGTCGGTATTGGCCCGTCAGGAAGACGGTGCGGATTTCAGTCCGGCAGCCCTGACCAACGCCAACGGATTTTGGGGAAGGGATGGTGTTTTCCGACTGCTCGCCGATGGAACGGCGGAGCGTGGATTGTCTGTCATGCAGGTCGGCCGGGATCAAAACCGGGTGATCTCAGAGGCCCCGCAATCTTTTGAAGTTGTCACCAACTGATCGGTCTCCGCCCTGGGTTCCGCTCTGCGTAATGACGGGTTTCCGCAATGACCCGCCAACCATCGGGCAAAAGCCTGGTTAAAGGATGCTTTTTGACGGGTTCACTTTCGGGCTAATCTGCAAGTTTCCTGTCAAAACACGGGGCCCGAATTCTGTTCCACATAATAAGAGACGACAGACTGCTAGGCGATGAGCTTGCCAATCAGCGCATTTAAGCGGGCCCGCCCGGCTTCAGTCGCGATCAAATGGTTGTCAGTCGTATCCATGAAGTCATGGGTTTTCAGCAGTTGCAACTGGGTGGTATCAATGTGATCGAGCAGGGCAACCTTCGTTTCCTCCTCAAGCGCCGCCAGATCGATGCCATGGCTCAGCCGTAACCCGAGAATCAACAATTCCTCAGCCCGGTCCCGGGCGCTTAACTTGCGGCGTTTTGCCGTACCGTGGCCACAGCGCGATATCGCCGTTAACCAGGCCTCGGGGCCGTGAATTTGGTGCGTTGCCAGGGTTTTGTCGGCCACTTGCAGGCGACCATGGGCACCGGGACCAATACCCACGTAGTCGCCGCCCTGCCAGTACACCAGATTGTGACGGCATTCCTGGCCGGGTCGGGCATGATTGGAGATTTCGTAGGCGGGCATGCCGGCGGCACCCAGGACCTCTTGCGTCAGATCATAAAGATCCGCTGCCGTGTCGGCTTCCGCCGGTTTTTTACCGTCGCGATGAAAACGCGTCCCACTTTCGATGGTCAGCTGATACAGAGACAAATGGTCACTGGCCAGAGCGAGCGCTTGGGTCAGTTGCCGACGCCAATGAGCCGGCGTTTGGCCCGGCGTCGCATAGATCAAATCGAAAGATGTCCGGGCAAAGGTGCGTTGCGCGATGGCAATGGCTCGCCGGGCCTCCTGGGCTGAATGTTGCCGACCAAGCTCGGCCAGAACCTGGTCATCGAAAGATTGGATGCCCAACGATAGACGGTTGATACCAGCTTCTTTATAATCGGCAAACCGGCGCGCTTCCGTCGATGTCGGATTGGCTTCCAGGGAAATTTCTATGTTTTCGCCCAGGGTCCAGTATCGGGCCGCCGTCGCGAGCACGGCGTCAACCGTCTTCGCCGACATGAGGGACGGGGTGCCGCCGCCAAAAAACACACTGGTCAGGGTCCGGCCTTTGGTTTCTTCACCGTAATGAATTAAGTCACGGATCAGGGCATCGCGCCACAGGTCCTGATCAATGACCGTCGGAACATGGGAATTAAAATCACAATAGGGGCATTTTTTCAGGCAAAAGGGCCAATGGACATAAAGCGCAAACATCGACCGTCACCGCCTCACCGGAAACACGCCTTCACCAGCCGCTCAAAGGCAACGGCCCGGTGGGTGATGGCGTTTTTATCCGCCGGGTCAAATTCGCCGAAGGTTCTTGCATGGCCGTCGGGGACAAATATGGGATCGTAACCGAATCCATTGGTGCCGCGCCCCGGATCGACAATCGTTCCCGTAACCCGTCCCTCAAAGGTTTCCATGTGGCCATCGGGCCAGGCCAGGGCAAGAACACTTATGAAATAAGCCGATTTGTCGTCGACCGGTGCCAACCGACGCAAAACCTTCGCCATGGCAATGGCAAAGTCTTTGCTGGGCCCGGCCCAACGCGCCGAATAGAGTCCGGGATCCCCGTTCAATCCATTTACGCACAGGCCTGAATCGTCGGCCAGGGCAACCCGTCCCGATCCCCGGGCTGCGGCCAGTGCTTTTAGTTTCGCATTTGCAACAAAAGTGCTTCCCGTTTCCTCCGGTTCTGCCAGACCCAAATGTGCGGCGGCCACAACTTCAGCCCCAAAGGGTGCCAAAAGATCGCCGATTTCGCGCACTTTACCGGGGTTGTGGCTGGCGATGACCAGTTGTTTTTCGCTAAATCGACGGGTTGCCATGCCTTAAACCTGACCCAGGGCCTGACGCTGCGCAATGACCAGTTCGGCAATGCCTTTTTTAGCCAGTCGCATGAGTTCAGAAAAGTCCTGCTCAGAGAACGGTTCTTCTTCCGCGGTACCCTGAATTTCAACAATGCCACCCTTGCCGGTCAACACAAAATTGGCGTCGGTTTCGGCCGAACTGTCCTCATCGTAATCCAGATCCAAGACCGGCTGGCCACGATAAATGCCACAGGATATGGCTGCGACTTCGTCGCTCAAGGGTATTTCTGTCATCAATCCCCGTGCCATACAGTCCTCAAATGCCTGGTACAGGGCAACGTACGCACCGGTAATGGAAGCTGTTCGAGTCCCGCCGTCGGCCTGAATGACGTCACAATCGACCCGAACCTGCAGTTCCCCCATGGTTTTCAAGTTAACCACGGCGCGCAAGGACCGGCCAATAAGACGCTGTATTTCCTGCGTACGGCCCGACTGTTTACCGCGGGCGGCTTCACGGTCCATGCGGGATCCCGTGGCCCGAGGCAACATGCCATATTCGGCCGTCACCCATCCTTTGCCGCTGTTACGCATCCACGGTGGCACCCGCTCTTCAACGCTTGCCGTGCATAAAACGTGGGTGTCGCCAAAGCGTGCCATACAGGAACCTTCCGCATGTTTTGAATAACCCGGTTCCAGAGAAATTTTACGCAACGCATCGATGGCGCGTCCAGATGGTCTCATGGTGATATATCCTGTTAATTACTGCAAAATAGGGCGTCGGCGCGCAAGCTAACCTGTGATCCTGGTAAGGTAAAGCGGTCGTCGATTGTGGAATTCGAGGCCCCTACAGTGTCAATCGATAGAACCGACTGTCGACCGCCATTATGGGAAACCGCGCGGGTAAATCTGTTTTACTGTATTGGGAAAACCCGTTCTTTTCATAGAACCGGTGAGCGGCAATAAAATCCGCCGTGGTTCCCAGGTATATTTCCCATACATTATGGCGACGTGCCGCGCTGATGAGATGTGTCAGTAGCTTTTTTGCGACGCCTTTGTCGGACCCGCGATACTCCTTCGATACAAACATCTTACGCAGTGCCGCCTGATTGTTTGTAATATCCAGGAGGGCGATGGTGCCGACGATCTTGTCCTCCGAGACGGCAACCCAAAAACCGCCGGCCCCCTTTGAATAAAACCCTTCAATGTCGGTCAAATCCGGTTGATCCTCAAGGCGGATCTGCAGGCCGAACTCGTCACGCTGTATGGGGAGAATTAAATTTTCAATGGCGGGCCCGTCTCCGGCCAGATAGGGCCGCAGGGTTATCGTTGGAGAGGGCATGGAGTTCTACTCCTTTAAATCTTCCCAAATGTCTTTGACTTTTGAAAAGAAACCGTGGCTTTGCGGGCTGGTTGTGTCATCCAGACTTTCACCATCAAACTCTTTTAGCAGCTCTTTTTGACGTTTGGTTAAATTGACCGGTGTTTCAACAAACGCCTGTATAAACATATCACCCCTGGCTTTCGAACGCAAAATTGTCATGCCCTTATCCCGCAACCGGAATTGATGGCCCGTCGGCGTCCCGGCCGGCAATGTGACCCGCGCCATTTTGCCTTCAACCGTTGGCACTTCGATGGTCCCGCCAAGGGCGGCTTTTGTCATGGGGATTGGTACCCGGCAATGAATGTCTGCGCCGTCTCTTTGGAACAATCGATGACCGGCGATGGATAGGAAAATGTACAAATCTCCCGCCGGAGCACCGCGCAAACCGGCCTCCCCTTCGCCACTGAGGCGAATACGTGTCCCTTCTTCGACGCCGGCGGGAATATTGACACTGAGCGTTTTTTCTTTCTGCACCCGCCCCGCGCCGGCACAAATTCGACAGGGATCCTTAATGACTTCGCCGGTACCCTGGCAGGTTGAACAGGTTCGCTCGACCGTAAAAAATCCCTGTTGGGCGCGGACCCGGCCATGACCACTGCAGGAGCTGCAGGTCGCCGGCGAAACCGCGCCTTCCGAACCGGTGCCCTGACAATCCGTACAAGCCGCCGAGGTCGGCACACGAATTTCCGTTTGTTTGCCCTTGAACGCGTCCTCCAGGGACACTTCCATATTAAACCGCAGGTCCGACCCATTCCCTGCCGCAGCCCGACCGCGCCGCCCGCCACCGGCAAAGTCGCCGAACATTTCATCGAAGATGTCAGCGAAACCGCCGCCAAAACCGGCGCCACCACGGCCACCACCGCCAGCGCCGCCCTGCTCGAAGGCGGCGTGACCAAATCGGTCATAGGCGGCGCGTTTTTCACCGTCTTTGAGGATCTCGTAGGCTTCGTTTACATCCTTAAAGGACTGTTCGGCTTTTTTATCATTGGGATTGCGGTCCGGATGATACTGCATGGCAAGTTTGCGATAGGCTTTTTTCAGCTCATCGTCACCTGCGCCGCGTTCAACGCCAAGAGTTTCGTAAAAATCATTTTTAGACATGGAGCCAACCTTGGATGGTTATCCGGGAAAACGTCAATCGATGAAAGGCGGGCAATGGAAATCATTGACCATGCCCGCCGCCACCGATTACTTTTTCTTTTCTTCGTCCGGATCGACTTCTTCAAAGTCGGCGTCAACGACGGTTGCATCTTCCGGTGCCTCGGCGGCACCGTCTTCACTGCCCCCCGCAGCCGCTTCGGCTTCGGCTTCCGCCTGGCTTTCCTTATACATGGCTTCGCCAAGTTTCATGGAGGCTTCGGTCAAGGTTTCGGTTTTTGCCTTGACGTCATCCACGTCGGGTTCTTCGGACGCTATGGCATCTTTGAGCTCCTGAATGGCCGTCTCGATGGTTTGTTTGTCTTCGTCAGGAACTTTATCGCCATATTCCTGCAGGTTTTTTTCCACCGAATGGACCAGGGAGTCCGCCGCGTTGAGAACTTCGACCTGTTCCCGTTTGGCCTTGTCGTCTTCCGCGTGCTGTTCCGCTTCGTTGACCATGCGTTCGATATCGTCGTCTGACAATCCGCCCGACGCCTGAATGCGAATCTGTTGCTCCTTGCCCGTCGCTTTGTCCTTGGCCGAGACATTGACCAGACCGTTGGCGTCAATATCGAAAGTGACTTCGATTTGCGGCATCCCGCGATGCGATGGCGGAATTCCAACCAGATCAAATTGGCCAAGGATCTTATTGTCGGCGGCCATCTCGCGTTCGCCCTGGAAGACACGAATGGTCACGGCCGTCTGATTGTCTTCGGCCGTCGAGAAGACCTGGGATTTCCGCGTCGGAATGGTCGTATTGCGATCAATGAGGCGTGTAAATACACCGCCCAGGGTCTCAATACCTAAACTCAAGGGTGTTACGTCAAGCAGCAGAACGTCCTTAACGTCACCTTTCAGGACACCGCCCTGAATGGCGGCACCAATGGCCACCACTTCGTCGGGATTAACCCCCTTGTGGGCTTCACGTCCGAAGAACGATTTAACCTGCTCCTGGACCTTCGGCATCCGTGTCATGCCACCAACCAAAATCACTTCGTCGATTTCCGAGGCCTTCAGACCGGCATCTTTCAAGGCCAATTTGCAGGGGGCCAGGGTGCGTTCAACCAGATCTTCGACCAGGGCTTCCAATTTTGCCCGGCTCAATTTCAGGTTCAGGTGTTTCGGACCCGATTGATCGGCCGTGATAAACGGCAAATTTATTTCCGTCGACGACGTGGAAGACAGTTCGATTTTAGCTTTTTCGGCGGCTTCTTTTAACCGTTGCAAAGCCAGGCTGTCGTCCCGCAGGTCGACACCGTTTTCCTTCTTAAATTCGTCGGCCAGATAGTCAACGATCCGAATATCGAAGTCTTCGCCGCCCAGGAAGGTATCGCCATTGGTCGATTTCACTTCAAAGACACCGTCACCGATTTCCAGGATCGAGACATCGAAGGTACCACCGCCCAAATCATAAACGGCAATGACGCCGCTTTCTTTTTTGTCGAGGCCATAGGCCAGGGCCGCAGCCGTTGGTTCATTGATGATGCGAAGCACTTCCAGGCCGGCAATTTTACCGGCGTCTTTGGTTGCCTGACGTTGTGAATCGTTAAAATAGGCGGGAACCGTAATTACTGCCTGATCGACGGTTTCACCTAAAAAACTCTCAGCCGTTTCCTTCATTTTTTGCAAAATAAAGGCGCTGACCTGACTGGGGCTGTATTTTTTGCCTTCGGCTTCAACCCAGGCATCACCACTGTCTCCCTTGATAATTTTATAGGGAACCATTTTTTTGTCTTTTTTGGTGATCGGGTCATCGAACCGGCGACCGATCAGGCGTTTGATCGCATATAGTGTATTTTCCGGGTTGGTAACGGCCTGGCGTTTGGCTGGCTGTCCCACCAGTCGCTCGCCATTGGCGAAGGCGACCATGGAAGGCGTGGTCCGAGTGCCTTCCGCGTTTTCAATTACTTTTGCTTCCTTACCGTCCATCAACGCCACGCAGGAGTTGGTGGTCCCAAGGTCGATACCGATTACCTTGCTCATGATATCCTCATATATTTGCGGCAGATTCTTAAGCGGCCCCGCAGGCACCACCGGAATCCCCTATGTTTTCAAAGTGAACGCCTATACCCCTATGGCTTTCGCGCCTTATATAAGCGTCTCCTTCCGAGGGCGCAATAGCTTGGTTTGGTCATCAAATGGTGTTTTTTTGCGGTTTTTAACTCTTTGTGGACATCACCGTCGCTTTAAGGCCTATTGAGTCCATGAACGCACAAGCAAATTTTGACCCTGCTGACCTGACGCCGGGGCAACGGGCGGCGATCTTGCTGACCCTGACCATGGTTACCATGCTTTACGCCATGACCGTAACCATTGCCAATGTGGCGCTGCCCAGAATGCAGGGTTCCCTGTCCGCCACCCAGGACCAAATTGCCTGGGTTGTGACTTTTAATATTGTTGCCACGGCAGCGGCAACGCCACTGGCAGGCTGGATGGCGGCCCGCCTGGGGCGCCGCAAACTGATGATCTATGCGGTCATCTTGTTTGCCATCGCTTCGTTGCTGTGCGGCACCGCGAACAGTGTTGAAGAACTGGTTTTTTACCGGATCATCCAGGGCGCTTCCGGTGCCCCCCTGGTGCCCGTATCCCAGGCCATTGTCGTCGATACCTATCCAAAGGAAAAACACGGTTCGGCGACAGCTTTTTTTGGTATTGGTGTCATGCTCGGGCCGATTATTGCGCCGACACTCGGCGGTTACATCACCGAAGCCTATTCCTGGCGCTGGGTGTTTTACATGATCCTGCCCTTCACTTTTGTTTCTCTCGTCGGCGTCCTGGCCTTTATCCGTGATCGTAACCAACCGAATAAAATTGCCCTCGACTGGACCGGGTTTTTAGCGCTGGCCGTTGCCATCGCCTCCTTTCAGCTGATGCTGGACCGGGGTGAACGGGCAGGCTGGTTTACATCCACGGAAATCATCATCGAAGCCGTTGCTGCGGCGGTCGCTTTGTATGTTTTTATTGTCCATAGCCTGACCGCCGAAAAACCCTTCCTGCGCCCGGTCATGCTGCTCGATCGAAACTTCGCCGTCGGTTTGTTGATTGTGCTGGCCTTTGGCATGTTGAATTTTACCCCGATCACGATTTTACCCTCCCTCTTACAACAATTGCGGGGTTATCCGGACTCGGTCATCGGCTGGGTTTTATCGGCCCGCGGGGTCGGCACACTTATCGGTTTCATGATCATGGCCTTTGCCGGCAAAATTGACCCCCGCTATCCGCTAACCATTGGTTTTTTACTGCAGGTCATCGCCGGTTATTCCATGTGGCAGTTTGATATCAACCTAACCATTATCGACGTGGTGTGGACGACCTGGCTACAGGGATTGGGTGTCGGTTTGATGTGGGTGCCCCTCAGTCTCATCGCCTTTTCGACCCTGAACCCCATGTATGTGCCCGATGGGATGGCCCTGTTCCATCTGTTGCGTAACATTGGCAGTTCCATTCACATTTCCCTGTCCATCGCCCTGGTCATTCACACCTCCCGGGTCAATTACGCAGTCATGACGGAGCAGGTCACATCGTTTAACAAGAACTTCCAAATCCCCTCCGTCGCCGGTATCTGGAATACCGAAACGGCCCAGGGGCTGGCCGCCATCAGCGGCGAAATCAATCGTCAGGCGACAATGATCGGATATCTCAATTCGTTTGCTTTTTTTGCCGCAACGGCGGCGATTGCCATGCCGCTGATGCTGCTGATTAAAAAGCGAAAAAACACCTGACATTCTAGTCCAGTTGGCCGTTCATTTAAAACCCAGCATTTCCGCCATACCATAAAACCCCTTACCCTGGTTTTTGCTCCAAAGCGCCGCTCGTACCGCACCGGAGGAATAGATCGACCGGTCCGATGCCTTGTGGGTCAACTCGATGCGTTCGCCGTCCGCCGCAAACATCACCGTATGGTCGCCGATTACCGCCCCGCCGCGCAAAGTGGCAAATCCGATGTCGCCTGGGGTGCGCGCGCCGGTAATACCGTCGCGTACCCGCTGGGCGGCCTGATTCAAATCTACCCCCCGACCTTTGGCGACGGCACGGCCCAAGGCCAGCGCCGTGCCGGATGGCGCATCGACTTTATGTTTATGGTGCATTTCCAGGATTTCTGCATCGTAGTCATTACCCAATATCGAAGCGACCTGTTGGCTAAGGCCCAGCAACAGATTTACGCCGACGGAAAAGTTGGCGGCCTGGAAGATAAAGGTTTTTTCACCGAACGCCTGCAATCGGGCCTGGCCTTCATCGTCAAACCCGGTGGTCCCAACGACCAGTGCCGTGTTGCTATCTGCCGCCTGTTGCGCATGCCGCAAAGTGACCTGGGGTGCGGTGAAGTCTATCACCGCGTCAGCTGCCGCAAACAGGGAACTTGCATCGTCTGTGATTGCCAATCGCGTTGGGTCGTGGCCGACAAGAACTCCCGGATCCTGCCCCAATACCGGGTTGCCCGGTGCTTCCACAGCGCCGACCAGTGTACAATCTGGATGAATTAAGACTTCTTTGATTAACATCTGCCCCATACGCCCGGCGCAGCCAACAATTCCGATTTTCATATCGATCCCCGTGCCTAAATGTCTGGCGATGTTCTACGCCGTTGATCACTGCTTTTAAAGGGGGATTACCTGCAAGTCGTGATCGATCACAGGGGGTGTCCTTCAGCGCCATCGGCGCAAAGGGCAAATGGCCTGATGCAAAATCTTCTATTGGCTCTTTTAGAAAAGCGCTAAACCTTATATGTGGGGGGCCAATATTCACTGGAAAGGCATGCCATGGCGGATCACAAAAACACTTTGGGGCAACCGGTCGGCCAGCCGGTCGACGGTTGGCGGGCCCGGCCCCGGCCGCCCCGTACACCCCTGCCGGGCACTTACTGTCGGATCGAACCGCTGCAGGCGGACCGCCACAGCGAACAGCTGTTTGCCGCCAATCAACAGGACCACGAAAATCGCATGTGGACTTATATGGGGTATGGGCCCTTCGCCGACTTAGGTGCCTATCGCGCCTGGGTCGCCTCCGTTGAACAGCTTGATGACCCCCTGTATTTTGCAATTATTGACCAACCAACCGGCGAGGCCGTTGGTGTGGCCAGTTATTTACGCCTCGATCCGGCAAACGGCGTCATCGAAGTGGGCAACATCGCCTATTCGCCTCGATTACAGCGCACCGATGCCGGCACCGAGGCCATGTATCTGATGATGAAGCGGGCTTTTACCGAGCTTGGCTACAGGCGCTATGAATGGAAATGTGATAGTCTCAACGGACCCTCACGGGCCGCTGCCGCGCGATATGGGTTTCAGTTCGAAGGCATCTTTCGGCAAGCGGTTATTTATAAAAACCGCAATCGGGATACCGCCTGGTTTGCGATCACAGACGCCGAATGGCCGGTCATAGACCGGGCCTTTACGAACTGGTTAGCGGCGGCGAACCGGGACCCCCAGGGCAAACAAATCAAATCTTTGATGGCGTTGATGCCCGGGGCCAAGCTGCCATCGTAACCGGACCGATACGGAACGGCCAATTGACCTATCGATCCTGATAAAACTACGCATGCATTTTGCAGGTTTTTGCCGGTTGCACAAATCGGGTTTGTGGGATTTCTGCAACGGCAGTGATTTCAACAACCAGTTCCGGGCGATAGAGTGAGGTAACCTGGACGGTGGTAGTTATGGGGTATGGATGCTGGAAGAATCGACCGTGAATATCTCCTGTTTCCATAAAAGCCTGTATATCTGTTGTATGGTGAACCAGAGAAATCACGTCACTCATTTTGCCGCCGAGGCCGACCAGCACGGACTGCACATTGATCAAAACCTGCTCAACCTGGGCCCGCATATGGCCGCCACCAACGACTTGGCCGGCGGCATCAAGAGCCACCTGGCCCTTGAGATGAACGATTTGACCGGCACCCTGCAACACCACCAGGGAAAACGCGCCAAACGGCGGCCACAAATCATCCGGATTGTAACTTTCAGCCATTGCGTTAATCCTCCCGTGGGGGTTGCCGACCGATTGCAGCTTAAGGGCAGCGGAAACAAATATCCACCACGGGCCAGGGGCCGTCAGGAAATAACCGACGTGACTCCGTTGGCCGGAATTTGGCTTCATCGCCCGAGCCGCTCCGCGCCCCCCTCCCAATCGGCACTTTGCGGCGCGCCCAGGATGGCGTTGAATTGCTGGAAGTGTGTCTCACAGGCGATATTTTTTTTCTTCTCCTGGATGGTTTTGATCAATTCGAAGTTTGTCATTCCAATATCTCTGTTTTATCGATAACCTGAGGTCATCCTAATCCGCTCGCTTTGCCGACGACATTAAGAGAGATCAATGGATTGTCGAAACCTTGATTTTTTGTCTATAGAAAGTCGATAGAAGCGCCGGATCGAGACGGCGGGGTCACATGTTTCTGCATTATCTAAACGACAGACAAAAACGGGCGCTGTTCGACCTGGGCAATAAAATGATCCATGCCGACCGCGTGGTGGCACCAGCCGAGATCTGTTATCGGGATCTGTTGATACAGGAATCGGGGCTTGGAGAAATCACCGTATCTGATGGTATAAACGTCTCAGAGCTCCTGGATTTGTTTGAGGATCGGCAAAGCTGCACGGCGCTGACAGTCGAGTTGTTGGTATTAGCCATCGTCGACGGCACCTATCATCCCGAAGAGGCTGAGTTCGCACAGTCCGTTGTCTCCTATTTTGGGTTTACAGCGGGCGATCAGGTTCACTTAAATCGAATGGCCGAACAAATTGCCGGAGCCGTGACCGGGTTCTGGGATCTGGTGCAGACCCCGAGTACCTGAGGTTTATGTATGGTGCGATGGCCCAAGATCGGGACAGCGGCTAAAAATTTTTTGCCTTCCCTGGGACCGTTAACTTCCCTAAAATCGGCCGATGATCAAAACATCCTTTGCAGATATCTGGCAGACAGCGGTCGACAAAAAAGGCGGTGAACAGGCCTTGCAAACGCTTCTTCCCGTGCCCAAGTCGATCGCCGATCTGCAGGCGATTCCCGATGATCGTTGGTTGTCAGATATGACCCGGAGAGTCTTTCAAGCTGGGTTCTCGTGGAAGGTGGTTGAGGCAAAATGGTCGGGGTTCGAAGCGGCGTTTGATGGCTTTAAACCAGCGCCCCTGGCCTTTATGAGCGATGACGATCTGGACCGTCTGGTCGGCGACCAACGGATCATACGCAATGGACAAAAAATAAAGGCGGTGCGGGCAAACGCCGCGTTTGTTTTAGAGCTCGCCCAAGAACAGGGCAGTGCCGGCACCTTTTACGCCAACTGGCCGTCGGAGAATTTTGTCGGCCTGCTGGAGCTGATGAAAAAACGTGGCAGTCGCCTGGGCGGTGCCACGGCGCAATACCATCTGCGGATGATGGGCCGCGATGGCTTTATTCTTTCAGGCGACGTGGTGACGGCCCTGACCCGCTATGGGATCGTCGATAAACCTCCCACTGGAAAAACTGCCCTAAACAAAACCCAGGAGGCCTTTAACCAATGGATGGCGGAAAGCGGTCGTGGGCTGTCTCAAATATCGCGAACCCTGGCAGCGACCGTTTGAATGGCCGACATCAACCTCATTTTTGGCAGATCACAGGAGCCGTCGGCACAACCGCAATTTCCGTATGTTGGCGCCAGGTTTGTGGTTTGGCATCATTAACAAGCAGTCGTCATGGGGGGTGGTGATTTCCTCACTGCCGTCCGTAGCAATGACCGTACCGGCTTTTTCGATGACTTCCATTCCCACATAATCTTCGGTAAATTTGAAATGCTCGGTTTTTGACCAGATGCCATCGACAACTTCCCACAGGTGTGCAGGTGGCGGGGTCTTCGCCTTGTCGGACAGGTGGTTTTTTATAAATACAGGATCAATGATTTCCGTCGCCCGCAGAAAATGCAGGGCCGTGTCCAGGGCAACGACAGCGGACGCGGCGGCCCAGTGCTGACCGCATTCCACAAGCAAGGCGACTTTATCCGTAGTCATGTCGTTGAACGGTGCATACTCGATCAATCGGCGACCGACCACATGTCCGGAACCGGCCATAATATACCCTGGATAATTTACTTTTTGGGCGAAGTCGGTTTCTTTGGCATGGCCATGACATATGGTTAGAGCTTCCGAATAGGTCCCCAAAGAATGAATGTCGAGCAGGTAATCTACGCTATCAAATAACGGTCTCAGGGCGCGGGCCCTTTCCAATTCCACTGAATCTTCCGGGCCGTCAAGGCGCTCTTCCAACCATAACCGGTTAAAATCTTCGTCTACCAGGCGCGAGGCGTCCGGGTTTTGCGGGTCGAAGCTTAAAAAGGCGGCAACATTTACAAACCCCAAGGTGAGTTTCCCACGAAGCGGACGGACCGCAGCCTTGAACAGTTGGTCGAGGGCAATGGCACCACAAATTTCGTTGCCATGGGTGACCGCGTTAATCATCACATGCGGACCCGACCGACCGCTGTCGAAGGTGGTGACATATTCGATACCGGTATTTCCCTGGCGGTAAGCATCAATGTTCGGTGCCGTCAGTTCGACGGGATAGGTGTGCACTACCATGGGGTTTTCCTTTTGGCATTTTTCATCGGCGTATGGATTTTTAAATCTATCGTGATGGCCCGTGAGGGTAAAGGGAAGAGAGGGGGTTCTGCCGGGAGCGCGCACCGGTCTGGCCATAGGGGCTGCCAAGGCCGCCGTTGACGGCTCTTTGGTTTTTATCCGCTTGGTCAGAAAATGCCGATACTCCGGTTTCAGGTTTTGCTTCGGCGATGGTTTTTTTTTCGACCGGCGGGTTTTGCAGTGGCCTTTCCGTTTCTGATGGCTTTTAATCAGACCCTTGCGGGTGGCTGGCCGGACGAAAGTTCATACCCAATCATCGTTTATACGGCGACAGGTAATGGCAGCCTGAGTTGAGCGGGCAGATACAATCTGACAGCCTCACAATCTGGCCTGTTTGATATATCCAGCTCATTTTGCAGGCCGTAAAATCAGGTTAAATTGATAGGGGGATGATTAAAATGAAGATGACTGCCTTTGCCTTGAGCCTCGCCGCTGCCGTGATAACGCTCGCTGCGGCACCGGCTTTTGCCGACACCCAGACAAAGCCGGTAACCTTTGGTGACCTGACCCTATCAGAAATTTGGGCGAGAACCACGCCGCCGACGGCAAAAACCGGAGCCGTTTATTTTGTAATCAATAATGCCGGGCAAACCGATGACCTGTTGCTGGGTATGAGCGCTGGTGTTTCCAATAAAACCGAAATCCATTCAAGCAAAATGGACGGCGGAATCATGAAGATGCAGCAGGTGGGGAAAGTTGTCGTGCCAGCGGGCGGCAAAGCCGTCCTGCAACCGGGCGGCTTTCACATTATGCTGAGGGGTTTGCACGGGCCGCTCAAGCAAGGGGATTCATTTCCGTTGACACTGACCTTCAAAAATACCGGCAAAGTAACCATTGAAGTAAAAGTTATGAAAAAAGCAAGAGCCGTGAAATCGCAAACCAAATAGCTCAATATTTGCCTTGCAGCAGGTCTGGTAAGCAGGCCTTTGGGCCTGGAGTGATTGGCGGGTCCGCCGTTTAGGTCGGCTGCCCGTTCGATGATCGCCAACACGTTGACGTTGGGCACACATCTGCCTAAATTTGGGACACATCATTAGAGGTGTTAAAGGCATGATTTCTGATCTTAATGACCGATCACGCGAAGTTTTGCGTCAACTTGTGGACAATTACCTGCTGACAGGCGAGCCGGTAGGGTCGCGGACTCTGGCACGCCGGTTACAACTGAACCTGTCCCCTGCCACCATCCGGAATGTGATGTCCGACCTGGAAGAGCTCGGACTGCTGTTTGCGCCCCATACCTCTGCCGGACGCCTGCCAACGAACGCCGGATTGCGGTTGTTTGTCGATGGTCTGCTTGAAATTGGCAACCTGTCCTCCCAGGAACGGGATTTGATTGAAGAACAATGCGCCGGTTCATCGCACAGCATCAGCGCCCTGATGACTGATGCGACCACAGCCCTGTCGGGGCTTTCCGGATGCGCCAGTATTGTTTTTGCACCGAAAACAGAAAGCCCCCTGAAACATATAGAATTTGTCAACCTCAGCCCGGGTCGCACTCTGGTTGTCCTGGTGACGGAAAATGGCATTGTCGAAAACCGGATTTTCACGACCCCCCAATCGCTGCCACCGTCTGCGCTGGTTCAGGCCACCAATTATCTAGGCTCCCGGCTGGTCGGACGGACGATTTCCCAGGCCTTTGATGAGATCATGACGGAACTGGACGGGCATCGGGCACGATTGGATGAGCTGACAGCCAAGGTCGTCGAGAGCGGGCTGGCAACCTGGGCCGGTGATCGAAAGGACGGCGCGCTTATTATTCGCGGTCAGGCCAATTTGCTGGACGACGTAACTGCAGCCAAGGATTTGGAGCATATTCGGACACTTTTTGAGGCTCTGGAAACAAAAGAAGAGGTTTTAAAGCTGTTAGGTCTTGCGGAAGCCGCCGAAGGAGTCCAGATATTCATCGGTGCGGACAATAAATTGTTCAATATGGCTGGTGTTTCCATGGTCGTAAATTCCTTTAGAAACACCAACCAGGAAATTGTCGGCGCCATTGGTGTAATTGGACCGACACGCATGAATTATGCGCGGATCATTCCCATGGTTGATTATACGGCCAATTTGATCAAACGCCTTATTGGTTAAGGCGGAAATTAGCAGATTAGAAATTAGCGGAACAGTAAGAGTGAACAATGACGAATATCAATCCAGAAGAAAACCGAGATGAAGCGGCCGAGACCGTTAACCGCGACAAGCCACCGGCACCGACGGAAACTGAACCGGAAATTATCAGCGCGGAGGAAATCGTCGGCCTAAACGCAGACGGTGAAACCGATGCGGATTTATCTGTTGATGTGGAAGTCGGAGACCTGGTCGGCGAAGAGGTTGGACCTGAGGAACGGATTGAAATTCTCGAGGCACAAGTTGCCGACCTGAACGATAAACTACTTCGTTCCATGGCCGAAATGGAAAACTTGCGGCGGCGGGCACAACGGGAAAAAGAAGACGCCTCCAAATATGCCATCGCAAACTTTGCCAGGGAAATGTTAGGGGTCTCTGACAACATGACCCGGGCTTTTGCCAGCGTCGAGGGTGAGGGCTTGGGCGAGAACGCGCCGATCGACGACATAAAAAATCAGTTTAAGGCGTTCATTGACGGCGTCAAAATGACAGAAACCGACCTCATGAAAACCATGGAGAAACTGGGCCTGCAAAAAATTGATCCCCTGGGCCATCGGTTCGACGCCAATCTCCATGAAGCGCTGTTTGAATTTGAAGATAAAACACAACCCGCTGGAACGGTATGCCAGGTCCTGGAGCACGGTTATACCCTAAATGGGCGGCTTTTAAGGGCCGCTAAAGTAGGTATTTCCAAAGGGGGACCTAAGATCAGTGGTAATCCCGCCGAAGAGACCGCCGCCGATGACGGCACCGGCGGCGACGGCCAAACCGCCTACGAGACAAAAACCAGCGAGCCCGGTGGCCAGGTGAATGAAGAGCTTTAGGGTTAAGCAGATGAGCTTGGCACAGGCAGCATCTTTTTCAAGATCTTTTGTTTAATCCTAATATAAATTGTTTGTTTTCAGCTTCTTATTAACTACCGGGGCCTTTATTTAGGCGCAACTCTTTGAGCTTGTATAATAATTCCTGTGCCTGGCGCGGCGTGAGTTCGTCGGGGTTGACCGTATCAAGCAGTGATTCCGCCGGCGACGGTTCCGACGACGCACGGTGACTCGAAGGGGGGCTGGATTCCTGCAGGACCTGAAACAGCGGCAGATCATCCGCCAACCGGGTGATGGCGGCCGATTGTTGACCCTGTTCCAGGCTTGCCAAAACCTGCTCCGCCCGCGTGATAACCACCGGCGGAAGTCCCGCCAATTGCCCCACATGAATTCCATAGGACCGGTCGGCGGCACCCGCCGTCACTTCGTGTAAAAAAACCACGTCTCCCTTCCATTCCTTGACGCGCATGGTGTGACATTCCAAACGGTCTAATTTCGATGCCAAAGACGTCAATTCGTGGTAGTGGGTCGCGAACAGGGCACGACATTTATTTTGTTCGTGCAGGTGTTCGACCACCGCCCAGGCAATGGACAGGCCGTCAAAAGTCGCCGTACCGCGGCCGATTTCATCGAGGATGACCAGGGCCCGGGGGCCCGCCTGATTGAGAATGGTTGCGGTTTCGACCATTTCCACCATAAATGTCGACCGCCCCCGAGCCAGATCATCGGCCGCACCGACGCGCGAAAACAAACGATCAACAATGCCGATTTTGGCGGAATCAGCGGGCACGAAAGAGCCCATCTGGGCGAGCACACAAATGAGCGCGTTTTGCCGCAAAAAGGTACTTTTACCGGCCATGTTCGGCCCCGAAAGCAACCACAGCTGGGCCACGTCATCGGTCGCATCCACGGCCTCGGCGGCACCGGCCAACTGGCAGTCATTGGCAACAAAACCATGGTCATTTGCCGCCTGCAGAACCGCTTCCACCACCGGGTGGCGCCCGGATCGGATCTCGAATTCCGTCGAACAACTCATTTCAGGGCGCACGTACCGGCGTTCCAAAGCCAGTTGCGCCAAGGCACTTTGTGTGTCCAGTTCAGCCAGCGCCTGAGCCGCCTGGGCGATTGCCTGGGCCTGGTCCTGGACCCGCTGACTGAGATTTTCAAAAGCCTCCAATTCCAGGGCCAGGGCCCGCTCGGCGGCTTTTGCAATACGCCCTTCCAACTCCGACAATTCTACCGTTGTGAAGCGAACCGCGTTGTTCATGGTCTGGCGGTGAATAAACGGGCTTTCCGGTGCCGTATCAACATTTTCCGCATTTCGGGCGGAAACCTCGAGAAAATACCCGATGACATTGTTATGGCGGATTTTTAAGCTGCTGACTTTCGTTTCATCAGCGTAACGTGCCTGTAAGCCGGCAATCAATTTCCGGCTTTCGTCGCGCAGTTCGATCAATTCGTCTAGATCATCGGAAAACCCAGGTCCGATAAACCCACCATCCCTGGTCAGCAATGGCAACTCTTCAGCCAGGGCATTTTGCAGATATTGGATCAGTGGCCCCTGGTCTCCAAGGTTGTTGCATAAATGCAATAAATTATCCGGCAGCCCCAATGTAACGTTGGTGGTCAAATTTTCGCGAACTCTCCTACTCAGCTTTAAGCCATCGCGAACCGCCGCCAGGTCCCGGGGGCCGCCCCGGCCAAGGGACAATCGTGACAGGGCGCGCGCCATGTCCGGGCTGGATTTCAGGTGATGGCGCAAGTCGTCACGAGCGGCGGTTTGGTTAAAAAAGAACCCAACCATGTCTAATCGACCATTGATAACCTCCGGTTCCGTTGACGGTTCGGCAATCCTTCGGGCCAGCAACCGGGCTCCCGGTCCGGTTATGGTCCGGTCGATGACCGACAACAGGGATCCTTTGGCGGCACCGGACAGGGTCTGAGAGAGCTCTAGGTTGCGGCGGGTAGCGGCGTCAATTTCCATGACCGCACCCGTGTGAATATGTTGGGGCCGTTCGAGGCGCGGCAATTTTCCCTTTTGTGTCAGTTCCAGATAATCCACCAGGGCACCGGCAGCAGCAATTTCGGCCTTTGAAAAATCACCAAAAGCATCCAGGGCGGTAACCTGATAGAGCGCTTGCAGGCGGCGCAATCCAGCGGCGCTTTCAAATTTGATGCTTGGCAACGGTGTCAGGACCTCAGCCCATTGCGCAAATACGTCGGCGGTGCCGGGATTTCCCAGCAATCCATCTGACACCAGCAGTTCGCCGGGGTCAATCCGCGCCAGGGCGGCATCCAGTGTTGCGCTGTCGAGGGCCTGTGTAAAAAACGCGCCGGTCGACATATCGATCCAGGCCAAGGCCAGTTTTTGTTCCGACTGGGCCGCTGCACACAAATAGTTATGTTTTTTGGAATCGAGGAGCGTATCTTCGGTCAGAGTGCCTTTGGTGACAATTCGGACAACGTCGCGGTGTACCACCGATTTGCCGCCGCGTTTTTTAGCTTCTGCGGGGTTTTCCGTCTGTTCACAAATCGCCACCTTAAACCCATGGCGGATAAGCCGGTTTAAGTAGGTGTCGTGGCTGTGCACAGGCACCCCACACATGGGGATATCTGCACCCTGATGTTTTCCGCGTTTGGTTAAGGCAATATCCAGAGCCGCTGACGCCAGTTCGGCATCCTCAAAAAACAACTCGTAAAAATCGCCCATCCGGTAAAACAGCAAGCCATCGGGATGGGCTTTTTTAATCGCCATATACTGCGCCATCATCGGCGTCACCGCAGAAGTCGGTTTTGCCGGAGCGGTGGATGGTATCTGCTTGTCTGTCACGATCGCCCCGAAACAAATTTTAAGGTGTTTTGCCCGAACGCCGTTATCCCAGCCTCGGGGGCCGACTTCAACAGATTTGTTTTGTCAGTGCCCGCGATCATAATTCACGTCCCCGTCCGCCAAGGACCTGGGCCGGGTCGTGCGTGGGTCGTCTGATGCCGGGTACCGGTTCGCTGCACAGGCTGGCGCCTCTTTGCTTCGGCGTTTCCTGACATTGGCGCTTTTCATCACTACGGAACCCGGTCACACTTCGCCTATCGAGTTGATTTGGGAGAACCGATGCGATGACCGAAGAGCATAATAAAATTGTATTTGAAGACGCCTTGCGCATGCATGCCAGTGGACGACCCGGGAAAGTCGAAATCAGGGCGACCAAACCGCTGACAACCCAGCGCGATCTGACCCTGGCCTATTCGCCGGGTGTGGCGGCGCCGTGTCTGGAAATTAACAAAGACCCGTCCATGGTCTACGACTACACGGCCATTGGTAATACCGTCGCTGTCATTTCCAACGGAACCGCAGTTCTGGGGCTTGGCAACATTGGCCCCCTGGCTGCAAAACCGGTGATGGAGGGCAAATCCGTTCTGTTTAAACGATTTGCCGACGTGGACGGCATAAATATTGAAATTCATTCGGAAGACGTCGATGAATTTGTCAATTCTGTGCGTTTTTTTGGCAATAGTTTTGGTGGTATAAACCTGGAAGACATTAAGGCGCCGGAATGTTTTATTATTGAACAGCGCCTGCGGGAACATTTGAACGTGCCGGTTTTTCATGATGACCAGCATGGAACGGCAATCATCACCGCCGCCGGCCTGATCAATGCACTACATCTGACCGGTCGGGCCATTCATAATACACGCGTCGTTGTTAACGGTGCCGGCGCTGCATCCATCGCCTGTATTGAGCTGTTCAAAAGTCTCGGCATGCCACAAAAAAACATCATCATGTGTGATTCCAAAGGAGTCGTTTTTGAAGGTCGAAGCGAAGGCATGAACCAGTGGAAATCGGCCCACGCGGCAAAAACCACGCATCGCACCCTGGAACACGCTCTGAAGGATGCCGATTGTTTCGTCGGCCTGTCCGTCGCCGGTGCTGTCTCTGCCGATATGGTCAAGTCCATGGCCGCCAACCCGATCATTTTTGCCATGGCGAATCCGGATCCCGAGATCACCCCCGAAGACGTCGCTGCGGTCCGTTCAGACGCCCTGGTGGCAACCGGTCGGTCCGACTACCCCAACCAGGTGAATAACGTATTGGGTTTTCCTTATATTTTTCGCGGTGCGCTCGATGTCAGGGCCAGCACGATAAATGATGAAATGAAAATCGCCGCCGCCAGGGCCCTGGCCGAACTGGCGCGCCAGGACGTCCCCGATGAAGTTGACGACGCCTACGCCGGCAGCCATTTGCAATTTGGTCCCAATTATCTGATCCCGGCGCCCTTTGATCCACGTCTGATTACCGCCATTCCCATGGCCGTGGCGGAAGCCGCCATGGAATCCGGTGTCGCCCGCCGACCGATCGTCGATATGGACCAGTATCAAGGCGAGCTGGCGGCCCGGCTAAGTCCCATATCGGGTAGCCTGCAGGCAATTTTTGAAAGTGTTCGGGCAACCCCTAAGCGAGTCGTTTTTGCCGAAGGCGAAGAGGAGAAAAGTATCCGAGCCGCCTACTCCTTCGTCAATGCCGGATACGGCACGCCGATCCTCATTGGCCGGGAATCCCGCATTTTGGACACCATGACGGAGCTTGGTTTACCAAAAACCGATGCCATCGAAATCACCAACGCCAAGGCCAGCTCGTCAACCGATGACTATATTGAATTTCTATACGCGCGCCTGCAACGTAACGGATATTTGCAACGCGACTGCCAGCGCATGGCAAAACGAGACCGCAATGTGTTTGGCGCCTGTATGGTTGCCAGAAACGACGCCGATGCCCTCGTTACCGGCTTGACCCGCAATTACCACGTGGCCCTCGATCAGATCCTGCGGGTTATCGATCCGTCCTTCGACACGCCGGTATTTGGGATTTCCCTGCTAATGGTACAAGGCAGAACAATTTTTGTCGCCGATACGGCGGTTCATGAGGTGTTGGATCCGGAACAAATGGCCGATATAGCGGAAAAGTCCGCCTCCGTCGCCCGGCGCATGGGACACGACCCCCGGGTCGCACTCATTTCCTATGCCAATTTTGGCCACCCGGACCTGCCCCGCGCGGAACCGGTCCGGGACGCCGTTGATGTTTTGAATGGGCGCGATGTTTCCTTTGAATTCGAAGGTGAAATGAGTGTTGAAGTCGCGTTGAATCCGAAAAATATGGCCAATTACCCGTTTTGCCGATTATCGGGCCCAGCCAATATTCTGGTTATGCCCAGTTTACACAGTTCGCAAATTGCCACTCAGTTGTTGCGGGAATTGGGCGGTGGAACCGTGCTCGGTCCGATCCTGATTGGCCTCGAATTGCCGGCGCAGATTGTGCCAATGAATTCGACGGTTTCGGAAATGGTTAATCTGGCTGTGCTGGCGGCCCATGCGGCCGATTAAGTTCCCGGGTGTACGGCCGGGCCCGGTATAAGTTCTGGCCAGAGGGCCGTCCATCGACGGACTTTTTGCTCGTAAGCCCTTTGGCTAAAGTTGTCGCTCGGGTTGGGGCGGAGACTGAGTTTGCCGACGTCCGCCAGGCCCTGGGGGGCATAAAGCCGAAAGCGCGCCCTTCCTTCGGGCGTCAATCCGACCATCGAGGCGACGGCCAAATAGCGGTCTATGGCATCGGTTGACGCGGTAAGGGGCGGGTAGGGCCTATCAAATTTGTCCCGGTACCAGAGGTGAACGCGGGCCTGATTTCGAATTTCGATTTTTGCCGACAGGTCGCCAAACAATCTGTCGGCCCGCTTGATGACGCTGTTTTCCGCCTCCCAGGACAGGTCGGCGGCGTCAAGATAGGCGATGTCATAGTCGGCAATGCCGTAACCAGGTTGTCGTCCCGTACGACGGTTCCACACCGTTTGAAAAAGCGCTCCGGAAACCAGCCACGGGTCGCTGACCTGCAGCTCTTCCAGGCGCTCGAAAACCGTTGCGTTGATGGGATTGCTCAGGACCGCATTGATAAATTCGGTTTCCAGCATGCGATGCCTGTCCCCAATCGGGTTGGTTCGGCCCCGCCGGCGAAAACCAGATAAATGTCTTTGTCGCCGACGCTTGCCCCGTTAAATTGGCAGAACTTATATCACCCATTTACCACGCTCGTGTTATCCTGGATACTTTTTAAATGAAACCCTTTCCGTTGTGTTTGGCACAACCTGCCCATGAACCTCAAATTAGTGCCCTGCTCCAGCGCGCCTATGGGCAACTGATGACAGCGCATTATGAGCCGGGTGTTTTGGCAGCAGCACTGCCGCTCATGGGGCAAGCCAATCCGACATTACTGGCATCCGGGACCTATTATACGGTCCTCGACGCCAGCGGTTCGGTAGTCGGTTGCGGCGGTTGGAGCCGCGAACATCCCGGAACGGGTGCCGTCGAACCTGGAGTGGCCCACATCCGTCATTTCGCCACCCACCCGGATCAAATAGGCAAGGGCATTGGCCGCTTGCTCTATTGCCGGTGCCGGTCCGAAGCTCGGGACCGGGGAATGATCACCTTCGAGTGTTATTCCAGTTTAAATGCCGTGCCGTTTTATCGGGCCCTGGGGTTTAAATCCGTCGATACCGTCGAGCTGCCAATGGGGCCAGGTGTATTATTTCCGGCACTTTTGATGGAATCCCCGGTTAAACATCAAAACCCTGACCGGGCCGAGCGACATTAAATGGACTTGTGCGGGATGCGTGACCTTTGTGGCAAACGGCCTAAACTGTACGATGTCTGGGGCGTGACTCAGACCCGTGCCAATAACAACATGTCCATAGGCGTACTGAAAATGGCCCTCGGTTTTCCAGCCCTGCTGATTTTATTGTTGGTGACTGGCCATGGAACACGGGCAAATGCTGAAAACAAACCGATCCTTTTGGACGGGCTATGGTTCACCTGTGAATATGCCCATTCGCAGATTCCACCATCGGACGATTGTGCCATCCTTGATGACGACGGATTTTTAGTGGAGGGCGATTACGTATGGCACATGAAGGTTCAAGACGGTGACAAACAAGGCTGTCGCGGTGACCGGGCTGGCAATTGTTTTAAGCGGGACCGCAAACGTGTAACCGCCAAAAAGAAAAAGATTGGTGCCGCAGTGCGTACCTCGAAAGGCGCAATTATCGAATATTTATGGTGTGGACAGCCCTATGAAATTTCCCACGGAGAAAACTTTTCGGAAGTGCGTCCGGTTGAACCCCTGTGCGCCTGGACCAGCAAAAAAACCTATTACATTTCCCGCTGGGCCGGCGAGGTAAAGCTCGTCGAATGACCTGGCGTGCCTTGTACAACGCGATGTGCTCGCCGGGACGGGCGGATCAAGTTCGTTGGTATTTGTGCAGGCGCAAGCTACAGTACAGGCGCACGCGACATTCGGGCCTCCTGGTCGTTACGGGTAAATAAAAGGAACCATGAAAAAGCTACTTGAAACCCATCCAATTGGCGTTGCCATCCTGTCGCCGACCACGGCCGAACGGCTGTTTGTCAATCGAAGTTTCGCCCGGATGTTTGGTACCGATTCGGTTGAAATCATGATGGCGCAACCGCCTGATGAGAGCTGGGCCAACACGGACCAACGTCAAACCTTCAAGGACACATTGAGTGCTGGAGATAATCTGGTCGATTTTGAAGCCGAGCGTCTACGTCTGGATGGCTCGACCTGGTGGGTCCTTATGAATTCTCATCTCATTGAGTTTGAAGGCGTCCCGGCCCAGGCCATTTGGCATAACGATATTACGGAAATTGTCCTTGCCCGAGCCCACAGCCAGCGGTCCAATGAGGATCTGGCGACGCAAATTCACGCCCGTACCCGCGAATTACAACGCAGCGAAGAACGGTTCCGTAATTTTTCTGAAGTCGCCTCCGATTGGTTTTGGGAAACCGGTCCGGATCTCAGGTTCACCTACTTTTCGGAACGCATATTGGAGGTATCGGGGGTCCCACCGGATTCCCATCTTGGGAAAACCCTCGACGAAATTGCCGGCGAAGACACAACAACCGATAAATGGAAAAAACACCTGCGGGACCTTGACGACCATAAGGCTTTCCGTAGTTTTCAATATGAACGGCGGGGTGCGGACGGCCGTCTAAAATATCTGAGTTCCAGCGGTATGCCGGTTTTTGATGATGCCGGCCGTTTCCAGGGTTACATCGGTGTGGGGTCGGACATTACTGACCAGGCCGAAGCCGCCGACCAGGTGAAGGTCGCCAATGAACGTCTGGCTGCGGCCATCGAAACCTTTTCTGAACCCTTTGCCCTGTGGGACGCCCATGGGCGACTATTCATAGGCAACAATGCCTTTATGGAAAGCAATAAACACCTGCGGGGAAAAACCAATCCCGGTGTTCTTTATGAGGACTTTGTTCAGGCCCTGGTCGACTGTGAGCTCGTTGCCGATGCCCGCGGTCGGGAAGTGGAATGGGTCAAACAACGGATAGAACACCATTATAATCCCCAGGGCGCCTTTGAACAAAGGCGTGCCGATGGCCGCTGGTATATGATCTACGAACAACGGCTGCCGGACGGCAGTATCGTGACCATCAGTACCGATATCACCCGCCTGAAAAAAGCCGAATTGTTGCTCAAGGAAAGTCAATCCCGGTTCCGAGATTTTGCCGGCGTGGCGGCCGATTGGTATTGGGAACAGGATGCCCAGTTCCGGTTCATAAACATCAGTGAGGAAAACCAATCCATGTCCGGATTGGACGTCAATAAGTTTGCCGGCAAAACCCGCTGGGAAGTTGACATTATAGAAATTCACGATGGCGATATGGCAGCCCATAAAAAACAATTGGAAGCCCATCAGCCGTTTTCCGATTTCCGTTGCGCCCGAGCCCGACCAGACAACAGCCTCCTTTACATGTCCATAAGCGGAAAACCGATCTTTGATGAAAACGGCTGCTTCATCGGTTATCGCGGTGCCGGCAGAAATATTACAGAACTTGTTGAAGCTGAAAAATCGCTGTTGGAGGAACGGGACCGGGCGACAACTGCGAACCGGTCAAAGTCTGATTTTTTGGCCAATATGAGCCACGAACTGCGCACCCCTTTAAACTCGATCCTCGGTTATTCACAACTGATCCGGGACGAACTTATGGGCAAGATAAATATCCAAAAATACACGGAATATGCCGATGACATTTATCGCTCCGGACAGCATCTTCTCATGGTTATCAGCGATATTCTCGACATTTCAAAAATTGAAGCCCACGAAGTCCATTTGGACGAGGCTGAAATTGACATCAAAGAACCCATCAATGCGGCGGTGAGTGTCGTCGAATTGATGGCTAAATCGAAGGGTCACACACTGCGTGTTGAACTTCCCGAACCGATGCCGAAACTGCGCATCGACGATCGCCTGATCCGGCAAATTCTGATCAATTTATTAACCAACGCCATCAAATTCACACCCGATGGGGGACATATCAAGGTATACGCTGAAGTCACCGAAAAAAGCGGTGCCCTCGTCCACGTCAGAGATACCGGGATTGGCATTGCGGCAGAAGACTACGACCTGGCCTTAGAACCCTTTGGCCAAATCAGAAGCGCTCCCGAATTGACCCATGCGGGAACCGGCCTGGGGTTGTCCTTGTCAAAAAAACTAATGGAGCTCCACCAGGGGTCGCTAACCCTTAACAGTGTCGTCGGTGAGGGTACGATTGTCACTTTGAATTTCCCGGAAAGCCGGATGGTTAGCTAACCCCATCCCGGGCAAACAAAACCTGCTGTTGACGCATCCCTTCGACGGTTATTTTGCGGTTGCCTGGCCTTCGGTCGACTGGTCACGGTCCATTCCCTGGCGAATGAGCGCCGTTGCTTCTTCCGTCTCCCCCCATCGCTGAACCTTCACCCATTTATCGCGCTCCAGGTCCTTATAATGTTCAAAGAAGTGGGCAATCTGATCGAGCAGCACGGGACGCAGGTCACGAATGGAACTGACATCGCTGTAATAGGGATGCAAATCGTCGACCGGCACACAAAGAATTTTTTCATCAATGCCGCTTTCGTCTTCCATAATCAAAACCCCAATGGGCCGCGACCGGATAACGACCCCGGGGATGACCGGTATTTGGCCAAGAACCGCCGCGTCCGTTGGATCGCCGTCTTCCGAAAGGGTGTGGGGTATAAAACCGTAATTGCACGGATAATACATGGCGGTGTGCAGGAACCGATCCACATACATGGCGCCGGAAGCTTTATCGAGTTCATATTTGACAGGTACCCCGCCGATGGGAATTTCGATGATGACGTTCACGTCATAGGGCGGATTTTCACCAACCGGGATTTTGCTGATATCCATGGGAATGAAACCTTTTTTTTAGAGAGTCTGACGACAAGACTTGTTGAGTTTTAAGGCGCAACAACAGGAAAATCCAGTCCTACGATATGCTGCACAAAACCGGCCCTATGCCTTGTTTCGGCGGATCAGGCGCCTCAGATCTCCAACCTGAATGGCGCCCAAACCGAAAGCGAGAAGTGAATAGAGTAATCCGCCACCGATAACCAGAAGACCGAGGCCAGCCCACGCCATCGTCGGTTCCTGCAGCAGCCATTGGCCGTACTGGGCAACGATGGCGTAAAGGGCTAATCCCATGCCGATGCTGGCCAACAGGATTCGCGGCGTGCGGGTAAACAAGCGCCGATCATAAACCAGGTCGCCACGCCGCGTTAATACAACGCCCAGGGCAAGCGCATTAAACCAGGCCGTAATCGACGATGCATAGGCAATCCCCACATGGCCCCAATACTGCATAAATATAAGGTTGAGGACAATATTGGTTATCATCGCAATGGCTGCAATCTGCACCGGCGTTTTGGTATCCTCGCGGGCAAAAAATCCGGGCGCTAATACTTTGATGAGGACATAGGCTGGCAGGCCGGTGGCATAGGCAACAAGGGCCGCCGCTGTTTGATTGACGGCTGTCGGGCCAAAGGCACCGCGCTCAAACAACACGCTGATGATCGCGTTGGGCATGGCGATCAAGGCCGCTGCTGCGGGGAGGGTCAGCAACAAAGCAAATTCCAGGCCGCGGTTTTGGCTTGCCGTGGCAGCGGCGGTCTCCTTGGCCGCCAGTTGTCGGGCCAGGCTTGGCAACAACGCTGTTCCCACCGCAACGCCGACCACGCCCAAGGGCAATTGGGTGACTCGATCGGCGTAATAGAGATAACTGACGGCACCGTCAGAAACCAGGGTTGCCAGGATCGTGCCGATCAGCAGATTGATTTGGTACAAACTGGCACCAAACACCACGGGCAATATCCGTTGCCCCAGGCGTTTGACCTTGGGGCTGAGGCGTGGCCGGACAAAATGAACCGGGTAGCCTTCGCGGCGACAATGCTGAACCAGCCACAGGAATTGCACGAGACCCGCCACAAACACCGCCCAGGAAAGAACAAACCCCGTATGGCCATCGGCCCCTGGGAAAACCAGCATGGCGGCAATGAAAGTTAAATTAAGAAGTACCGGCGTGGCCGCAGCGGCGGCAAATCGATTGACCGAATTTAACACGCCCGATTGCAAACTGACCAAGGAGATAAACAACAAATAGGGGAAGGCAATTCGTGAAAAACTCGTCGCCATTTCCATTTTGCCGGGTACTGCACCAAACCCCGGTGCCAGAACCAGCATGGCCCAGGGCATGAGAAGTTCCATGACGACGACGACAAACAGCAGGGCCAGGCCGAGCACGGAAAACGCCTGACTGGCGAACAAAAGCGCTTTTTCCCGGTTCTCCGTTTCCAGGGAATTTGCAAAAATCGGCACAAAAGCTGCGGCAAATGCCCCTTCCGCGAACAGCCGTCGGAACAGATTGGGAAACCGAAAGGCGACAAAAAAAGCGTCGGCGACGGCCCCGGCACCGAGAAAATTAGCAATCAGAATATCACGTACCAAGCCAAATATCCGGCTCAGCATCGTATAACCGCCAACCGTTGTAATGGCCTTCAGCAGGTTCATAGGGCGCGTCTCGAGAACGGGACGGCGCTGTCGCCTAGCCGGGGTACAGACCGTCGACGAAAACAAACGTCTCCCTTGGCGATCCGAAAGGCCCCGACAGGCGATGAATGATTATTTTGCCGTTTCAACCGGATTTAATTTCTTGCGCGGTTTAGACACCGCCTTTTGTGTCGGGTCGGCCTTACCTGAGGGTTTTGATTTGGCCGCACCCTTTGATTTTTTTACACTCACCGAAGCACCGCCAATGGCGGCCATCAACGCCGTGCGAACGGTTTCTATTTTGCGATCACTTTCCATTTTTAATCCAAAGACATCTTTTACGTAAAAGACGTCAACCACACGCTCGCCATAGGTCGAAACATGGGCGCTTGAAATCTGCAGTCCGTTATCGGTGATGACGGAAGTGACATCATGGAGTAAGGCAGGGCGGTCACGGCCGTTTATTTCGATTACGGTATGACTGCGACTGGCCTTGTTGTCGACAAGGACCCGTGGCGGCACCTGAAACACTCGGGTTCGACTGGGCAGGGCCGCCTTCTGGGCTTCCGCCAATTCGCGAGCCGGCACGATTTTACCTTGAATGGCATCGAGAATGCGGTCCGTCAGGCGTTTGATGTCCCGGTTCTGACGGTAAGCGGTTCGTTCCGTGTCATGGACCCAAAAACTATCGAGGGCCATGCCATTGGTTAAGGTCTGTACTTTGGCATCGACAATCGACGCCCCGCAGAGGGCCAGGGCACCGGCGATTGCTGAAAACAACCCGGGATGATCCGGCGAATAAACAGTAATTTCCGTCGCATCCCGGTCTTCGTCGGTGCGTGTCTGAATGGCGAAACCCCGTTCGGTCTTCTCCGAGGTGCGGATAAATTGTGCATGACGAACCTGAGTTTCCAGATCCACAGCCAGCCAATATCCCGGGTTTCCAAGCGCCAGGTGTGCCTCGATTTGCCGTTTCGGCCAGTCGCCCAGGGCATTGGTCAGACGGGATTTGGCCTGCTCAACCCGTTCACTGCGCAATTTTACCGGTGCCCCGTCAGACATCACCTCCTGCGCACGAAAATATAGTTCTCGCAACAGCCCTGCTTTCCAGGCGTTCCAGACGTTGGGTCCGACAGCCCGGATATCCGCCACTGTCAGGATCAATAAAAGCCGCAACCGTTCCGGTGATTGAACGATTTCGAGAAAGTCGGAGACGGTTTTCGGGTCGTCGAGATCCCGCTTAAAGGCCATATTGCTCATCAACAGATGGTAACGAACCAACCAGGCGACGGTTTCCGTTTCCCAATCGTTTAAGCCCAGCTGCGGGCCGATTTTTTCCGCAACCTCGGCGCCCAAAACCGAGTGGTCACCGCCACGACCCTTGGCAATATCGTGTAACAATACCGACAGGTATAGGGCCTGGCGCGATTGCACCTCGCCAATAACGGCGCAGGCGACGGGGTGATCCTCTTGCAACCGTCCGGTTTCGATGCCATTCAACACACCAATGGCGCGTATGGTATGTTCGTCGACCGTATAAACGTGATACATATCATATTGCATTTGCGCAACGACACGGCCAAAGTCCGGCATAAATCGGCCAAAAACTCCCGCCTCGTTCAACATCATCAACGCAGCCTGGGGTTTTTTCCCGGTCAAAATCTCCATAAACAAAGTGTTTGCAACGGGATCCTTACGGAATTTTGCGTTGATCAGTTTCAGGTTTTGCGTGACCAAACGCAGGGCGTTGGGATGAACATCCAGATCATGTTTCTGCACCAAACGAAACAACTGCAACATTTTCATCGGGGTATTTTTAAAGTCCTCGTCATCGGCAACATTAAGGCGTCCGCTGTCCACAACAAACCCGTCAATGGCTTTTTTGCGGATCTGAAATGTCGGCAGCCAGTTGGGAGTTCGGCGTTTTTTATGCTGTTCTTCCAGAACCGCACATAGGACCCGGGTCAGGTCACCGATATCCTTGGCGATCAGGAAATAGTGTTTCATGAACCGTTCCACACCCTGGGTCCCGGCGTGGTCCCGATAATTCATGCGTTCGGCAATTTCGTTTTGTACGTTGAACGTCAAGCGCTCTTCCGGCCGGCCGGCGATGTAATGTAAATGACAGCGCGCCGTCCATAAAAACGTTGCAGCTTTTTTGAACCGTTTTACATCATCTGCCGTCAGCACACCGACATCCACCAGATCCTGGACATGTTCCACCTGATAGAGATATTTGGCGATCCAAAAAAGCGTTTGCAGGTCACGAAAACCGCCTTTGCCCTCCTTTAAATTCGGCTCAAGCACATATCTGGTGTCGCCCATACGCTCATGGCGGGCGTCACGCTCTGCCAATTTGGCTTCGACATACTCGGCCCCGGATACGGCCACCACGTCGGTCGAAAAGCGTGTCTTGAGCTCGTTAAACAGATCCCGATTGCCCTGTAACCAACGGGCCTCGAGTAAACTGGTTCGGATCGTCATATCGTCCTTGGAAAGCCGCAAGGCCTCGCTAACGCTGCGCGTTGCGTGCCCGACTTTCAAACCCAGGTCCCATAGGGTGTATAAAATATATTCGACGATCTGTTCAGAATGGGCGGTCAGTTTGTAGGGCAATAAAAACATCAAATCGACGTCTGAAAAGGGGGCAACTTCGGCCCGGCCATAACCGCCCGTAGCGACCAAAGCCATTTGTTCGCCCGTCGTCGGGTTGGCTGACGGATAGACCCGGGTGATGGCAAATTCGTGAATCAACCGGACCAGCTGGTCGACCAGGTAAGAATTGGCTAAGGTGGTTTCCCGGGCCGAGGCGCCCGCCTCTTCAAAGCGACGCTTGATTTCCAGCCAGCCGGTTTTTTGCGCCTGTTTGAAAATTTCGAGAACCTTGCCCTGGGTCTTGGCAGAATAACCAGACCACTCAACCAGGTCATCGAGTTTTGTGGTGAGTTCCTTGCGATCAATGATCTCGCGCGGTTTCGATACATTTGCCATCGCCCATTTATACGGGACGGCACTGCCTCGGAAAAGGATTTCGTTGCCCGTATGCGCAAAGGCCAACGGATTACTGGCACACGGGCTCGCGCACCTGCCGGCTCACAGGATGCACTGTGATGGGGCAGAACGGTTGGTTCGGTTAGGCACGGCCCGATGGCACGCATCGGGCAAGCAATGCAACGCCGTCTACGGGCTGTTATCTCCGACCGACGGCCCTGGTGTTTTATTCCGTGCCCGCGTCGCGCCCCTTGTCCGAGACACCGCCCTGGGACGTCACGGTGGGTTAACTCTGCAACAGGGACACCCGGGACAAGGCCCCCTTAAGACGGTCGGCGACATCGGATTTTTCGGCCGGTGACAAAAACTGTCCGAGCATCAATTGTTGACCCCGGGAATTTATCGACAAGTGGGCGACAAAATCACTGGGTCTAACAAAGTCGACGCGCAGCCACTGCGGCTGAAACTGCCAGGTGCGGGCCTGACCCCTGGCGTCGGTTCGCCTGACGGTAAACAGATCGTGGGTCAGCTCAAGCCGTTCGCTGGTCTGCGATGCCCGTTGCTTATAACGCAGGGCCGCATAAAGTAAAAACAGCTCAGCACCCATGAATCCAAACACCGGCCAGGCACCGAGAAGAGAGAAAATCACACCGGTCGGAATAAAGACAAACAACAAAAATCCGAAAATGATGTGGATGCCGCGCAAGGACCCGCTGTGATTGGGCCGTAGCTCAAGACACAATCCGTTTTTATGATTTTTCGTATGGATCATTGCAACACCTTCCTGCGATCTTAACAGTAATTGCAGATCCAGGTTATGGCAAAATTTTCCTTTGTTCGACGGGCCATCACCCGTACATTTATCCGTGAGGAGAATCGATGAAAAAAGCTGACGTTCACGAATTTTATAGCCGGTTGGCCGAAGGTCGGCCGAACCCGACCAGCGATCTGGTTTGGACCAATACCTATACCCTTTTAGTCGCCGTCGTCCTCTCGGCACAAGCAACCGATGTTGGTGTAAATAAAGCAACAAAGGCATTATTTCAAAGGGTCGACACACCGGAAAAAATGGTGGCACTTGGTGAAACCAAACTGAAAGACCATGTGAAAACCATTGGACTTTATAATGCAAAAGCCAAAAATGTCATTGCGCTCAGCCATTTGTTGATTTCCAGGCACGGATCGGTCGTGCCGAACGATCAAAAAGCCCTGGAGGCGTTGCCGGGAGTAGGGCGCAAAACCGCCAATGTGGTCCGCAATATTGCCTTTCAGCAACCAACCATTGCCGTCGACACCCATATTTTCAGGGTCTCCAACCGGACCGGATTGGCTCCTGGAAAAAATGTCGTTATTGTCGAAAACAAGCTGCTCAAAGTGACTCCCAAGGAATTTGCCCTGCATGCCCATCACTGGCTGATCCTACATGGCCGTTACACCTGCAAAGCCAGAAAACCCGATTGTCCCCATTGTGGTGTCATTCACCTGTGCCGTTACAAGGCCAAAACCGTGGTCTGACCGCTTGTAATCTACATCCTCTGTAGATAACCGAATGTCGGGTTTGTGCGAAGCAGCTCTGGCCCGGCCTTAGCACCGCGTAATGGCCAAATTGATCTTTAGGCGATTACTTTTGAATGCCATAATCATAATATTATTATCAATTAAGATCATTTAATTTATTCTAAATTTATACTGATTTTGATGGAGTTATGGTCGCTTTGCGCGCCAATTGTCCCCTCAGGAAAACTGTATATGCATCTGCTGTACCGCCTGTTCCAATTAGGATCATTTAAATAGTTCTAATATACACAGTCTATCTGGATTTTTGCATACCGGTGACGGTGCTGGTTTATGGATGAATTCGGATATATCGCCGGCTCTAAACAGGTAAAATCACCTGGTGGCGAAGGGCGGGGAAATGGGTTCTAGTCGATATTTTCCAGGGTCAGCCGGGCGCGCAGGGTATCAATAACTTTGGTTTCGGATTGGTCCGCAAATCCGGCATCGACAACCTCTTGAAAGGCGTCGACCGTGATTTGTCCAATGGGTGGATTAAGGGCCATTTTTCGCGCGAGCCGCATCCCATAGTCGGAATCTTTCAACCGCCAGCGGGCCGAAAATGTAATGTCCGTGGCGTGTGAACCGACAACCATCAGGGCCGCCGTGCGGGCCACTTGCGGACTGCCACAACCGCCGCTGGCCAAGGCCCTGGCGACGAGCTTTAAATCCAGCCCGGCCCGTTCGGCGACCAATAAACCTTCCGCCGCCGCCGCGATTTGTACGGAACCCATGAGATTGACTATTAACTTATAAGCCGTACCAGCGCCGACCGGGCCAAAGTGCATCTGATCCGCTGAAATTACGTCCAGCAGGGGTTGTGCTGCGGCGATCGTCGTTTCCTTGCCGCCTAAAAACAGCACCAGGTTGCCCGCTGCCGCCACCTCCGGCAGTCCGGTAACCGGACAGTCAAGATAGTCATATCCGGCCGCACGGGCCTGGGTGGACAGGTCGAGGACCCAATCATGGGACAGGGTCGAACATTCAATCGCCAGGGCGCCGGGTTTTGGTGTTATTGCCAGGGCACCGTCGGAACCCCGCCACATGGCGTCTGAGGCGGCGTCGTCGCCAACCATGGAAAATACCGCATCGGCTCCCGCCGCTGCAGCGGCCGGTGTATCGGCAATTCGCGCACCCATATCCGCTAGCGGCTGGGCCCGCCGGCGGGTCCGGTTGAAAACCCGCAGGACATGGCCGGCGCGAAGCAGATTGCCGGCAATTCCTGTGCCCATTCGGCCGCTTCCTAGGAACGCAATTTGTTTTGCTATGGCCACTATAACTCTCCGTCAATCCGCGCAAACCTGCACCAACAAACCCGGATCCATGCCGACGGGGCGACGACGGGAATTGAATACGTGTTTTTGGTCCGTCGCCACGCCACCAACATCATTGTGTGCGGGGTTTTGTATAACCGATCAATGACAAAACAAGGATCGACTTTGTCATTTTTATCCAACAACCCCGATCTGCCAGGGAACGAACTCATGGCGCCCCAGATCGAGGGTTTCGCTACAGGTTTTTTTGCCCGACGCGGTGTCCAGGAAAAGTTGAAAAATACGGGCACCCATTTCATCCAGGTCGCAGGTACCATCAACAATTTCACCACAGTTGATGTCCATGTCTTCGGTCATACGCTCATACATATAGGTATTGGACGCCAACTTTAAGGACGGTGCCGGTTTGGCACCAAAACACGAGCCGCGGCCGGTGGTAAACGCGATCATATTGGCGCCGCCAGCGATCTGACCGGTCGCCGAGACCGGATCATACCCCGGTGTATCCATAAAGACCAAACCCGATTGGCTGACCCGATGTGCATATTCATAGACTTCCATAAGGGGTCCGGTCCCGCCTTTCATGGAAGACCCCAATGATTTTTCAGTAATGTTGGCAAGCCCGCCTTTCTGGTTGCCGGGGCTGACCTTGCCGTTGATCTGGACATCCTGTCCGCGACAATATTCTTTCCACCACTTGAGCCGGTCAACCAGGCGTTCACCAATTTCCCGGGTCGCCGCCCGGGATGTCAGGGTGTGTTCGACGCCATATATTTCGGGCGTTTCTGAAAGGATCCCCGTACCCCCGTGGCGGGACAGGATATCAATGGCCCGGCCGAGGGCAGGATTGGCAGAGATTGACGAAAAACTGTCCGATCCGCCACATTGCAGGCCCACCATAATATGGCTGGCGGAGACCGTTTCCCTGGTGTTTTTGTTGGCATCGGGCAACATTTCCTTAACCGCCTGTATGCCGGCCGCGATGGACGCCCGGGTACCACCGGAATCCTGCATGACCATGGTGCGCAGGCGCGGTCCTTCCGTCAGGCCCTGGGCACCCAACAGGCCGCCGATTTGGCAGCGTTCACAACCGAGGCCGATCACCAGGGTCGACGCCACGTTGGGGTGGGTGATATATCCACCCAGGGTGCGATGCAGCAATCGCATGGGTTCGCCGGTTTGTGGCATGCCGCATCCCAGGTGGTGGGAGAAGGCTGCAACGCCGTCGACATTTGGGTATGGCGCTAATATTTCCTCTGTGAAATGATCGGCAATGGCGTGAACCACAGTCGCCGAACAATTGACTGTGGCGACGATGGCGATGAAATTACGTGTGCCGACGCGACCGTCATCACGGACAAACCCCTGAAAATGGGCACGATCCTTTTCTGCCAGCATGTCAACCGGCCTGTAGTCTTTACAAAATGCGTAATCTTTGTCGGCTTCATGAAACTGCACGTTGTGGTTACGCAACATGCTGCCTTTTGCAATATCGCTGTCGGCATAGCCGATAATGACGTTGTATTTGCGAACGGCATCTCCCTGTTTTATGTCCTGGGCGGCTATTTTGTATCCCGAAGTAATGGTTTCGGTTGTCACCAGACCGTCGGCGGCCGAAACCCCCGACGCGATTTGGTGGCGGGCAACAACCACATTGTCATTGGTATGCAGTCGTACGGCCGGGCCGGACATGTCTTTCGTCGGGTGATCAAGCATCGCTGGGTCCTGTTCCTAAATCGCTGAAAAATTGGCTATTTACACGCTGAGAACATAGATAAGATTTTACCGCTAGACAATATTTTCGGCATTCAATTGCGAAATCCACATTTTACTGTTGGCCTGATGGTTGCAAAACCCCAGTTATTATAAAGTCATTGGGCCGTCGAATGGAACGCTTTGCTGATTATTTGCCAACCCTCGGGGGTATCGACAAGATGCAGGTAATCAACGAACATCCGGCCCAAATAAGCATCGCGCACTTTAACCGCAGCAACCGTGCCGGACTGGTCCACCGACAGCGTTTCCATGTCATAGGCCTCACCGGAGTCCTTCGGCGAAGGCACGGTTGCGACAAAATTCAAAAAACGCTCCCGCGTCATGGTATTGAGGTTTCCATCACTGCCATATCCGGTGATCATGGCTGTGGGGTGGAAGGTTTTGCGTAACAATTCCGCATCACTGGCGTACAAGCCGTCAAAATAATTCTGAACAGCCCTCAGGATTTCTTCGGATCCAGTTATCGGCGTCGTCATAATGATGTCTCCTTATCGGTGACAGTGTCTTCCAGCCATATCATCCCTCCACAGAGCAAACAAATATCATTTTATCTTCGCAACCTATGGATAGTAGTCGACCGGTCTGGTCACGTTTATAGTGTGGTTCTGAATTGCCCTGTTTAGGAGTCAAATAATGGTAGCACATGTTCGAACTGTGGCATTTGCCGGGATCGACGTCGTCGGCATCGACGTACAGGTCCAGATGACCAGCGGGTTACCGGCCTTTACGGTCGTTGGACTGCCGGATAAGGCCGTCGGCGAAAGCCGCGAGCGGGTGCGAGCGGCGCTCCATGCCATGGGTTTGGCGCTCCCCAATAAACGAATTACCGTCAACCTGTCGCCGGCCGATCGGCTCAAGGAAGGAAGCCATTATGACCTGCCCATTGCCCTCGGTCTGCTTGGTGCCATGGAGCTGCTGTCTCAGGAAGACCTGGAGCACTTCGTGGCGCTTGGCGAACTGGCTTTGGATGGTCGTTTGCTGTCGGCGACCGGCGTTTTACCGGCCGCAATTTTTGCCGCGGCCCATAACCAGGGCCTGATCTGCCCTGCATCCCAGGCCCGCGAAGCCCAATGGTCAGACAACCGGCAAATCCTGGCAGCAACAAACCTTTTGTCTGTTCTCAATCACTTTAAGGGGACCCAGGTGCTCGCTTACACTCGGGCGTCAGACTTCGATGAGTCTGGAAAACCGCCGGTGACCGACCTTCCATCGGCTTTAGACCTGCGGGAAATTAAGGGCCAGGAAACCGCAAAACGGGCACTGGAGGTGGCGGCGGCCGGTGGCCATCATTTGCTTATGACGGGCCCACCCGGGTCAGGTAAATCCATGTTGGCGGCCCGTCTGCCTGGATTATTACCCAAACTCCAACCGTCGGAAGTGTTGGAGTTGAGTATGATTTTATCGATCGCCGGCGAAATCAAAACCGGCCATTTGTCCAACAGGCGGCCGTTTCGAGATCCCCACCATTCTGCATCGACAGCGGCCCTGGTCGGTGGTGGAAACCGGGCCCGGCCCGGGGAGATCTCTTTGGCCCATTTGGGGGTTCTATTTTTAGACGAGTTGCCGGAATTTAACCACAAAACCCTTGAAGCTCTGCGCCAACCCCTGGAAACCGGACGTATTTCCATTGCCAGAGCCAATTATCACCTGACCTATCCAGCCCGCGTACAACTTATCGCCGCTATGAATCCGTGCCGATGCGGTCACCTGGCGGACCCGATACAAGCCTGTCGGCGAGCGCCAAGCTGTGGCGCAACCTATCAAAATAAAATTTCCGGACCGCTGTTTGACCGTTTCGATTTACATATCGATGTGCCAGCCGTGCGGCCCAGTGATTTGGCCGCACCGCCGCCGTCGGAGGGCTCAGCCCAGGTCGGCGCTCGTGTACAAACTGCGCGCCAGGTGCAAAACCAACGCCTCAAAGATCTGGATGCCGGTCCGCAGATCCGTTGCAACGCAGACGTTGACGGCGACATGCTAATGCGAATTGCCGAACCCGAGACCGCCGGCAAAACCCTGCTGCACGAAGCAGCGGAACGTTTTGCCTTATCGGCCAGGGCTTATCATCGGGTCATCCGGGTGGCCCGCACGTTAGCTGATCTGGAGGGTAAAACCGCCGTCGCCCGGATCCACATTGCCGAAGCCTTGTCTTATCGTAAGCAGGGCCCGTACCAGACCGTACCCCTGCGCGCGGTTGGTTAGGTACCCCTGTGCCAGGTCATGGCGATGGCATGAAGGCGTTGATCATCGGTTCGATAAATCCGGTTCGGCTTGTAAGAACCCGCGCTTGAAAGATGGAGCCACAAATTAGGGTCAGGACCCATTAATTTCATGCAATTCTGTTTGTCCGTAAGCTTACAAATACAAAAAAACAAGCGCAAGGACATGCAGGGCATATTCCAGGGCAAAATCATAAATTATTAACAAACGATTAGTTTGGTTCTGAACTCCTTGTTTAAAGCGGCTTTGAGACGTTTTCGTTTAATGGACATTCTTGAAGG
>JAJFII010000050.1 GCA_021775095.1 Rhodospirillales bacterium
TAAAGCGCCCCGCCCCAAGGGGTTTGTCCGTAAGCTCACGCCTTGTGCGAAAACAAGGCTCGAATAGGCCCAGCATGTCCTTGCGCGTGTTTTCTTGTATTCGTAAGCTTACGGACAAACAGAATTGCATGAAATTAATGGCTCCTGACCCGAGCCTGCGCTTTGCTCACAGGTGTTTAAGCAGCCGTTCAGCGATTTCTTCCGCCTCGACGCCGTGGCTGAAGTGTTCGATAAACTGACCGTCTGGTCCCATCAGATAGGTGATCGAGCTGTGATCCACCAAATAATCGTCTTGGTCCTCGGGCGGTGCCTTGGCTTTTGCATAATAAACCCGGTAGGCCTTGGCCACGGCTTTGATCTGCGCGTCAGTTCCGGTTAAAGCGACAATACGGGGATGGAAATAACTGACATAGGTCTTCAAATGTTCAGTGGTGTCACGTTCGGGATCGACGCTGATAAACAACGGCGTCACATTATTTCCGGCGTCACCCAGGATATCCAAGGCGTCGGATAAGGTGGTTAAGGTCGTTGGGCATACGTCAGGACAAAATGTGTAACCGAAAAACACCAACAGATATTGCCCGGCATAGGTTTTTTCGGTGACCGAACGGCCCTCATGGTCGGTTAGCGAAAACGGACCGCCAATGGTGACCTGGGGTTCTTTCTTTGCCACCGGTTTGTCGGCGGTTGGTTGTTGTTTGCTAACATTTTGCTCTGCCCCGGCGACGCTTGGCGGGTTTTGTGTTTTGTAATAGCGGGCCGCAAACATCAACCCAATGCCACAGGCAATAACCAGGAGGGCAATGATCGGTCCGGCGGACGTCAAACCACCCGTCGGTTTTTCAGGCGGGGTATCCGATTTTTGCGGTTGTTCGAGCATGACCAGTTCCTTGCGACGCTTCGCTCCCCCCAATATGGCCCGCAAGCCGGCGTTCATCAAGTGTTGGCATCGAAAATTGCGAGAAAACTCGAGGCTGGCGATTGCCAGGAAAACAGCGTTAAATTGCCCCATGGCAGGACGAAAACCAGATCTCGAATTGCGCAAGGGCTGGACCACAGGTGCCTGTGCAACGGCCTGCGCCAAGGCCGCTTTTCGGGCGTTGATTACCCATCGGTTTGACACCACTGTGACGATCACCTTGCCCGATGGGCAAACTCCCGAGTTCACACTAAAACAGAGATCCGTTGATGCGGACCGGGCCGTCGCCAGTACCATTAAAGACGCCGGTGATGACCCGGACGTCACCCATCAGGCAGAAATTGTCGTCGAAGTCCGCAGGGGTGCGGCCGGATCCGGAGTTGGTTTCCGGGCCGGTGCCGGGGTTGGTACCGTGACCCTGCCAGGATTACCCCTGGCCGTCGGAGAACCGGCGATTAACCCCGCACCACGGCGCATGATTTCAGCGGCCATCGATGAAGTGGCGCGGGCCTATGGCGCGCCGGCTGATGTGGAAATTACCATATCGATTCCCGGTGGTCAGGAACTGGCGCTCAAAACCATGAATGGACGACTGGGGATCCAGGGCGGACTGTCGGTGCTGGGAACCACCGGGGTGGTTATTCCTTATTCCTGTGCCTCGTGGATAAATGCCATACACCGGGGTGTCGACGTGGCAAAAGCCGCCGGCATCGACCATTTGGCCGCCGCCACCGGATCAACGTCAGAATCTGCCGTTGCCCGACATTATGGATTGGAGGATCAGGCGCTCATCGATATGGGTGATTTTGCCGGCGGATTGTTTAAATATTTGCGCAAACAACCGATTGCCCGCCTTACCCTGGCGGGCGGTTTTGGCAAACTCTCGAAGCTCGCCCAGGGGCATCTGGATTTGCATTCTTCACGGTCGCAATTAGACATGGGTGATTTGGCGGGTCGGGTAAAAATAGCTGGCGGCAATGCCGAACTCTGCGCAAAAATTAACCGTGCCAATACCGGATTGGAAGCTCTGGACCATTGCCAAAAGGCCGGCATGCCCATTGCCGACCTGATGGCCGCAGGTGCGCGGGAGGTTGCCATGGCCACCCTGGCCGGCGGTACGGCCGTCGAAGTCCTGGTTTTTGACAGGCAGGGCCAGTTGATCGGTCAGGCCCATGGATAAACCTAAGATCTTGATTTTAGGCGGCACCGGCGAGGCCCGTCAGTTGGCTGCAGGTGCCATTGAATTGATGGCCGACGACGTTGAAGTGATAACCTCACAAGCCGGTGTTACGCGCCGGCCAGAATCCGTTCCAGGGCGTTTGGTTAAAGGCGGGTTTGGCGGCATCGCCGGGTTGCAAGCGTTTATTGAACGCGAACACATTGCGATTGTGGTCGATGCGACCCATGCCTTTGCCGCTACCATATCCGACAATGCGTACGTTGCCTGTCTGTCGACCCAGGCCAAACGCATCACCCTGGTGCGTCCGCCCTGGGAAATCCCGTCCGGCGGGCGAATTGTTGACGTTAATGATATGCAGGCCGCCGCCGTCGTGTTGCACGAACAGGTGCGCAGGGCTTTTATTACAACCGGTCGCCGGGGGCTCGAGGCGTTCGCCGCATTAGACCAATTATGGTTTCTCCTGCGCCTGATAGACCCGCCTGAAAGGCAACCACCCCTAACCCATTATCACGTCATATCCGGCCGGCCGCCGTTTTCGCAAAACCAGGAAAAAGCTCTATTAAAAGAATTTGAAATTGACGGACTGCTCAGTAAAAACTCCGGTGGCGATGCCACCTACGGGAAAATTGCTGCGGCTTTGGAGGCCGATATTCCCATCGTATTGATCCGCCGCCCGGACCCGGTGCCCGGCGAGTGGACCGATTCCATCGACGACTGTCTGGGTTGGATAAAAACTCAGATATAGAGCACTTCCGGGCTACGGGCGCGGTCGCAGGACGTGGTGGTGATCCGCCGCATACAGGCGGCTGTCGTCGAAACCCGACGGATCGAGAACGGCACCCACGAGAATCAGGGCGGTGCGGGTAATGCCCGACGCCTTAACCTTGTCTCGAATGGTTGCAAGGGTGCCATGAATAAACTGCTGATCGGGCCATCCCACCCGGTAGGCAATAATCACCGGCCCGTCCGGCCCGTAGTGGGGGGTTAAGTCGCGGACCACTTTGGCCAAATTGTTAACCGATAAATGGATCGCTAGGGTTGCTCCCGATGCCCCGAGTTTTGCCAGGTCCTCTCCGTCCGGCATGGACGAGCTGCGGACCGACGTCCGGGTCAGGATAACCGTCTGGCTGACATCGGGCAGGGTCAGTTCAATTTTTAATTCGGCTGCGGCGGCCGCATAGGCGGAAACACCCGGAGTTACATCGAAATCGATGCCGAGTTGCTTTAATCTGCGCATTTGCTCAGCAACTGCCCCATAGATCGATGGATCGCCGGAATGGACCCGGGCCACATCATGGCCAAGTCCGTCGGCCGATTTTATTTCTTCGATGATTTGGTCGAGGTGCAGGGGGGCCGTGTCCAAAACCCGGGCCGACGGCGACGCTTCGGCAATGATCGCATCGGGAACCAGGGAGCCGGCGTAAAGCACTACCGGCGCCGCCCTGATGAGATTGAGCCCGCGCAGGGTGATCAGGTCAGCGGCGCCTGGGCCGGCACCAATAAAATGGACTGTCATGTTCCGTTTAAACTCCGCCGATTAATTAGTTACGATGTCTTTAAGAATATCCAAAACCACACCCGTGGCGCGATGGATCAAGACAACATCATTGCCAGTGATCACCCGTTCCGTACCGGCCTGCGGCGGCGGCAATTGGTTTTCCAAAGCGTGGGGCAATTGACGTTTTGTCAGGCCCGGCGGCAAGGTTCCATTTTGTTCCAGCTGGTTTTGCAGTCCGGGCGGGAGAGCGTCCCGTTTGCTCAGACCAGGTGGCATTTTTTTGGCGTTTTTACCGTTATTATTTTTGCCTTTGTTTTTATTTTTTTTCGATTTTCCGTTACTCTTGATCGTTTCATTGGTCGGATCGGTTGACGCGGACGCGGGCAATTCGGAAACCCTGCCGACGACCTCTTTCATAATCTCTCCTGCGGTTCCGGCGGGTAAGTGGCCATAAAAAACTTCGATCGCCTTTTGTTCGGCGGCATCAAACAGGATTTGGCCGAGACGATCCGTCAGGGGGGAATTTGTCGCAGATGTGCCAGCGGGCGGCGGCTGCTGGGCAATTCCATCGACCGGTACCAGAGCTATCGCGACAATCAAAAACAGAAACAAACGCATGGTAGGATTCCTTTTAAGGGCGGTTAGCATGCCGGGGTCATTTTCTTGGCATATCCTCGGGGTGTATAGACCCAGGATTTTTGGCCTGCCGTGAAGTGTTTGGTCTGGCGGTTTCCGATCAAAACCAAGGTCAGCATGTCGGCGTGATCCGGTGTTAAATCGCCGAGCCGGATAACCGCCGTCGTTTCCGTTTCCCGCCCCAGGTTACGGGCAAGGATCACCGGTGTGTCCGGCGGGCGGCCCGTCAACAGGGTATCGCGGGCGATTTCCAATTGCCGACGCCGGCGCTTGGATACCGGATTATAAAGGCCAACGACAAAATCACCATCGGCCGCCGCCTGCAGACGCCGTTCAATGTCTTCCCAGGGGGTTAATAAATCGGACAGGGAAATTAAACAGAAATCATGACCGATAGGCGCTCCCATCCGCGCCGCCGCCGCCTGAATGGCAGAGACACCGGGTTCAACGGAAATGTCCAGGCGGTTCCAGGCGGGATTTTGTTCGCGATCCAGGAGCTCAAAGGCCAGGGTTGCCAAGGCGTAAATACCGGCATCTCCGGAACAGACAAGGGCAACGTCTTTACCTTCCGCCGCCAGATCCAATGACCGGCGCACCCGGTCTTCTTCCTGGGCCAGGTCCGATTGATGATGATTTTTGCCATCGATCAACCCACCAAGCAGATCGAGATATAATTTATACCCGACGACATCGGTGGTTCGGGCGAGAAGATCGGTGACGGCCGGCGTGCGCCAGTCCGATGTGCCGGGCCCAATACCGACGATCGATAAACGACCTCGGCTCTGACCCGTGGTCTGCGGATCAATGCCAAGGGGTTGCAGGGCAATTGCGCAGGTCGCCCGGCTGGATTTTTGTTTGCTGACAATAAGCCTGCCGTCGGCCCCGGCGGCGGCCAACGCGGCACCTTCTGCAACGCCATGACAACCGACCTCTTTAAAGACGATGTCTGACGGCGAAATCAATCGGTCGACCTGTTTCTCCAACTCTTCGGCGTTAAAAAATCGCGCGGCAACACCCAGGTGGCGGGCCAAATCCAGAACCGCCTTTTCGTCAGATTTCAGATCCAGCGAGGTGACGCAGGCGACGGCACCAATTGCCAGCGCGTTGTCGGCAAAGGTCTGTTCGACCAGTTGCCAAAGTTCCTGCGGCGCACAGTCGCGTTCACAACCAACGCCGAGGGCCAACACCGGCGGGTGCAGAACCCAGGTGTTTTCATTTGCTTGGCTGGTTTTTTCTGTGATCCGAATGACCCGTTGCGCGTTGTCATCGAAGGGGAGTTGTGCCGCCGTCAGCCAGCCAGTTTCACCGCAGTGTGCGTCGAGTTTTACACTTTCCCCAGCGATCAGGGCGGCGGCAAAGGCCCCGTCGAGAGCATGGCTGCCCAGCGACCATCCGGGTGGCGGGTCATCGAGGCCAAACCCCAATCGAAGTTCGCCGGCCGTGGTAATCGCCGCATGGCCCTGTAGCTCCCTGGCCAACTGTTGGGCCAAACGATTTGCCCCGCGGTGACCACCCAGCAGGGGGACAATGGAAGATCCATCTTCGGCAAGGGCCAGGACCGGCGGGTCACTGCGTTTGCTAACCAGATGGGGTGCCAGGGCCCGGATCAAAATACCGGTAGCGCAAATGCCCAGAATTGGGTGCCCCTGATTAAACAGCCGTGGCAAGTGATCCAGCAGGCCGTCAAAAAATTGGTCACAATCGGTGACCCGCCCACGGCGGCCATGAAGGACGGCCTGCGGAACGGATTTTTGCAGACGCCGGGCAAGGGCCGCGCCGGTTTCCGTAAGGGCGACGAATATCGGAACGGATGATGGCGGCACTAGAGGCTCTCCTGTTCGGGTTTGCGAATGAGGATCATCGAAAAATAAGGGGCCGCCTGTTCGCCCAGTTTGTTCAGCGGACTGACAATTTGATTATCCATCGTTGCCCGTTCCACGTATTGGGCATAATCCGTCAAACCAAGTTCATCGATCACCGAACGAACTTTTTCCAGGTGCCGCCCAACCTTCATGATCGCAACCGCGTCGGCCGAGCGGATGTGGGTTTTTAAAACGGCCGGCGGAAGGGGTGCGGGAATCAAACTGAGAATCTGATTGCGCGAAACCAGAGGTGTTCCGGCGGCCGAGGCGCAGGCCCCCAATGACGATACACCGGCGACGACCTGGATGGAAAAGTGTTCTGACAGGCGTTCAAAAATATACATGAACGAGCCAAACAGAAAGGGATCGCCTTCACATAATACCGCAACATCCTGATCTTGTTTTAGGTGGTTGGATATTTCCGCTGCATAATGGTCATAAATATCGTTGGCAGGGAAGTTGCCCGCGACCATGGGGGTGCGAATAACGATTTCCAGTCGCCCATCGGGGATATGCGGGGCGGCAATGGCCCGAGCCAGGCTCTCACCGGTTTCTGGCGCTGGATAGGCGATGACCGGACATTGCTGGATGAGGCGGACGGCCTTCAGGGTTAGAAGTTCGGGATCGCCGGGTCCGACCCCAACTCCATAAAGGATGCCGCTCACGGTTTTTCTACGGCTAATTGTAAAACATCCATCATCGGGCGCATGGCGGTCATCGGTCCAATGGTGCCCGATCGGGCGACGCCAATGCGCACCAGATGACCGCCCCGGGCGCTGTGAAAATCCATCAGTGAGCGCTGCGCTTCGATGGTAACGCCGTTGCTGACCAGACGCCCGCCACTGCGTAATTTACTCCAGGCCCTGTCCAGCACCCTGGGGTTTGACACGCCACCTCCGACAAAGATCGCATCGGGGATCTCAGGCACGGTTTCGAACATCTCTAAAAAGGATCCGGCAATCAGCTTTAAACCGGGCACACCCAGAGTATGGGCATTGGCCGTAATCACCGGAAGTTTGGATATATCGTGCTCAAAGGCGATTGTCTGATTGGATGTATCAACGCGCATCCATTCGATGCCAACG
>JAJFII010000006.1 GCA_021775095.1 Rhodospirillales bacterium
GATGTTAGATCCGTTTTAGATTGTTTCAGATTATCCGTTGGGTTCGGTTCGATCTGTTACCTATGTCTGCGGTATTACCTGTAACCCATGTGTCCGGAACGGACCGAAAAAAAATGGGGTGGCTGAGGGGATTTGAACCCCCGACCCTCGGCACCACAAGCCGATGCTCTAACCGACTGAGCTACAGCCACCGCATTTTTCAGGAAACCATGCCTTGGCATCGCTTCGAAGCCACTTATTAGGCCGGTCGCAAGGCCGTTTCAAGAAGTATTTGCGGGATTTTGTGCGGGCCCCGGGCGCGGGCCGCCAGGGGCATCGACCGGGGCATCGATCGGGCGGCGGAATTGGTCGGTCCGCAGAGCTGGATTTGTTGCTCATCAGAAGAGCAAATAAACCGAAATCGCAACCTATGGAGCCGCCGTGCCTGCAATCTAAATAAACGGTATCGGCAATTGCAAAAACCCCCTCCCGGTGCCGTCATTTTTACACCAAAACCTCAATCAAATAAGGCCCCTCGCAGGCCAGGCCGCGGGCCAGTTGTTTTACCAGTTCGCCGGCATCGGTGGCGACGCCGGCGTCGACCCCCATGCCCTTGGCCAGGGCCACCCAATCGAGCGGTGGTCGGTCCAGTTCCAGCATATCAAAAGCCTTCGGCCCGGGGTTGAGAACGCCGACATTGGCCATTTCACCGAGCAGAATTTTATAACTGCGATTGGCGAAAATCAGGGTGGTGGTGTTGGACCCTTCCCGAGCCTGGGTCCACAGGGCCTGCAGGGTATACATGGCGGAGCCGTCGGCCTGCAGGGTAATCACCGGCCGCTCCGGGCAGGCGATGGCCGCACCGGTCGCCAGTGGCAGGCCGGCACCGATGGCGCCGCCGGTAATTTGTAACCAGCTGTGCGGTTTTGAGGTGAAGGTATCGGCGAAAAACCGCCGCCCGGTGGTTATGGATTCGTCGCAAATGATGGCATTTTCGGGGATCATGTTGGCCAGCACTGCGGCGATGATGTCCTGGTCCATGCCGCGGCTTGGCAGGGGGGGAAGGCCGGGTTTGGGGGTTCTGACTGGGGTCGCCCCGGCCCCCAATTCGGCGACCAGCGCCGTCAGGCCGGCGATCACATCCTGTTCCCGGCTCACCAGGGTATGGACCTGACAGCCCTCAGGCAAAAGCCGGCTGGGTTTATCGGGATAGGCAAAAAACGCCACCGGTTCCTTGGCGGCAACAAGCACCACATGGCGGTATTTTGCCAGTTGTTCAAGGGCCTGGTCGACTGGATATTTAACCCGCTCGATGGCAACCCGCCCGGCCCCGCGCTCGACCCGGGCGTTGGACATTTGCGCCAGCAAATCGACAGTGTCGGGATCAGTGATTTGGCTGAGCAATTCCAGCCCATCGACCCGTAAGGCGCGATTTGCCGCCAACACCAGAACCGGCTCACCGGACTTTAATAACTGGGCAACGGTGCGGATGCGATCCGCGTCGGGTGCCTCGGGGACGGCGGCGGCGCGGCGCGGGGCCGGTCCCTGAGCTTCTCCCCAGGCCGTATTGGAGGGCAGAATAAGGGTCGAGATATTTCCCGGCGCGGTGTTGGCAAACTGAATCGCTTCGGCCGCATCACCGGCCACTTCTTCTGAGGTCTTCGACGTGCGCACCCAGCCGGAAACCGGCGCGGCGATGCCTTCAATGTCGGAGGTCAGGGGTGAGTCATATTGAACATGATAGGTCGCATGATCGCCGACAATATTGATGATCGGCTGGAAGGCCCGTTTTGCATTATGCAGATTGGCAAACCCGTTGGCCAACCCCGGACCCGTGTGCAGCAGGGTCGAGGCCGGTTTGTCGAGCATCCGAGCATATCCGTCAGCCGCCCCGGTAACGACGTTTTCCTGCAGACCGAGCACACAGCGCATGCCATGGTGACGGTCGAGGGCAGCAACGAAATGCATTTCTGAGGTGCCGGGATTTGTGAAACATACATCCACGCCACCATCCAGCAGGGTTTGGACAAGACTATCTGCGCCGTTCATAAAAATTCAGCCTTTCGTTGATTTAAGGGGAGGGCTTAAAAAAAGCTTTTAGTTTTTTCGCCGCTTCATCGAGCACTTCATTTTGTTTGGAAAAACAAAAGCGGACAAAGTGATTAACAGCGCCGTCCTGATAAAAGGCGCTGAGCGGTATGCCGGCAACACCGGCGTCACGGGCGATCATTTCGCAAAAGGCAACGTCGTCGCCGTCGAAACCGACGGAGCGAATATCGACGCTCATGAAATAGGTCCCGTCGGTCGGCAGAATGTCAAAACCGGCCGCCGACAGGCCATCGGAAATGCGGTCGCGTTTGGCCTGCAGGTCGACCGCCAGGTTGTGAAAATAAGTGTCATCCTGGTTGAGGCCAACGGCGACAGCAGCCTGAAAGTTTCTCGGCGTGGTGAAGGTCACATATTGATGGGCTTTACTGATCGGCGATAACAAATGGCTAGGCGCGGTCAGATAACCCACCTTCCAGGCAGTCATGGAAAAGGTTTTCCCTGCCGATCCGATCCGAATTGAACGCTCGCGCATGCCGGGCAAGGTCATCAACGGCGTGTGGGCCCGGCCGTCATAGGTGATATGTTCGTATACTTCGTCACAAACGGCGTAGGCGTCATATTGAATGAGCAAATCCGAAATCGCCTGCAGTTCCTCGGCGGTAAATACTTTAGCCGCCGGATTGTGCGGCGAATTGAGCAGAATCAGTTTGGTTTTGTCGCTGAAGGCATTGGCCAGGGCCTGCAGGTCAAGATGCCACCCGGGTGGTGCCATGCGGACCAGTTTGGGGATCGCCCCGGCCCGTTTGACCATCGGCAAATAACAATCATACAGGGGTTCGATCAAAACCACCTCGTCGCCGGGTTCAATCAGTGCCAGCATACAATCGGTCAAAGCCTCCGTGGCACCGGAGGTAATCAATACTTCGGTCTGCCAATCCACATCCAGACCATAAAATCGTTTGTTGTGGGCGGCGACCGCCTGGCGAAGTTCCGGCAAACCCATCATCGGCGGATATTGGCTGGGGCCATCGAGGGCCGCTGCCGCCGCCACATGGCGCAGTTTTTCCGGGCCCAGTTGATCGGGAAATCCCTGACCCAGATTGATCGCACCGGTCGCCATGGCCAGTTGCGACATGGTTTCAAACACCGTTACACCCGCGTTGGCGAAAATGCAGTTGGTCGATTTCATGGGTTCAGAACTTTTTCAAATTGCGAGGGCCGACCTCAATTTCCTAACCTGTTGGCCCCCTGAGAGCAACAAAATCTATTTGCCAGGGGCCCGCCAGGGCCTGCAGCGCTCAAAGGGGCAAAAAGACTTTGAAGACAAAATTTAAGGCCGATCCACTGCTCTGAAGCTATCGCTTTGATCACCGGTTCGAACGCCGAATTTTGCGACAGCCATCGGCCATTCGTTGGCCCGGGCAAGCCCTCAATCCGGGCCCGATATTTTTACCCAAGTGACGGGAGATCTGAGCCGATGGCCCGCCTTCGCTCCTTCGGAAGATTCGGGCTGGCGGGCCAAAACGGGTGGCGGTAAAGCGGAAAATTCCATTAACCCGCTCTTTTAAAATCACGAAAATTCCCTATTTTCTGCGGTTTTTCGGTTGTGCACCCTGCTGCTTTTATTGTGCCAAATGGGGTTTTCAGCCTATAACATTATCGCGTTTGTTTTGCGACTGCTATCGGCTTTTCCATATAGTTTGGTTTCAATTGTGTGGAAAGATGCAGGCGAGGAGATTATCGAAGACCTCGTGCAGTTTATTTTTGAACAAATAAAGGGGAACACGACCGTGACAATAGCCAATTCAATAGGGACGCCTGATCAACTCAGGGACCCAGATTATACACCACCGTTAGCGCAGGCAATTCCATTGGGCATCCAGCATGTTCTGGCGATGTTTGTTTCTAACGTAACGCCAGCGATCATTGTCTGTGGTGCCGCTGGTTTTGGGTTTGGGTCCAATTCCCCGGATTTTCCACAGATGATTTATATGATCCAGATGTCGATGTTTTTCGCCGGTGTTGCGACCTTGTTTCAAACCATTGGATTTGGCCCGGTCGGTGCCCGGTTACCGATTGTTCAGGGCACAAGTTTTGCTTTTCTTCCCATTATGATCCCCCTGGTTGCCGGCAAAGGTGTCGATGGCATGGCCGCCCTGTTCTGCGGTGTGCTGGTTGGCGGTATCTTCCATGCGCTGTTGGGGACGGTGATCGGAAAGATTCGCTTTGCCCTGCCGCCGCTGGTCACCGGACTGGTTGTCCTGATGATTGGTTTGGCCCTGGTGAAAGTCGGCATTCAATATGCCGCCGGTGGGGTTCCGGCGATGGGTAAACCCGAGTTTGGCAGTCTGCAAAACTGGTTCGTCGCCTTGGTTGTAATTGTCGTTACCCTGGGCCTCAAATTTTTCACCCGGGGGATCGTTTCGATCGCTGCGGTGTTGATCGGTCTGTTGGTTGGTTATGTGGTCGCTTATTTCATGGGGATGGTCGAATTTGGCAATATCGGTCGGGCTGCGGCCTTCGCCCTGCCCGACCCGTTCCACTTCGGCTTTGAATTCAGCGTCGCGGCAATTATCGGCTTCTGTCTGATGGCGTTTGTTTCCGCCGTGGAAACCGTTGGCGACGTTTCCGGAATCACCAAGGGGGGGGCCAAACGCGAAGCCACGTCCGAGGAAATTTCTGGCGCGACCTACGCCGATGGCCTCGGCAGTGCGATTGCCGGCGTGTTTGGCAGTCTGCCCAACACGTCGTTCAGCCAGAATGTTGGCCTGATCGCCATGACCGGTGTCATGAGCCGTCATGTGGTCACCTACGGGGCGATCTTCCTGATTATTTGTGGGTTAATTCCAAAGGTTGGCGCGATAATTTCCACGGTGCCCATTGAAGTTTTGGGCGGTGGAGTCATTGTCATGTTTGGCATGGTTTGTGCCGCCGGCGTCTCGATGCTGTCAGATGTCAATTGGAACCGCCGGAATATGGTGATTTTTGCCGTGTCCCTGTCCGTTGGTCTGGGTCTTCAACTGGTGCCGGATGCCTTGCAGCATCTGGAAGGAACATCAAAGGTTCTGCTGACCTCCGGTCTGCTTCCTGCCGCTTTCCTGGCGATCATTCTTAATCTGGTTTTGCCTGAAGATTTAACGGAAGAGCAAACGGAAGAAATTTCCGGTGGCATGGCAGGCCACAAAAACGATTAAAGGTGAAACCGCTTGAGATCCCGGTAAGGCATCTCAAGCGGTCGACCAAAAACAAGGGACGGATGTTATCTGGACAGTCCCATGGACTGAAAACTCCGGAATTAATAGCCGGGGTTTTTTGTGACCATCGTCTTGACGTGGTGGCCGCCGCGACCCGCCTGCCCCAAGGCCTGGCGGATGTTAATCCTTCAGACGCAACAGGGCTGAGTTGCGGTGGTGGACGGACGACAGCCGCTCACTGCCGGGGCACCGCGTCGGTCCTGCGCCGGTTTACAAAGGGCTCGATTTTCGTCTAACCGGACAAGGACCCGGTCGCCGACAAGTTCCGGCGGCGTCATTTCATAAGTTCTCATCCCAATGTTGCCTGGGGCAAACTCGACGTGCACGGGTGCCCTTCCCAAACCCGCCAATTGGCGGATGCTGTGATCCAAGATGCGGATAAATTTGCCAACGCGCATCGGTTTATCGCCACTGCCGTCGAGCAGTTGCATGGAAGCTTCCATCCATTCCGACTTTCGACCACCGCAGTCGATACCGGCAATTTGCGACCGTTTGAACTCGGTAACATGGTAACCATAGCCAATTTCGCCCTGTTCGGTCACGAACAGCAAGGCGGCGTTGGCGGGTATGGATTTTAACTGATCGAGCAGTTCGTTGAGTGTCATGGTGGCTTTCTCTTTCATTTCAACTGTTCTTGAAATATAAGGGATACCATGTTCGTAAATTTATTTCAAGAAAGTTTGAAATATGGAAGAATCCTATGCCTTATCTGTGTTTTCCGCCCTGTCCAACGCAACCCGACTGCGGATCCTGAAATGCTTGGTTAATGCCGGTAAGGATGGCTTGCCGGCCGGCGAGATTGCCGAGGCGGTCGATGCAACGCCGTCGCGGGCGTCGTTCCATCTCGCCGCCCTGGGCGATACGGGTTTGCTCATTTCAACCCGTCAATCGCGGCAAATTACCTATCGGGTCGATTTTGCGGCGATCGGCGGACTGGTGCGGTTTCTCATGGAAGACTGTTGCCAAAACAACGAGATCGTGCGCTCGTGTTGTATTTCGAGCGGCGATTGTCGGTCGCTTTAACCGCCCACCGCGCATCATCCGAAACCGCCCGTTCCGGCTCCGGCGGAGCCGCCCGTTCTGGCATTTGCAGGTTTGTCGTCATTTGAGGCTGTCGTAAACAATAGCCGTGAAGGCGTCGGGATTTAAAAACCCCTGAGCCCATTTGTCGTCCAGGTCGGCTGACGGTTTGGCGGCCAGGACCTGGGTTTTGGTTTTGCCTTCGGTGATTAACGATTTCACCCGGTCCCGCACGGATACGAGCATTGCATGATAGGCGATCAATGCGTCGCGGTCGGCCATGGGGCCGTGGCCGGGAATGACCTTGGTATCGGCATTGACCCATTTTAAGATTTCATGGGCATCGGAAATCATGCCATCAATGGTGCCGCCATTCTGCACATCAATAAACGGGTAGATGCCGTTAAAAAACAAATCTCCTGTGTGCAGGACATTGGCCTTTTGGAAAAAAACGATGGAATCGCCTGTCGTATGTCCCGGTGGTAAATGTTTTACGACGATGGTATCGCCATTTAAATGAAAGGTCGTGGTATCCTTAAAGGTAATGACCGGTAGGGCGACCGGTGGCGCAGCGGGAACTTTGGCATTAAAAAAATCGATCAGCTGATTTTCACTCATCAGTTTACGGACATTATCGTGGGCAACGATAACGGCCCCGTCTTTACCGAAATTCTCGTTGCCGCCGGTATGATCAAAGTGCCAATGTGTGTTAATCAGAAACTTAACGGGTTTGTCGCTGATCCTGGCAATTGCCGCCTTGATTTTCGTCGAAAGCGGGGCAAATTGATCATCGACCAGAAACACCCCATCAGGTCCGGCGGAAACGCCTAAATTGCCACCGGCACCGAACAGGGCGTGGACACCGCCACCCAGGTCCTGGCTGGTTATCTGAACCTTTGAATAATCCTGATTTTGTCCATAAACCGTTGTCGAAATTAATAGGTGTGCAGCGGTGATTGCGGCCAGTCCAAAAGGCTTAAATGTCATCTGTTCGCTCCCGTTATTTCGGTTTATTTTGATACCAATGGGTCCTGACCGTAAGTAAGTGCTTGTGGTAAATTGTCAAGGGACCCAAATACCCATTGCTACCAAAGGGAACTGGCAGATCATAAATGGCCCGATTGGAGCGGGAGCGGGATTGATATGATGCCCCACCATCTGCGTCTGCCGTTGGTAATTTTGGCCTTTCCCGTTGCATATCTGTTGAGTTACGGATTTTATCAGGGGTATTTGACCTGCTTTCATGTGCCGACGATCCCGCCCGATGACATCACCCGTGTCCAATATCCAAATTATCATCCGGTTGCCCGGCAGGCCCTGCGGGCATTTAGAATCCTTGATGCGGGTGAACAACAGGCGATCAGGAAAATCTGGCCGAATCCCTGATCAACTTTGACGATGGGGTGGCGATATTTGTCGGCGACGCGAACCAACTGGTTTGTTGAGGCGAAAATCACGATGACAGAACCAGAACCTTCCTCGCCAAATCCTTCTTCACCGCGGTGCAACCGGAAATTTTGATGATCGAGAGCACAGCCGTCGACAGCGCTCGGTTGCCAAGCGATTCGAGGTCCTATGTGCCGCTCCTGGGCACCGATATATCGGCAATTCTCCGGGCCCAGTCCGCGTCGGTAAAGCATGTTTGCATTGAACAGACGGCCAAACAAAATACCCTGTCCCGGGAAACTGCGATCCTGCAAAACCTGCTCTCCGCCGTCCGCCCCGGCGGTTTGACAGCGGTTTTGTTCGGTGCCCTTCACTGCGGTGATTTCGACGGTTGGTTATAGGATCTGCTGGATCAGTCGACGAACCCGGCGCTGCCGCAAAAAATACCCAATATCCGCGTATTGGGCGCGCATCAGGACGGGTCCCTGGAAGCCTTTGTGTATTTTATCGATGAAATTGGCCTGAAAAAACGCCACTTTATGATTTCGCCAACCGGTGATCTGACGGAATGGATCCTTCGGGCATTTCCAGTCCTCAATGACCAGACGTTGAAACATTTTGATGCGCTACTGGTTTTTCGACCCGGATTGCCTTGTCGGTTCCCGGTGCCGGTTAATTCTTTCTTCCCTTCCCTGACCGGAGTCCTTATTAAAAACACTGCCAATGTCCAATATAGCCGGGGGAAACACATATCATGCAAACAGCCGACGCCCTATCACGTTTAGGAACAGAATCCGCATTTGAAGTTTTGGCGCGGGCCAATGCCCTCGCCGCGCAAGGCAAGGACATTATCAACCTGGGAATTGGTCAACCGGATTTTAAAACCCCCGAACATATTGTCGAAGCCGCCGTCAAAGCCTTGCGTGACGGGCATCACGGATATACACCGGCCAACGGGATCGTCGAAGCCCGCGAAGCCGTCGCAGCCGATATTGCCAAGTATCGTAAAGTCGAGGTCGACCCCAATCATGTGATGATCGTCCCCGGTGGCAAAGTGACGATGTTTTTTGCGATCATGATGTTTGGCCAGGCGGGTGCAGAGATCCTGTACCCGAACCCGGGTTTCCCGATCTACGAGAGCGTCATCAGGTTTTCCGGCGCCCAACCCGTTGCCATGCCGTTGTATGAGGAAACCGGTTATGCCTTCGACGCCGACGAAGTGCTATCGCTGATATCCCCAAGAACCCGTTTGATCATCCTAAACACCCCGTCGAACCCGACCGGTGGCGCCGTACCGCGTTCCGAAATGGATAAATTGGCGAACGGTCTGGCCGACCATCCCGACGTGACCATTCTGTCCGATGAAATATACGCGCGCATGTTATACGATGGGCGTGAACATGTCAGTTTGCTTGAATACGAACATTTGCGGGATCGGGTCATCCTGCTGGATGGCTGGTCAAAGACCTATGCGATGACCGGATGGCGGATGGGGTATGGGGTTTGGCCCGCGTCGCTTATTGAACAGGCGACCCGGTTATCCATTAACGTTCACTCCTGTGTCAACGCATCCGCCCAATATGCCGGCGTTGCGGCGCTGCAAGGACCACAGGACGCCGTCGATCACATGGTGAGCGCCTTTGATGAACGGCGCCGCGTGATCGTTGACGCCCTGAATTCAGTTCCCGGTTTCACATGTCCGGAACCCGGTGGTGCTTTTTATGCCTTTCCCAATATTACCGGCACCGGAATTGCCTCCATGGATTTACAAAACAAGCTGCTTAACGAAGCGGGTGTTGCGATTATTTCGGGGACCAGTTTTGGTGCCCAGGGCGAAGGATATGTGCGTTTTTCCTACGCCAATTCGACAGAAAATATTATTGAAGCGATCCGCCGTGTGAAGGCCTGCCTGTAAGCGCGCAAACGGCCCCGGGCGGGGATGTGAATAAATAATATGCGATTGCCTAAATAAAAGGCAAACAGAGCTTGTGATCAATCGATCTTATCTTTGAAATTAATAATATAAGATATTGATAATAAAAGATAAGTTGTTGTTGTTAAAAACTGGCATGATCCGTGTATAGAGTGCCCACATACGTTGTTAATATTGTACCGACGGCGGCTTTTTGGCGCCCGGTATTCTGGAGAAGGACTCACGGCGCACATGAAAAAAATCGAGGCGATTATTAAGCCGTTTAAATTGGACGAAGTGAAGGAAGCCCTTCAGGAAGTTGGCCTACAGGGCCTTACCGTTCTGGAAGCCAAAGGCTTTGGCAGGCAAAAAGGCCACACGGAACTTTATCGGGGTGCCGAATATGTCGTTGATTTTTTGCCGAAGGTTAAAATTGAACTGGTTGTCGACGATGGTATGGCCGAGCAGGCAGTGGAGGCCATTTTGCAAGCGGCCCATACCGGTCGGATCGGTGACGGTAAAATATTTATAACCCCTGTTGACGAAGCGATCCGTGTCCGCACCGGCGAACGCGGAACGGAAGCCATTTAGAATTCAGAGCGATTGCTCGCATTAACCCGAAGAAGGAACAGACGTAATGACACTGAACTGTAAAACCCCCGCCGACGTCATCAAATATCTGAAAGATGAACATATTGATTTCGTCGATCTCCGCTTTACGGATCCGCGCGGCAAATGGCAGCATTTGACCATGTGCGCCGATTTTGTCGATGAAGATGCCTACGCCGACGGCATCATGTTTGACGGATCATCGATCGCCGGCTGGAAAGCCATCAACGAATCAGACATGACACTGATCCCCGATCCGACCACGGCGGTCCTCGACCCGTTCTCCGCGCAACCGATGGTCATCGTATTTTGCGATATTATTGAGCCGACAACAGGTCAAAGTTATGGCCGGGACCCTCGCTCCATCGCCAAAAAGGCCGAAGCCTATTTGGGCTCAACGGGAATTGGTGACACCATATTTTTTGGCCCGGAACCCGAATTTTTTGTCTTTGATGACGTGCGCTTTAATGTGGAAATGAACTCCTGCTTTTATGAAATCGATTCCGATGAAGGCCCCTATGCGACGGGTAAAATGTTCGACGAAGGCAATCTCGGCCACCGTCCGGGCATCAAAGGCGGATACTTCCCGGTACCGCCGGTCGATGCGGCCCACGATTTACGCGCTGAAATGGTTACGGTGATGAGGGAAATGGGACTGAACATGGACAAACATCACCATGAGGTGGCACCGTCGCAGCACGAACTTGGCTTGACCTACTCTACCCTTGTGCAATCGGCCGACAATGTCCAAGTCTATAAATACGTGACTCAAATGGTCGCTCATACCTATGGCAAAACAGCCACCTTCATGCCTAAACCTGTTGCCGGTGATAACGGATCGGGTATGCATTGCCATCAATCCATCTGGAAAGACGGTAAACCGACATTTGCCGGTTCCGCCTATGCGGACCTGTCCGAATCGGCCTTGCATTACATTGGCGGCATTATCAAACACGCGAAGGCCATCAACGCCTTTTCCAATCCGACGACCAACAGTTATAAGCGCCTGATTCCGGGATTTGAGGCACCTGTTCTGTTGGCCTATTCGGCGCGTAACCGGTCTGCCAGCTGCCGTATTCCCTTCGCCGCAAGCCCCAACGGCAAACGGGTCGAAATTCGTTTTCCCGACGCCCAGGCAAATCCCTACCTGGCCTTCGCGGCGATGATGATGGCCGGCCTCGACGGCATTCAGAACAAGATTAATCCGGGCGATGCCATGGATAAGGATCTGTATGACCTGCCTGCAGAAGAACTTGCCGAGGTTCCAACGGTTTGTGGGTCCTTGCGCGAAGCCATTGATTCGATGAATGAAGACCGTGATTTCCTCAAAAAAGGCGACGTATTCAGCGACGACCAGTTGGACGCCTATGCCGAACTGAAAATGGAAGAAGTTTACAGTTTTGAACACACACCGCATCCGGTGGAATATAAGATGTATTACTCGTCGTAATTTCGTCTTGCCGTTTGACTAGGGGTCCGGACCCTAGATTGGGGCCGCCTTTGGGCGGCCCTTTTTATTGACCTCTGGATCGGCGTTTTGGGAGGGCCGATGGCAGTGGATTGCGCAGAGATTGAAAATCCCGTTATGGTATATATCGATAAGGGTATTATTCGTTTTAGGAGATAAATGCTTCCTGGTTTCTCGTATATGTGTTAACTTGATCGCCATGGTCCAGTTTAACGAGTATATGCCGGGAATTCTATTGCTGTACGCGGCCTTTGGCTTGGGTCTGGTTACGCCTGGCCCCAACATTCTGGCGGTTATTGGCACGTCCATGTCGGTTAATCGTAAATCCGGTGTGGCTTTGGCGGCCGGTGTTGCCGGCGGCACTTTCCTGTGGGCCACCCTTGCCGTAATGGGAGTTGCCGCGCTGTTTGCGACCTTTGCGTCAGCTTTGTTTGTTCTGAAAATAGTCGGTGGCCTGTATTTGTTATGGCTTGCCTATAAGATATTTCGATCTGCAGCGTCGACTGACGCGCTCGAAATCACATCTTTGCAAATCGCCAATCGGGGGCCCCTGGGGTATGTGGCGCGTGGCGTGATCATTCAAATGTCCAACCCAAAAGCGGCGCTGGCGTGGCTTGCAATCCTGCCCCTGTGCATTGATAACGGGGCCCCTCCCTGGGTTTGGATGGCCGTGGTGATTGGCACAACCACAATGTCCGTATTGGGCCACTTGGCTTATGCAATCGCTTTTTCGACGCGTCCGGCAATCGACGCTTTTCACAGGGGACGACGGGTCATGCAGACCCTGTTAGGGTGCTTTTTCGGGTTTGTTGGAATCAAACTTCTGGTCAGTGGCCTGTAGGGACTGAACGCCCTGTTTTTGTCCAGTTTTGGTCGCGCAAACCATTGTGATATCAGCTCAGCAATAGTAAGAGAGTCGAGCATTTTCTCTCCGTTGGCGGCACCGCCGCCGTCTTACCATGGAAGTACAACCATGACCTATCGATTTGGGATCGTTGGTGCCGGAATTATTGCGGAATTTCACGCCAAAGCGATTATAGCCATGACCGGTGCTGAACTTGTGGCCATCTATTCCAGGCGTTCCGAGCCTGCCCAAACCTTCGCCGCAAAACACAAATGCACAGCCTATTCGGACTATCAGGCGTTCATCGATCATCAGGCTATGGATATCGTCACGATTTGTACGGCCTCCGGTGCCCATTTGGAGCCGATACAACGCGCCGCGGCGGCTGGCAAACACATCATTTGTGAAAAACCCCTGGAAATCACAACCGACCGCGTCGATCAGATGATTAAAGCCTGCAACTGCAATAATGTAATGTTGGCGGGCATTTTCCCGCGGCGGTTTAATGCCGCGACGAATCATTTGAAGCAGGCCGTAGAAGACGGGCGCTTTGGCCAGATCAATTTGGCGGACGCCTATGTAAAATGGTGGCGAACTCAGGACTATTATGAGAGTGGTGCCTGGCGCGGGACCTGGGAACTTGATGGGGGCGGTGCGTTAATGAACCAGTCGATCCATACCATTGATTTGCTGTTACATATCATGGGCGATGTTAAGACGGTTCGCGCCGAAACCCGGTTGGTGGCACACCAGGGAATCGAGGTTGAAGATACGGCGATTGCCATGCTGGAATTTGCCACCGGTGCGATGGGTGTTATTCAGGGGTCAACGGCCTGTTGGTCACGTGACGGACACCCGGCAGAGGTGCAGATCACAGGTTCACAAGGTTCGGTTTTTATGACCGACGACAAATTTCGCGTTTGGGAATTTTTAAATCCGCAGGATGGGGACCAGAAAATCAAGCGGGACTTCGGATGGACCGCCGAGATCGGCGGTGCCGGGGCCGCCGATCCCACAGCCATTGATTATCACTGGCACCAGAAAAATTTTGAAGACGTTCTATTGGCCTTAAAAGAAAATCGCGCTCCGGCAATTGACGGCCAGGAAGGACGTCGGTCCATTGCTTTAGTGAACGCGATTTATCGTTCCGCGGCCCTGAATGGCGAAAAACTGGAAGTGGTTTAAAATGGATATGCTCAACATTCCCTTTGGTGTCACCGACTGGTCCCAGATCGAAAAAACTGAACATCCGGGCGATACGGGTGTGGCCTATTGGCAGACCCGAAATTTTGGTGCGATCCGGGTTCGCATGGTTGAATACTCGGTCGGATATCTGGCGGATCACTGGTGTTCCAAAGGCCATATTTTATTATGTCTGGAGGGGCGTCTGGATACGGAACTGGAGGACGGACGGATAATCACCCTGACGCCGGGACGCAGTTATCAAGTGGCCGACAATACCGAACCACACCGATCGCGAACCGATGACGGTGCTAAATTGTTTATTGTTGATTGACTGGGGAACAGCGGTGTATGGCAGGGATATCGGCGGCCGAAACGAGTTGCCCTGCGGATCCGCCGACGGGGCACCAACGAGTTCCCACTGAGCGGTAGGTCTGGGGGCCGCCGAGTCCAAATTGTGATGGCTGGATGCCGAGCGAGGTAGATTGTCGTCCGGCGACAGGGAGATAAGGGGCTGACACCGGTGCGGCGGGGTCTGTTGATTTTTATTTCTCTCGTGGCCGTCAATTCAGGGTTATGGTGAGCGATACTGTTGATGGATGGCAGGCCCATTCATCGGATTTAGGGACGATTGGAAATCAAGTGAAAATATTTGTTACGGGTGCATCTGGATATATTGGCGGCTCAGTGGCGGCGGGTCTGATTAATCGGGGTCACCAAATTTGCGGGTTGGTGCGTTCCGATGCGCGGGCGGAACAGGTCCGTCAACGTGGCATTGAACCGGTGTTGGGACAGTTAAGTGATCTCGAGGTCCTTGCCCGCATGGCCAGTGAGTGCGATGCCGTCATCAACGCCGCCAACGCGGAAGACCGGGCTTCCGCTGAAACCTTTGTTAAGGCGCTGGCTGGTAGCGGCAAGGCTTTCCTGCAGACCAGCGGCTCCAGCGTCCTCGCTGATTTGTCGGAAGGTAAACAAAGCGATGCGGTTTATGACGAAGATACAGCTTTTACGCCCCTGCCCGGTCGCGCCCCCCGGGTTGCGGTTAATCAACTGGTCCTGGATGGTGCCTCACAGAATCTTCGCAGTGTGGTCATCGCGCCAACCCTGATTTATGGCCGGGGTCATGGCGTTAATCCCAGCAGCATCCAGGTTCCCTGGTTGATCGAATTGGCAAAACAGAAAAATTGCGCGCATCATATCGGCCCTGGAGAAAATATCTGGGCAAACGTGCATATTGACGACCTGGTTGATTTATACGCGCTGGCTTTGGAAAAAGCGCCGGCTGGCGCTTTTTATTATGCGGAAAATGGTGAAAATTCCATGCGGGAAATCTGCCAAACCATTAATAACCTCTACCGGTTCTCTGGCACGCCACAATCCATGACCGTGGCGGAGGCGGCGAAAATTTGGGGAGAAGGTGCGGCAAATTATACCATGGGGTCCAACAGCCGGGCCCGGGCCAAACGCGCCCGACAGGAGCTGGGATGGTCGCCCAGCCAACCGTCCCTGCTTGAAGATTTGACGGCGACCGGCCCCATATAAATCTTCGCGGTGGTCCGGAAAATTCCCGTATTGACACAAAAAGGGCAATTCTTCATAACCCTGTGGCCTCCCGCCCTGTAGCCAACCCGTCAACCAGAACAGCGAAACCATGAATACCTTTATGCTCAACACGCCGGAACTTTCAGACAACCAGTTAAAGCGTTTTGAGAAAGACGGGTTTCTGATTGTAAAATCGGCCTTTTCGCCAGCGGAAATGGCGACGTTTAGCGCTTGGACAGATGAAATATTGGCCCGGCCGGAAGAGTCGGGAAAACACTGGGTATATCACGAAAAAAGTCTTGCCGGCACGGACGAAACTTTGGTCAGCCGGATCGAAAATATCACACCGTTTCATGCTGGATTCCGACAAATGACGGAAGTCCTGCGCCATCCGACGGGGCAGTTGTTGGGTGAAGAAGCGGTTCTTTTTAAGGAAAAAGTAAACTTTAAAATGCCCGGTGGCGACGGATTTAAACCGCACCAGGACAGCCAGGCCGGGTGGGATTATTATGTGGATTTTTTCATCAGCGTGTTGGTCAGCATCGACGCATCAACCATTGAAAACGGTTGTCTGCAAATGTGCGCCGGACACCACAAACGCGGATTGTTCAAATCCTGGGAACCCCTGTCAGCAACCGATATGCGAGACATGGAATTCGTCAATGTTGAAACCGAACCCGGTGATATGGTATTTTTCGATTGTTTTGCTCCTCACCAATCTGCGCCAAACATGAGCGATAAAATCAGGCGCATCTATTACGCCACCTATAACCGCAAATCGGCCGGCGACCATTTGGCGCAATATTACGCCGACAAGTTTAAAAACTATCCCCCCGACATTGACCGGCTGCAGGGTAAGGAATACGTTTTCCGGGTTTAACTCGTCCCGCAAGAAAGCCCCTCCCCTGGATCCTCTCGTTCTCATTCTTGTGCTAACTGCTGCGGTTCTCCATGCGTCGTGGAATGCCATGGTCAAAAGCGGTGGCGATCCCTGGTTGCGAATGGGTACAACCATCGCAGTGAGCGGATTAATTGGCCTTGGCCTGACACCGTTAGTGGGGCTGCCGGACCCGGACTCCTGGGGTTTCATTCTGGCCTCCGTAACGATCCATCAGGTCTATTTTGTCAGTGTCTGCTTTGGTTATCGATTTGGCGACCTGTCACAGGTCTACCCCATTCAACGTGGCATTGCGCCGTTGCTGGTTGCCATTGCCGGGTTTTATTTTGTTGGCGAGAACCTGTCACTGCAGGGGACCTTGGCGGTCATTTTGATCAGTATTGCGATCCTGAGCCTGGCCTTTGGCTCGAACCTGCGGCTCACCGGTGGACGGGCAGTACCCATTGCCCTCTTCACCGGCGCCTTGATCGCCGCTTATACCATTGTTGACGGTATGGGCGGGCGGCTTTCGGGAAATGTTTTTGCCTATATCGCGTGGCTGGCGGCCCTCGAAGCGATCCCCTTTACTCTGCTGGTGCTGTGGATGGTTCGCCGCAAACCGAGCGGCGCCAACAGGCGCCATATTCTGACAGGTATCGGTGGTGGCGTGCTTTCGTTCGCCGCCTATGGTCTGGTCATCTGGGCCATGAGCCTGAGCCATTTAACCTATGTTTCGGCATTACGTGAAACCAGTGTTATTCTGGCCGCGTGGATCGGCAGCCGCCTGCTCAACGAACCTTTTGGACGTTACCGTATTTTTGCCGCCAGTATTGTGGCTCTCGGTGTTTTTATTTTGCAGTTAAGCGAAGCCGGATAGAATTATTCTAATCCTGCGGATCGGCGAAAAATCGCCCTACGGACCCGTGCCTGAATGCTGGGAATTAACGGGTGTTGTGGTCCAAAAACAGGGGTTTTTGCAATAAAAGGATATCACCCGTGTAGGGATGACAGGCATGGCGGACAACACGACGGCGTGCGCTTTCCTCGAATCCAACGGATTGATAAAGCTTATGGGCCACGGTATTTTCTTCGAATACGAGAAGACTCAGTCGCCCGCAGCCGGCATCGATGGCCTTGCCCTCGGCAATTTCCAGCAATTGCCGTGCAATGCCTTGGTGGCGGTGGTTTTCGCCGACCGCCAGGGAGTCAATGTAATAGCTGCCCAAGGCCTGTGCCTCCAGTTCATGGATCGGCCGCAGAAGTGCCGTCGAAGCTGTTTCGGCGGCCGGTTCGACGGCCATGGTGGGGATCGGATAACTGAGTAAAATGGCTTGTATCGTCGTTTTTTGTTGCCTGACGACAACACGGGAATAAGAGCACCAACTGTCAGCTTTTTGACACTCCCGGGCACCATAGGCAAACGGATCTTCTCCGGCAACTGCTGATTGCTGCCATATATACCCGACAATTCCGTCGGCCGCCACATCGAGCAATTGGGCAATAGCTGCAGTGTCTTTGATTTCAGCCTGTCGATAGGCCGAACCAAAATCCAGGAACTCTCCCTCAGTCACGTCGCCTGCCACTATGTTTGGGCATTTATGAGCGGCAATATTTTGTTCGCCGCCTTGTCCAGATCAGAATCGTAATCAAGCTCGACCCAGGGGGTTCCGGTAATATCTTCAAACCCAAATGTCCCGGGTCGCGTGTTTTTCATGACTTCGCAAAACGCATCTTCATAGGCACCGCCGTCTTCGCCCCGGCCGATAAACCCAAGGACACTGTCGGCAACCTGATTGGCAATAACCGGCGACATTTTTAAAAACCCAGGCCACTCACCAACGACATCATAAGAATCGCCAAGAGACTTCCCAAAATCGACAACAATGTCGTTATTAATACATACTTTGACAAAATCATCCGTCGATTGAAATTCACGGTCAATAATGAAGCAGCAATTTTCCTTGGATGTGACCAGTCTTGTCAACAGATCGGGATGATAGAGAACGTCGGCATCCATAAACAAAACGTCATCGCCGCTGCGCAAAACGTCTTCACCTTTTGCCAGGGAATATTTGGGCCCTTCCCGATAGCGGGGGTTATCGACAAAATTGACAAATTTAGGCGGTGCCACCCTGGTGACTTCAGAGATCAATTCCGCTTTTCCATGGCCAACGATCAGTGTCAGCTGTTCGATCGCATTTGCCTGCAGGCAATTGATATGGCGCTCAATCAGTGATTGACCTCCAAATTTCAACAGGGCCTTCGGCAGTTCTGAATTTTCGTCACCAAAAAGACGCCGCCCTAAACCGGCGGCCAGCATCAAGGCTTTCATTGGTATTCCTTATGTGGCTTTTTGCAAAATCCGGGAATAAGTAACCCCGGCCCTGGCCCGGAGCAAGACCCCAGCGGCCTTTTACTTAAAAATAACCCTCCGCCTGAAACCAGCGCACAGCGTCGTCCAACGCCGCGGTCGCGGGTCTTGAGCTGTATCCCAGTTGCCGTTCGGCTTTGGCGGAGGAAAAGAACATTTTCTTTTTTGCCATTTTAACCCCATCGACCACCACAAACGGCGTTTCACCGCCACTTAACCGGGTCCAGGCTTCCGCCACGTAAGCGATGGGCAAAATGGCGTTGTGGGGGATTTTCAGGCGTGGCGGTTTACGGCCCTGACGATTGGCGATATGGGTCAAGATCTGCGACAACTCCATGTCTGTTCCGCCCAAAATGTATCGTTCGCCAATTTCCCCCCGCTCAAATGCCAGCAGATGACCTGCAGCCACGTCATCTACATGGGCAATATTCAGGCCCGTATCAACAAATGCCGGCATTCGACCGGCTGCCGCTTCCACGATCATTCGCCCGGTCGGCGTTGGTTTGATGTCGCGCGGACCAATGGGCGTCGACGGATTGACGATAACCACTGGCGCCAGATGGTCGTCGATCAGCTGTTGCACGGCCTGCTCTGCCCGAAATTTGGATTGTTTATAGACGCCGATCATATCTGAATAGGCGACCGGGGTTTGTTCATCTGCGACGCCGTCTTTGATAATTCCGAGCGTCGCGACACTGGACGTATAAACGATGCGTTCGACCTTTGCCGCCGTTGCCGCCCGAATAATGGCAACCGATCCGTCCACATTAGCGGCAAACATTTTCGCCGGATCCCGGGCCCATAACCGATAGTCGGCAGCGACGTGATAGACCCCGGAGCAGCCATCAACGACGGTTTGCAGGCCATCGGGGTGCAGCAGATCCCCTTCGGCAATTTCGACGTTTTGACCGCCGAGGTTACGTCGATCACTGCCTGGCCGCACCAATACCCGCACGGTTTCTCCGGCCGCCAGGAGCCGTCGGACAACGGCGGAACCAACAAAACCTGTGGCACCGGTAACAAGGATCATGCGCGACGTCCCATCAAAACAACTCTAAATCTCGTGTGTTTCATGAATGTATGCTGGAATACTTATAAAAAATAGCCTAGTAAATGGCCTCATAGGGCTTCACCTTTATCAGGTTCGTTCCTATTTACAATATGGATTGGCACTGGAGTTTCGTATTCTCGGCTGTTATCCATGCGACGGGCCTTTTTTAACCACTGCGAGACCTCCATGAGCCGACCCATTAAAGTTTTGCTAGCCAGCCCCAGGGGCTTTTGTGCCGGTGTTGAACGCGCCATTGAAATCGTCGAACGGGCGCTGGAAAAATTCGGCCCACCGGTTTATGTGCGCCATGAGATTGTCCATAATAAACACGTGGTTGATTCACTCAGGGCCAAGGGTGCCATCTTTGTCGAAGAAGTTGACGAAATTCCGGAAGGTGGAAATACCATATTTAGTGCCCACGGGGTTTCCGACGCGGTTGTTGATGGGGCCAGGGATCGTGGTTTGGCGGTTGTTGACGCGACCTGCCCGCTGGTTTCCAAGGTACACAAAGAGGGCCAGAATCATGCTGGACGCGGTCGTCAGGTTATTTTGATCGGCCACGCGGGCCATCCGGAAGTCGAAGGAACCCAGGGACGGATACCCGGCGGTGTGTTGCTTGTTACCAATTCAGATGACGTCGAGTCCCTGAACGTTTCCAACCCGGATCAACTGGCCTACGTCACCCAGACAACTTTGAGCGTTGACGATACCCGCGATGTTATCGAAGCCCTAAAAAAGCGGTTCCCTACGATACAGGGACCGGACGTCAAAGACATCTGTTACGCCACCCAGAACCGCCAACAGGCGGTCCGAGAACTGGCAGGCTCGGTTGATTTACTTCTTGTCGTTGGTGCTTCCAACAGCTCCAACTCCAACCGTTTACGCGATTTGGGCGATGAAATGGGGGTGCCGAGTTATCTGATTGCCGACGCCAACGAATTTGACCCGTCCTGGTTGATGGATGTACAGACCGTTGGTGTAACCGCCGGTGCGTCGGCACCGGAAGAGCTGGTGCAGGGGCTTATTGATCGTCTCGGTGAATGTGGCGACGTTTCCGTTGAGAAGCTGAAGGGCGTCGAAGAAAATGTCGTCTTCAAATTGCCAAAAGAAATAACTGATTCCAATCGTCATTCTGTAGGAGCCTAATCAATGGCCGTGCCTGTTATTCAACAATTGCGTGTTGGTGCATACATCATGAAACAGCGCCTTTTGGGAGTTGCCAAATACCCCCTGGTGCTCATGTTAGAACCGTTGTTTCGTTGTAATCTGGCCTGCCCCGGATGTGGTAAGATTGATTACGAAGACAGCACCTTGAACAAACGCTTAAGCGCCGAAGCGTGTCTTCATGCGGCGGACGAATGTGGCGCTCCTATTGTCTCGATACCCGGCGGCGAGCCGTTGATTCACAAGGAAATTCAACAAATCGTAGAAGGCCTAGTTGCTCGCAAGAAATTTGTTTATTTGTGTACCAACGGGTTATTGTTGGAGAAAAAACTGGATCTCTTCAAACCCTCGCCTTATCTGACTTTTTCCATACATTTAGATGGTATGCGTGAGCATCACGACCACGCGGTAAACCAGGCCGGGACCTTTGACAAAGCCGTATCCGCCATTAAAGCCGCGAAAAGCCGAGGGTTTCGGGTAAACGTAAATTGTACCCTGTTTAACCAGATGACGGCAACGGAGGCGGCGACGTTTTTCGATTTCTGCATGAATGAGCTAAATATCGAAGGCATCACCATTTCGCCCGGCTACGCCTATGAACGGGCCCCGGACCAGGAAAATTTCCTGTCGCGCAAGCGCACAAAACAGTTGTTTCGTGATATTTTCGAACTCCAGGGCAAGAAAAAATGGCGGTTTAGTCAATCGTCTTTGTTCATGGACTTTTTGGCCGGAAATCAAACCTACGAATGTACCCCCTGGGGAAATCCGACCCGTAATATCTTTGGTTGGCAAAAACCCTGTTATTTGCTGTCTGAAGGTTATGCGAATACCTTCAAGGAGCTCATGGAGGAGACACAGTGGGAGCAATATGGCACCGGAAAATATGAAAAGTGTGCCGATTGTATGGTCCATTGCGGTTATGAAGCCAGTGCGGTTAATGATACGGTGGCCAACCCTCTGAAGGCCCTGGAAGTGTTTTTAAACGGGATCAATACCAAGGGACCGATGGCACCGGAGATTTCCCTGGAGAATCAACGGCCGGCCGAGTTTGTTTTTGAAGGTTTGGTGAAAACGCTAACCCAACAACGCGAAGAAGATGAAGCCCGCTCACGCGAACCGAAACAGCGGGCCGATCAGGCTGGACACGCGGCGTAATTGGCCAACCGCCGTCTCCATATCCCTGGACAGGGCAATGAGATCAGGAATTTGACCCGGGTGCTGTAAAAGGCGCCTGAGGATCAATCCTGGTTTTGGCCGCCCGTCGGCACCGATGACGCCCAATGCGGCGGAAGGCAAAATCCGGCCAGCGTCGTCGGAGATGATCCGGATCGCCAAAAACGGGGTAGAGGTCGCCGCCGATACCCGCGCCATCCGATGGGTTTCCATATCGACACACAGAGCACCACCGGTTTCGTATATTTCTCTTTTTGCCTGTGCAGATGTAATCGCCCTGTCTGACCCAAAAAGAATTCCCTGGTGCACCAGACCCGGGGTTTTAGGCAAACCATCACAAACCCGGTGTCGCCAGTTCTCAGCGCCCGCTAATGTCACGCCATCGGCATCACAAACGTGCGACGCGACAACAACATCGCCGACCTTTAAATGCGGCGACAGGGCACCAGCGACGCCAAAACTGAGAAGCGCTCCGCACCCCTGCTCGATCAGGCTGCGTGACAGGGATTCGGCCCGTTCGGCATTGGCACCGGCGCAAACCACCAGGGTATCGGGTTGATCTTGGGCAAGGCAACTGACTTCACGTTGTAAACCGGTCAGAATACCTAGTTTCATCAATTAAATGCCGTGACGGGGAAGTTTGGCGTTGCGGTTATTTAAATCCTTGTACCGCGATAAGGTCCACAGTGGGAAAAACGAACGGTAACCATGGTATCGTAAATAAAAAATCCGCGGGAAGCCAACCGCATTAAAATACTCTTCCTCCCATTTTCCTTCCTCATGCGGTTCATTCAGCAAATAGGCAATACCACCCTTGACCGAAACACTATCGACCTCACCGGCCGCCATTAACCCCAATACGGCCCATGAGGTTTGGGAAGGCGTTGATGACTTGACTTCGTCGCGGCGGTGCTGCCAATAACTGGCACAATCTTCCCCCCAACCCCCATCGGGCTGTTGACGTCCTTTTAACCAGTCAACGGCTTTTCGAACGTAGGGTTGCTCCATGTCTTCGCCGACCGCGTTGAGCGCGCACAAAACCGACCAGGTGCCATAGACGTAGTTGTTGCCCCAGCGGCCAAACCACGACCCGTCCGGTTCCTGCTCCGCTTTTAAATAGGCCAGGGCCTTCGCAACGGCGACATTTTCATTTGAATACCCCATCTGCGCCAACATTCCCAGGCAGCGGGCACTGACATCTGCCGTCGGCGGATCAAGCAACGCGCCGTGATCGGCAAATGGGATATGCTGCAGGAGATCGTGGGTATTATCCGCATCGAAGGCCCCCCAGCCGCCGTTTTTACTCTGCATGCCGAGAATCCATTCGGTTGCGCGATCAATGGCGGTTTTATATTTTTCCGGGTTGGCCCGGTGCAACGCCATGACCACAACGGCCGTGTCATCGACGTCTGGATAATAATCATTCCAATACTGAAAGGCCCAGCCGCCCGGGCGCACGTGGCCTTTGTTGGCCGCCCAGTCGCCTTTGACGTCGAGAATTTGCCGGCTGACCAGCCATTCAGCAGCCCTGTCAAAAACCGGATCACCATCACCAATGCCGGATTCAAGCAGCGCATGAATGGCCAGACCCGTATCCCACACCGGCGACAGGCAGGGTTGGCAATAGGCGCTGCCTTTTTCGTCGTCAATAACCAACAATTTGTCGATTGCCTTGCGGGCAATCACATAGTCCGGGTGGTCTTTGGGATAATTCATGGCATCAAAGGCCATGACGGAATTGGCGATGGCCGGGAAGATACCGCCCAGTCCATCGTCGCCGTTCAGACGTTCATGGACAAACTCCAGGGCTTTCTGAATGCCCTTTTTTTCGAAGTAGGCGGGTAATAAGGGTTCGGCTTTTTGCATGATCCGGTCAAGACCAAGAAACATATCGCCGATCCAATGGCCGGTGGGATTGACCATATAGTTGGTTTCTTGCTCGGCGGGGATTTTGAACAGTTCTCTGATATGGGTTTTCCGAGGATTTTTGGCCTTCGGCTTTAAGGCGGCAACAACAAACAAGGGTATCATCACCGTCCGCGACCAATAGGAGACTTTATCGATATGGAACGGCGACCATTTGGGAAGTAACATTGCCTCAGGGCGAATTACCGGCACGGCCCGCCAAGGGACCTGTTCAAAGAGTGCCAGCGCGATGCGGGTGAACACATTGGCTTTGGCGGCACCGCCATGGTCCAATATGGCTTTGCGGGCCTTCAGCATGTGCGGCGCATCGATTGAATCGCCGACCAGTTTAAGAGCATAGTAGGCCTTTACTGAGGCGCTCATGTTAAAATCGCCGTCATGGTAAAGCGGCCAGCCACCATGGGTTTCCTGGATGGATCTCAAGTAAATGGCAAGTTTTTGTTCAATTCCATCGTCGATATCACCCAAAAAATGATTGAGGAAGATAAATTCTGCGGGGATCGTCGCGTCCGCTTCGAGCTCGAACGCCCAGTGGCCGTCAGCATTTTGCTGACCGGCCAACCATTGCGACGCCTCTTCGATGGTGCCATCGAGCAGACGGTCGTCTGACGCCCTCACCTGCTCGGCCGGGCTTGCTTTTCTATCGAAACTTACCATCCCGTTTGCCTACAATATTTGAACCGTCAATTGAAAGTCCCCTGATCTGCCCCATCGGCGATATATAATGAAATAGATCGGCGGTTTTTGTCAAAAAACCGCGATAAATACAAGGACTCGTTTGTTATTTTACCATATCAGCCGCCAGCCGACCCGAGCGTATGGTCCCTTCGATTGTCGCGGGCAGGCCGTTTTGCGTCCAATCCCCCGCAAGGTACAGGTTTTTGAAGGTTGTTTGTGGGCCCGGGCGTTTTAGGACCTGGGCCGGTGTCTGCGCAAAAGTCGCACGTTTTTCCTTAACGATTCGATGCTCAGCCATGGCAGGTTCTCCAAGGTTAAGGGCGACACAAATATCCGCCCACAACCGGGCGGCAATGGCTTCGTTGCTGCGGTTTGCCAATTGCGTTGCAGCGCTAACGGTAATCGACGCGACATCATTTCTGATGAACAGCCAGTGGGCGTCGCCGCCGACCAGGCCCATAAACCGAACGCCGGTTTGTCCGCCGGGGATGCGAAAATGTCCGTTGACGATGGGCCGGAATTCATCGGGCACCGTGAGGCCTGGAACCAGTGATCCGGCTATATTGGCTGGCACGGCCAAAATGACACGGTCATCTTTCGGCAGATCAATCGTTCGTTCAGCAAAATCCAGTGCAACACAATCGGTCGCGGAAAAATTTATTTTCCTGAGCCGGTGATTAAACAAAACAGAATTGTTTGATTGTCGCAAACGGGCGATGGCCGGATCAACAAAACTTTCGCTGAGACCGTCACGGACAAGGAGCGGAATGCATGCGCCGCCGCCTCGGCCAAAGGTTTCACGCAGCACCGGCCACAGCAGTCTGGCGGATGCCTGATCGGCTTCGGTATTTAAGACCGAGACTGATAAGGGTTCCCAAAACTTTTCGAACAGCTCCCCAGGCCCTGCCAGGCATTGGCTGACGGTTGCCGCCGGCCGGGCAAAGGCCAAGGACAAGCCGCGCAGATATTCGCGCAGTCGGGTCCTAGGCACCCGCCCCGACCCGGAAAACAAGGACCAGGGAATAACACCGGGATCCGGTTTGACGGACCAGCTTTCTCCCGTCCGCACATCGAGGAAGGGAAATTCCGCATGGGTTGCGCCGACCAAAGACCGTTCCGACCCAATTTGTTTCAGGTAGTCAAAAGTTGCATGATTTCCGCTTAATAGAAGGTGATTTCCATTGTCAATTCGGCAGTTCATTTTATCGTCATAGTACGAACGACAGCGCCCGCCGCCGTGGCCTGCCGCTTCATAAACGGTGACCGGAGCGCCACGGTCGGCAAGCCGTACCGCCGCCGACAGTCCGGCCAGTCCGGCACCGACAATATGGACCGTTCCAGGCAACCTAAAAAATTCCGAAACGGATCGCCGTCCAGGCTTTTTCAATCTTTGATAAGCGGACGGGTTTCGAGAGGTCGCGCCAGCCGCGGTGCATCAGTTTAGCAAGTATCTGGCTATAGACTTCCATCATCATGACAGCCGGGCGCACCTGATCCCGCTGACATTGTTTTAACAGGCTCCTGGCTTCCGCATATCGGCGTTCGGCAATGTGAGACAACAGTTCACAAACATTGGCGAACGCCGGGTTTTTGAGCACATGAGTGATCTCGTCGGCGTCGATATCATGGGAAATGAGCAGGTCTCTGGGGATATAAAGGCGGTTTCGAGTGGCGTCTTCTTTGACGTCTCGCAAAATATTCGTCAATTGTAAGGCCTGACCCTGGGCGAAGGCGAGTTTTATACCGAGGGCATCGGCAACGCCAAATACCCGGACCGACAGGCGGCCCACGGCGCTGGCGACGCGGTCGCAATACAATTCAAGTTCCGCCATGGATGAAATGCGAACACTTTCTTCGGCATCGGTTTGCATCCCGTCAATGATGGCTCTGAAATCGTCCTTAACCAAACCGTACTGTTCAACCGGCCCCAACAGGGCCTTGGTAATCATGTGCCGGGGTTGTTCGCCATATAAACGTTCAATCTCACCGCGCCACAGGGCCAATGCCGCTCGTTTGTCGTCGATCTCGCCCGGTTCATCGGCAATATCGTCAACGACGCGGCAAAACGCATAAATCGCATACATGGCGCGCCGCTTCTGTTCCGGTAACCGCCGCATGGCCCAGAAGAATGAACTGCCGGATCGCCGCACAATGGCTTCGATTTCGGCGTCAATGCGCTCACTATCCAGTTTGTTTTTAAGGTCCATATCCGTCATAGGTGCCATGCATACACGACCAAATGCGCCACGTCATCCCTCTCGCTCCGTAAGGGAATAACTTCTGCCTTTCCAGGCCCCGCCGCGGCCCCGCCAATGGTTAAATGCCGACGAAATCGTCATCAACGTAAATAGCAGGCCGGCAACGGGTAGGCAAAACGCCCGCCAGAAAGACTGATTATAAAAGGTCAATGTTGGCGCATAGAGTTGGACCATAATCAAATAGGCACCGCCGGCGGTTGCCCACAGGTTGAGGTCTTGGATGATTAATCCATAGGCAAAAACAACCGGTGGAACCAGATAAATCAGGACCATCGCCGCCAGCGTGCCCATAAGCGCAAAAACGGAGTGGTTTAATTGAACATATGCCGTCCGCGCAACCATATGCCAGATTTCCGCCAACGATGGGTAGGCCCGCAGGCTTCTGGTTTTTGCCGACAGACCCAACCAGATTGCTCCCTTCGTTTTAACCAGAGCCGCCAGCGCACAGTCATCGATCAGTCGATCCTTTATGGGTTCAATGCCACCGGCGTCGCGGAGTGTTTGGAGGTGAACGAGCATACATCCCCCGGCCGCCGCCGCCATCGGGTGACCAGGGCTGTTGACCAACGGAAACGGATATAGTTTCTGGAAAAAATAAACAAATGCCGGGATCAGCAACTGTTCCCAAAAACTCACACAACGCAGATACACCATCAATGACACCAAACGGCAGTTGCTGGTGATGGCTTTGCTCACCAGTTGGTGCAAATTTGTTGAATGATGCTCAATATCGGCATCCGTTAACAAGACATATTCGGCATCGGGAGCGAAGGTTTCAATTTGTTGTAATCCCTGATGGACCGCCCACAATTTGCCGGTCCATCCGTTTCGTAAGGGTTTGCCTGCAACAATTAACAGATCATCGTGGTGCCCGGCAACGGCGGCCGTGTGGTCGTCGCTGTTATCGTCGACGACGATAACACGGACCCGGCCGCCATAGGACTGGGAGAGCAACGATGCGACCGTTGTTTTAATGGTTTCCGCTTCGTTGCGCGCCGGAATGACAGCAACCACAGACGGCCAACGGGCTCTGGTTTGTCCGTTCCCAAGTTTTTGATCGGCTTTCCAGTACCTACCGCGCCAGCCAGCCAGCCCGACCCAAACGATCAAGGACAAAATACTGGCGGTCAACAGGGCCGTATATATCAAGGCACGGCCACAGGGGAAAAGGCACCACTCAAACCCCGAACCGTACACCACAGATAGGCAAATTTTGAGAGTTTCACCCGACGGGCCAAGGGGTCGTTTGATTTTAGTTGGCGGATTAAAGCCTCGGCAATATTCAGGATAACCTGGCTTTCCATGGCCAACCGCCTGCTCCTTAATCCGCCAGGCAACTGCCGGGCAAGGGGCATGAGCGTTTCGGTCTCGGTAATGATCCGGTCAAGGACCTGGCGAAGGGACGGGGACAATTGGTTCCCGCTCAGTTCCTTGACATCAACTCTATGGGCTTCCATCCATTCCAAGGGAATATAAACCCGGTCCATAAGTTCGTAGTCTTCTTTGCAGTCCTGTAAATGGTTGATGACCTGCAGAACAATACAGAGGGCGTCGGAGGCACCGTAGCCATTGGACGTGCCGCCATGTAAATCGATTAAAAACCGACCGACGGGGGCCGCGGACAGTAAACAGTAATCAACGAGCTCCTGCCAGTTTTGATAGCGGTTTTTGATGGCGTCTTGTTTAAAGGCGGTGATCAAATCAAGGCAATGGTGTTCGGTGACGCCGGTTGTGATTAGGCTATCGCGCATTATAAACCCGGTCGCATAATCTCGGCCCTGTGTCCGGGTACCGTTTATGGCGTTATGAAAACCGGTCAACCGTTCAATTTTCACCTGCGAACTCAAGGCGGGATTGTCGGCGATGTCATCGATCGCTCTGGCAAACCGATAATAATGGGCGATATGGGGACGCAAATGGGCTGGCAATAACCATGAGCCCACGGGAAAGTTTTCGTATTCGGCATCTTTGCCAGAAGGCGTTTCGACGCTTGGCGGGTCAGAATATGTCATTAATTTACCCAATGTCGGCACCCGGCAATCACATCCAAAGTGTTTTGGATCCCCTTGCACAGGCGGTGATCAGGTATCAACATTAACCCGTTTACGCAACACGCTTAACAGACCTTCAACATTATTATTGTGTTGGCGAATGACGGAAGCGAATTCCTTTTGTTGAGTAATTCCCAAGCTCAGGCCTTCAACCAGGACATCGACGATTTTATAAGAGTCGGCTTTTTGCCGGACCCGCCAAATGACCGCGATGGCTTTAGCTCCACCCGGTCGCTCGAGCTGAGAATGCACCAACACATCCTTTTCGCCACGTTCTTCGGTTTTCACGACATGCATTTTTTCACCGGCATATTTTTGAAATCGATCAGCGTAGGTGACGACCATCAGTTTTTCAAAAAGCGCCATATATTCTTTTTTCTGCGGATCGTTTGCCCGCCGCCAATACCGTCCCAATACCCATTTGGCAATGGCATCAAAAGCGAAATAACGGTGCATCAATTCGCGAAATCGATTACGGCGTTCCTGAATATCGATATCACTGGCGGTCAAGGACGTCAGGGCTTCTTCTGCCAGATTTTCAATAAATTCCCTGGCACTGTCCTTGCTGGGCTCGGCTGCAGTTGCAAATAACGGGTAAAAAGTGAAGCCAATCGTCGCCCGTTTGGCAAACTCGAGAATACGTCGCCGGTTCAACATGTTTATTACTCCCCATTCAGCATCACTTCGGTAAACGGTGGTATCCATAAACGGATGATTTTATTATTTATTAAAATATAGAAAATTTGATTTTATAATGCAAATGCCTGTCCGTGTATGATTTTGTTACAGGCGTTTGGCTGCGGCACATAGGTTTTTTAATTTAGCCATGGCCAAATCCCTTCCCAGTAAACCCAATCCACAATCAGGTGCGGCAATTAATCTTTCAGAATCAATATGTTGAAGAGAATTTTTGAGCCGATTTTCTAACATATCGACGGTTTCCAGTTGGCTTTTTGCAATGGCAACCACACCAAAAATAACCGTCGTACTTTTAAACGCTTCCAATAAACTCAGGTCGTTGTTGCGGTGCGCGTCTTCAATGGAAACGGCGTCTATGGACGACTGTTCAATGACCGGTGCCAATCGAAAATAACTTTCCTTTTCCGCTTTTTCATAATCGGGACTGTCCAATCGATCCGGGTAGCCGCAACACATATGGACCGTTTTAACCACATGGTTCGGCAGGTTATGAAAACACCGCTCGAGGTTTTCAAATCCGTAGTCTAAGGCTTCATCGACTTTGCGGGCAAACACTGGTTCATCGATCTGAAGGTGGACACATCCGGCCTCGGCCAGGGCCAGGGCTTCGCAGTTTATGGCTTGCGCAAGTGCCAGCCCGCGGGTCTTCGGGTCCAAATAATAACTGTCGGCGACCGTATCACCGATGGTCATGGGACCGGGAAGCGTGATTTTAACGGCCCGATCGGTCATGTTTTGTGCAGTTTTCCAATCGTGTGGCAGAAACGGTGCACCGGCACGGATGGGACCGGTGATGGTCGGCAGAGAAGCCCGATAGGCACCGTTCCGCAATTCCTGTTCCGTCAGGGTGTCAAAATCAATGCCGTTCAGGTGCCGGCAATGGTAGTGGACGTAATTTTCCCGCCGCACCTCGCCATCGGTCAGAATATCGATGCCGGCTGCTACCTGGTCGTCGATAACGCTTTGCGCAGCACGCACAAACTGGGCCTCGGCGTCGCTCCCCATTTTTGCAAGTTCACGGGTATAATGGGCCGTCGGATGTTCCGCTGTGGTTCCGCCAATGGCCATATCGAACCAATCAGTCACGTCCAAAAAGTCGGGTTTGGGGAAAGCGCCAATGGTCGTTGTCTTGAGGGGCATAGGTCACGCGATCCCTGGGCGGGTAAGGAATTAGGCGGCAACAAAGGTATCGCGAAACTCATTGCGGGCGGCCGCGTACCAGGGCGCTTCCGGTGGCCACCACCACAGATTTTCGAGCGCACCATCCGGATAGGCTTCCAAATAATTTTTAAGGGCAGCGGGTATCAGATGTTTTTCGGCACCAATGGCTACGGAATTATAACCGGTTTCCGAAGCCAGCAGCCCCCCGATATCCGGGCGATAGACATAATCAAGGAAGGCATAAATTTGCTCAAAATTCTCAGCCCCTTTGGGAATCGACAGTCCGTCGAGCCAAGCCAATGCACCTTCCTGCGGTGCCATATAATTAATCGCTTCGCCGGCGTTTTTGAGGGCAATGGCAGGACCATCCCAGGTTTGCCCGAGGATAACACCATTTTGTAAAAGGCCCCTCTGTTGGGCTTCCGCATCATTCCAGAACAATTTGATCGACGGTTTGTTTTCGACGGCAAATTCCGTCACCTCGCCCCAGATGCGACGCATGGTATCCTCGTCCTTATAGGCATCGAGCATACGGTGAGACGGTAATTTACCTATCCGGTCCAAATACAGGCCGATACCCAGCATCATGGAATGGGGACGGCCCATGACTCTGCCCTTGAGTTCCGGCAGCCAAAGGTCTCCATAACTGAGTTTATCATAGGTTTGGTCCCAACCTGTGGTATGCCAGGCCAAAGCTTCCGTACCCCAAAAATAAGGCAGGTGAAAATTTTTGCCGTTCCAGGTCCAATGTTCGCGCGACCGGTCCAGCATATTTTTATGAATGCGATCCAGTGGGACCCGGTTCATATCAAAGGGCAGCAGGATATCCAGGGGTTTCCATTGTAAGGCCCGCAAAGCGGTGGGGCCAATGAGGTCAAAACCACTCCCTTGAACCGCCTTGGTTTTATTCAAAAGCTCTTCATTGGAGCCATAGGGAATATGATGAAGTTTGATGCCCGTTTCTTTTTCAAAACCCGCGACGAAGGCTTTGGGGAAATAATCCGACCACATCATGACCCGAATATCTCCCGATGAGGACTTCGCGTCTTTCACGATCCACGGCCCCATGGCGGCGGCACTGGCGGCACCCAGAGCCAGTTTCAGGGCGCGCCGTCGTGCCGGTCGTCGAGGCGATGTCACGGGTTGATAATGGGTGTTGGGTTTCGAAGCTGCCATTTTAACGATCGTCTTTCCTTGTGGATAGAATCTTACGCGTAAGGGCCATGCCAGTCGCGGGCACCCCTCGCACGGCCCTGTCCCGGCACCCCTGACAATGGGACTCCATTACCCCTCAACGCGCTCCGGATCAAAGACCAGGATACGGGACCCAAAAGGTACCGTTGGATTGGCATTCCCAGCAGTAGCCGAGCACGGAAATCGTGGGCTCTATTTATACCCCGATATCACCATTTGTGAATAGCTAACCACTTAAAAGTGGCAAAATTCTGGCGTTTATAATCGGCGCTCTGATTTCGGGTTTAACCCTGCAAGGCTTTACGAACATTGTCAGCCGTCAAAAAACTTACTCGAACATTGGATTCGTCAGTCATCGCACCGATGTGCGGTGCCAGAACGAGGTTTGGAACCCCTGCCAACACGGAGCCCGGTTTTACTGGTTCGTGGTCAAATACGTCGAGAAAGGCACCGCCCAGTTTATCGGCCTTCAAGGCATCCGCCAGAGCCTGTTCGTTGACAATACCGCCCCGCGCGGCATTTATCAGGATGGCATTCGGCTTCATTTTGGCTAGTGCGTCGGCGTCAATCATATTGCGGGTTTGATCGATCAACGGCACGTGCAGGCTGACCGCATCAGCGCAGGCCAGCAGCGGGTCGAGCGCCATCGGAGTCACATCCAACTCCTGCCAAATGGGGTCGTCGTCAGAGACGAGGGGGTCGTAGGCGCACAGGGTCATGCCGAGGGGCGCAACGCGTTTGGCCACGGCGCGGGCAATGGCGCCAAATCCAACCAATCCCAATTGGTGGCCCTGCACTTCTCTGCCGCCCAGGGTAAGGCGGGGCCATTCGCCGGCAAGGACCTGGTCGGTCGCATGATAGGCCCGTCGAAACAGCACAAACAAAGCACCAATAACCAACTCCGCCACGGAATCGGTATTTGCGCCGACTGCCGGAAAGACTTGAATTTTACGCTCGGCACAGGCGTCGAGGTCGATATTGTCGAGCCCTACTCCCAATCGACCGACGACCACCAGGTTTTGCGCGGATTGCAAAAGTTCTCCCCGGACTTGCGTGAGATTGCGCACCAAAATTGCCCGGGCATCTTTGAGGGCGGCTTTTAAATCCTCCGGGCGATTGACAAGGTCAGGGTCGAACAGGACATCAAAGTCCTTTGCCAACGCTTCCACAGCAGAGAGTTCCATATGTTCTGATATTACGACGTCAGCCATCGGGATTCCATTCCTTCCATTTATTAAACTGCAATCAGTTGTGCCATACCCTATTGCAATCTTCAAGAAATTCATCTAACTCTTATATAAGAATTTTAGGAGTACGGATGGAATTTTCACGTGTCACACCGGGGCAAGGCCCGCTGTTTGCTCAGGTCCAGGCGCTGATGATCCAGCGCATGGTCGATGGCCACTGGAGTCCGGGACAACGTCTGCCGTCGGAGTTTGCCCTGGCCGACGAGTTTCAGGTATCGCAGGGCACTGTTCGCAAGGCGCTTGACGCTTTGGTCCAGGAAAACCTGGTATTCAGGCATCAAGGGCGCGGTACTTTTGTATCTTCCCACACCCAGCAACGTGAATTGTTCCGGTTTTTTCATCTGGTTGGCGTCAATGACGAACTGCAGCCGCCCCAAACCAGCCACCTGATCTGCTTCGAGCAGCGCCGCTGTAACCGCGCCGAGGCAACCCGGTTGTCGCTTGGAAAGGGTGCCCAGGTCATAAATATTAAACGGGTGCGGTCGATGAACGAAAAGCCTGTAATCATTGAAAACATTGTTGTGCCCCGGGCCCTGTTTGACGGTCTTGGCGACAGTAACGCGGTTCCCAATGAATTGTATCAGCACTACGAGCAGATATACGGGGTAACCATTCACAAAGCGGTTGAACATCTTGCGGCACGGCCAACGACAGCGGCAGAAGCCGACCATCTGGATTTGGCCGTCGGCGCACCGCTACTGGAAATTGATCGACTGGCGATCACCTTGGACGGTACGCCGGTCGAATGGCGGGTGAGCCGCTGTGATACCCGTGTGCATTCTTATTTAAGCGAAATTATCTAACGGACAAAAACAGGAGATAAGGAAAACCTATGGCTAACAGTATAAGTGAACGCATCGTTGACGATATGGTCAATGCTGGAATTGATTTTGTCACCACCGTGCCCTGTAAGCAACTGGCTGGTGTCATTGATCTGGTGGAAAAAAACAAAAAAATATATCACATCCCGTCGAACAAAGAAGATGAAGGCATGGGACTGTGTGCCGGTGCCTACATGGGCGGTAAAAAACCCTGTATCATCATGCAGAACACGGCCCTTGGCGTTACCGTAAATACCTTGGCGGCTTTGATCCAGTATTATCAGATTCCCCTGCCGATGTTGATCAGCTATCGCGGTGAAGTCGGTGAACCTGTGGCCTGCCAGGTGGAAATGGCGCTGCATACCAAACCGATCCTGCAGCAAATGAATATACCGACTTTTCACTTCCATAAAAAGGACGATGTCGAAGAACTCAGTGACATTCTTGCCTACACTCAAATGTGCAAAAAACCGACGGCAATTTTAACCGATGCAGCCTTCTGGAGGGTCTCATAATGATTAGAAACGAAGTTTTACAATCTATCGTCCCGGTTATTAAGGACGAATTGGTGATTTGTAACATTGGCAGCCCTTCCCAGGAACTGTTTCAACTGGACGATCAACCGAGCACTTTTTACATGCTTGGTACCATGGGTCTGAGTTCTTCCATCGGTCTGGGCCTGGCCCTCGCCCAACCCCAAAAGGTCATAGCCATTGATGGCGACGGTTCGGTTTTAACGAACTTGGGTACACTTCCGACCATTGCCAACAACGTCACTGACAACTTTATCCTGGTGATTATTGACAATGGAAGTTATGGCTCGACCGGAGATCAGCCGACCTATGCGGGCATGAAAACCTCCTTAACCGCCGTTGCCAAAGCCTGTGGCTGCGAAAACGTGGTTGAATGTCGGGCGGAAGAAACTGCCGACGAACTCAAAAAAGCCTTGGCCGCCAATCAGATGACGGTTATCGTTTGCAAATGTGAGTCTGGAAATGTCAAGGTTCCAGTCATATCCATGAATCCCATCGTGATCCGTGAGCGGTTCATGGCAGAAGTCGCTAACCGCAACGCATAAGATCCCATGGCCTCCGGTCCTGGAAACCTGAAATCAACCCTGCGGTGCCTTGCCACGGTGCCTCAGGGTTGTTTTTTGCCCTGCAACCGGATACCACCTAAGGTCTTCCGAATTCGAGATTTTCAGGTCACCATCCATGTTGTTTCCTTCCGTTCCTGGTGTGGAGTTTGACGCGCTCACCGTTGCCATGATTCTGGCGGTGTTTTTTGTCGGCGGGCTTGGCAAAGGAGCGATCGGTTTTGGTCTGCCAATAATTGTCATCTCCCTGCTCTCGTCGTTTGTACCGGTTAGTTTTGGCATCGCCCTGAATGCAATCCCGCCGGTTCTTCTCAATGTCTGGCAGGCCACTCACAAAGCCTCCGTCGTCAGCAATGCCCGGCGGATTTGGCCGGTTCTGCTTGGTCTCGGCCTGGGCATTGCTGCGACGACCTTTATTGTGACGGATGTTTCGCCAAACCTTCTTCTGGGGTTTACCGGCCTGGTCATTTTGGTTTTTTGCGCCAACTCCATTTGGGGAATGTCTTTCACAATTCCAAAAAAACGGGAAAAACCCCTTGGCCTGATTATTGGTTCTTTATGTGGGATTCTCGGCGGTTTGACTTCGGTCAGTGTTCCGCCGTTTCTGGCCTTTCTGGTTTCGCTCAAACTGCCTAAAGACGAATTTGTTTCAACCCTTGGCCTGTATTTTGTCACCGCCAGCGTCTGTTTGATTATCGCTTTCAGCTCGGTTGGTTTGTTGACCCTGGCATTTATTCCCCTTGCCACTGCCTGCACGGCTGTCACCGCCATTGGCATGTGGTGCGGGATTAAGGTGCGCGACAAACTGGATCAGAAAAAATTTTACAATGCGGTCCTGGCGATGCTTGCCCTGATCAGTCTTAATCTGGTACGCCGCGCTGTCTTTTAACGTCTCGCAGGGTTAATCTTGAATAGGTGAAGGCTTAGGGTCCCCAGACCCGCGCTTAAGTCTTCACACAGACGTTACTCCCGCTCCCGGGAGAGCTCATATATGGTCATACACTGATTAAACCTGTGGGGGGAAACACCATGATTAATAACAAAATGATCGGCGCGGCGTTGGTTGCGGCTGCGGTGACAGCGATTGCAGCCCCGGCCTCTGCCAAGCTGTTTCGTTGGGCGTCGGCAACAGACCCACAGACAATGGACCCGCACGCCACCAATTCGGCGCCGGTGCTCGGTTTTTTAAATAACGTATACGAAGGCCTTGTCCGCCGGAACAAACAAATGAAAATCGAAGCCGCTCTGGCCGAAAGCTGGCAGCCTCTAGGCACCAGTGGCTGGCGGTTTAAGCTGCGCCAGGGTGTGAAATTTCATGATGGATCGGATTTTACGGCCGAAGACGTTCTGTTTTCCTATGAGCGCGCCTCCTCCAAGGATTCCGATGTGCGGTCGTGGTTCGCCCCGGTGAGTGAGGTCAAGGTCGTCGACGCCCATACGGTCGATTTTATGACCAAAGCCGCAAATCCCTTGTTTCCGGGCTCCATCGCCAATTTTATGATTTTGGATAAGGGGTGGGCCGAAACCAACGGCAGCCAGCGGCCGAGCCGGGAGAAGGAAAATTTCGCCACGCGCAATGTCAACGGTACCGGTGCCTTTCAAGTCGATGTGCGCGACCCCGGCGTCCGCACCGAACTGGTGCCGCATGGGGGGTGGTGGGACAAACCACAACATAATCTGACCCGCGCCGTCTTCACGCCCATAAAAAATAAAGCGACGGGCATTGCGGCACTGATCTCTGGCGAGATCGATTTTATTGAACCGATCCCCCTGCAGGATGTGGCGCGGTTAAAAAACACGGCAGGATTTACCGTTCACGAAGGCGTTGAAGCACGAGTCGTGATGCTGGGTTTTGGCCATGATCGCGATAAGCTCAAATATTCTGAGGAAACCAAAGACAAAAACCCGTTCCTCGATGCGCGGGTACGCAAGGCGGTTTATCAGGCGATCAATGTGGACGCCCTGATCAGCAAGGTGATGCGTGGCAACGCGGCGCCGGCGTCGCAGCTTGTCAGCCCGGCGATGAAGGGGTTCACCGGCAAACTGGCCAACCGCATGGCCTTTGATACACAATCGGCCAAAAAATTGTTATCCGAGGCGGGTTACGCGACCGGGTTCAGTTTTGGCCTGATGTGCCCGAACGACCGGTATATAAACGACGAAGCCATTTGTCGGGCGGTTGCCAGCATGTTGTCGAAGGTTGGCGTCAAAGCCAAACTGAGCACCATGCCGGTGCGTGGCTACTGGCCGGAACTCCGGGCCGATAATTTTGATATGTATATGCTGGGCTGGTCGCCGGGGACCTTTGATGCGGAACATCCAATCCGGTTTTTGGCAGCGACGCCTAACAAGGAATTGAAGTTGGGCAGCTGGAACTTCGGCGGATATTCCAACCCCCGCGTCGACGCCTTGTTGCCGCAATTGCAAAAGGAACTGGATGATACCAAACGCCAGGCAATGATCGACGAAACCCATCAAATTCTGTTTGATGACGTAGCTTATGTGCCGATGTACATTCAACCGCTGGTCTGGGGATCAAAGGACAATATCAAACTGACCCAGCGAACCGACAATTTTTTTATCCTGCGATGGGTAACCGTTAACTAACGCGGGCCGCAAGACCTGATCATAAAACGCCCCGCGGGAGACACTTGCGGGGCGTTTTTGGGTTTTGTTTGCCCATGTTTTTCGTGAAAAATGCCCTTCGGCCGATAGCTGGCGGCATTCTCACCGACAATCCGCGCTCCCAACGGGGCTTCGAACACAACGTCCTGAGATGTCACATTTGGTCCCTCGGAACGATATCTGCCCGGGTTCTAAAACGTCGGCTGGTTACCGAAACCTGTCGATGGCTGCCTAATTTCTGGCCTCCGCCATGAGCGTTTCAGGGTCTGCCAGCAGATCCAAAGACGGCATTTCAGCCATTAACAATTGGCTATAGGCGTGGCACGGGTTGTCAAAGAACGATTCTGAAGGCCCGGCTTCAACCACTTCGCCGTTGCGCATCACAACGATGGAATCTGACATTTGCCGGACGACCGGAAGATCGTGGCTGATGAACAAAATCGACAGTCCGAATTTTGCCTGGATGTCCTTGAACAGATTGAGGATCTGGGCCTGCACGGAGACGTCGAGGGCAGAAGTCGGTTCGTCACAGATCAGCAGGGTTGGACGGGCAACCAAGGCACGGGCAATGGCAATTCGTTGGCGCTGACCGCCAGAAAACTGGTGCGGATATTTCAACAGCGCACTTTGCGGCAATCCGACCAGGGCCAGCATGGACGCGGCGATTTTGCGCGCCTCACCCGGATGTGTGGCGAGGCCGTAGAATTTTATCGGTTCGCTGATGATGTTTTCGACCCGCCACCGGTTGTTGAGGGACGAATAGGGATCCTGGAAGATCATCTGGATTTGCCGGCGCGACGGGTCATTGGTTGGTCGTTTGTGAGCCAGTTCCAGTTGCCGCTCGAGGAAGGAAACCCGGCCTTCGCGGGTTGGATTGATCCCGACGATGGCTTTTGCGACGGTTGATTTACCACTTCCACTCTCACCGACAAGCCCCAGGGTTTCGCCCCGGCCAATTCGAAAGCTGACGCGGTTTGCCGCCTGGAACTCCGTGCGTTTTTGAAATAACGACGGGCGGGACGAAAAAACCACTGACAGATTCTCTACCGCGATGACCGCATCGTCGGGGTCCGGTCCGGTTTGGGATCCGCCCAGCAACCATTCGGCAGCAAATTCCGCGCTGGCACCGGGCACCGAGCAGGCGGTATCGATGCTCAGGGGATCGCGCGACTGCAATTCCGGGAAGCGGGCAACCCGTTTATTTAGGCGCGGCACGGATGCCACAAGGCTGCGCGTATAGGGCTGTTTGGGGCGGCCCAATACGTCGCCTGTGGTTCCCCGCTCGACACAGGTGCCGTTCAACAAAACGGAGACACAATCGGTGATTTCGGCGATCACACCCATATCGTGAGTGATCAATAATATCGCCACCCCCCGGTCCTTGGCGAGTTTTTTAATCAGCCCCAGGATCTGTTTTTGTACGGAAACATCGAGGGCCGTCGTCGGTTCGTCGGCAACGATCACATCGGGTTCAGATGCCAGGGCCAGGGCAATCACCACCCGCTGGCGCATACCGCCAGAAAATTGATGGGGATAGTCTTTCATCCGGGTTTTCGCGTCGCGAATACCGACGTCGTTGAGCAAGTGCAGGGCCCGGGCCCTGCCCTCATCGTCGGTCAGTGGCAAATGTTGGAGAATGGTTTCCAGCAACTGGTCCTCGATGGTCAGCAAGGGATTGAGGCTGGTTTGCGGGTCCTGGAAAATCATGCTGATGCGGTTGCCACGCAAGCCGTGCCAGGCGGCGGAATCGAGGGTCGTTAATTCCTGTTTATCGAGAACGATGGACCCGCCAGTGACCCGTCCAGTGCCCGGCAACAGGCCGAGGATGGCGGCACCAATGGTCGATTTTCCAGCACCCGATTCGCCGACCAAACCATGGACCTCGCCGCGTTCCAGGTGCAAATCATAATTGGACACAGCGATATGGGCACCAAACCGCGTCGGGAACTCGACCGTTAGGTCCTTTATTTCCAGCAAAGCCATGCTAGCGCAGCCTGGGATTCAGGGCGTCGCGCAAAAAATCGCCCAATACGTTGACGGATATGATCAGCAGGATGAGGGCGGCGCTGGGAAACAACACAACCCACCATTCGCCGGAAAACATATAACTGGTACCAATGCGGATCAGGGTGCCCAACGAGGGTTGATCGGCGGGCACACCGACCCCCAAAAACGACAGCGTCGCCTCGAGTAAAATGGCAACGGCCAGATCGACGGTCATGATCACCATCAAAGGCCCCAGGATATTTGGCAGGATATGGACAAACATTACCCGCCAGGGGGACAGACCCATGATCTCTGCGGCCTGAACATATTCTTTGTTGCGTTCTACGAAGGTCGAGGCCCGGGCCATGCGGGCAAAATTAACCCAGAGCGACAGGCCAATGGCGACCACCAGGACAAAAAACATCAGCCGGTCATGGGCATCTCCCGGCAAGATGCCGCGGGCAATGCCATCGATCAACAGCGCTGTTAAGATGGCCGGCAGGGACAACTGCACGTCGGCAATGCGCATGACAATCATATCAAAGCGGCCGCCCAGATAACCGGCCGCCAGGCCGAGACCGACCCCAAGGACCACGGCGAACAGGATCGAGACGGCACCGATCATTATCGACAGACGTGCGCCATAGAGGATCGACGAAATCAAATCCCGGCCCTGGTCATCGGTACCGAGGAGAAAACGTGCTTCGCCTTCGGCGATCCAAACCGGTGGGATCAGGGAATCCAATAAATCAAAGGAACTTAAATCATAGGGGTTGTTCGGTGCAAGGAACGGAGCGAGGACCACAGCGATTCCAATCACGACAACAAAGGCGGCGGCAATCAGGGCTGCCGGCGACCGGAGAAACAGATATAAAACTTCCGATTCAAGGGAAACCCGCCGCCACCAGTTTTGCAGATTGTGTACGGTCATGATCCGGTCGTTCCCGCTACCCGGATGCGCGGGTCAATCACAATGTAGAGCAGATCAACAATCAGATTGACGATCACAAACAGCAGGGCAATCAGGATCAGGTAAACCGACATCACCGGGATATCGACGAACTGGATGGATTCCAAAAACAACAGGCCCAGCCCCGGCCACTGAAAAACACTTTCCGTAACAATAGCAAAGGCGATAATTCCGCCAAACTGCAAGCCAATGATGGTGACTACCGGAACCAGGGTGTTTTTGAGGGCGTGGCGGTAATAAATGGATCGCCACGACAGGCCCCGGGCGATGGCAAAATTCAGATAATCCGAGCGCAGCACTTCCTGCATTTCAGAACGCACCAGACGCATCGTCAGGGTCAGTTGGTAAAGCCCCAGGGTCAATGCCGGCAGGATCAGGGACCGCCAGCCGTCAAGCGTAAAAAAATTGGATTTCCACCAACCCAGTTGCACCGTATCGCCCCGCCCGAAGGTCGGTAACCAGGCCAATTGGGCACCGAATAGGTAAATCAGGGAGATACCGATTACAAAAGTTGGCAGGGAAACGCCGATCAGGGTCACCAATAACAGGGCGCTGGAGGTTTTCCGGTCGGGATGAATGGCCGTATATATACCGGCCGGAATTCCCACTAACAAAGAAATGACCAGGGAAACAAAAGCCAGCTCGATGGTCGCCGGCAGCCGCGACTTTATCAATTCGCCAATGGGTTGGCGGGTGCGGTAGGAAAAACCAAAGTGTCCGGTCACCATATTTTTGACAAACCGGGCAAACTGCACGGGCACGGCATCGTTTAATCCAAGTTCCTCACGCAGTCGTTCCTGATCCTCGATCGAGGTTTCCTGCCCGACCATTTGCGCGATCGGGTCGCCGACAAATCGAAATAACGAAAAGGCAATGATAGCAACAGCCAGCATCACAAATACCGACTGGGCAAGGCGGTTGAGAATGAGGGGGATCATCTGAAAACGGCTGCTCCTGATCGGTGATCCAAAGGGCCACGGTAAATCCCACCCTACTCTGAGTTTTCAGTCAGGTAAAAACAGTTTTGTGTTATCGGCTTTAGGGCAACGACGGTTCCCGTATAATTGCAGCCAAATGGTCCCGGAACGGTTATATCAAACCCCGCAAACACGCTGATTAAGGACAATAGGGGATGGCCTCAAATTAGACTTCGTTCACGACGAATACTCTAATCCAGCCGCGCCAGGTTCTCACCGGTCCGGATTGTCGATCTTGTCGACCCCGTCGATTAAAATAAAGGCAATCATGCAGGTTTCCGTCCCGCGGTTTGACCAGGCATGGTTGGTGCCCCGTTGTATCACCGTGTCGCCGGTTTTTAACAACACGTCTTCGTCGTCCATGAGCATGTAGATCTCGCCTTTCAGGATGACCGCATAATCGACGCTGTTGGTGCGGTGCATAAACGGATGACGGGCACCCTCGACAATGTTCGACGAGGCCCCCATATCTGCAAAGGCGGTTTTGCCATCCAGGGTTTTCATGACTTCTGAATCTTCAGGCGCAAATTCGATGACCCGAAACACCGTGCCAAGGGGCGGCGGGTGTAAAACAAAAGGGCCGTCCACGGTCTCTTCGGCACCGTCAAACTCGGCCGGTGTTGTTGTGGTTTGCCACAAATTGGTCAGGGTTACCCCCGGCCGGGCCGGCCGTTGCAGGATATTTGTTGCATAACCATCGGATAGGCAAATCGCCTTGCCGTTTTTGTCGTGGCCGGTAACCACCCTGCGGGTTTTGATTGCCATCATTTTGCTCCAGTGGATTTTGAGGAAGTGTTTTTTTGCACATACCAGATCAACGCCAGTACCAGCGCGCCGGCCAGATCGGTTATTAATCCCTGGGACATCAACAACAATCCTGCCAACCCGGTGAGGCCCCGTAACCAGATCGGCATGGCCGTTTTTAATTGACCGACAATTGCGGCGGCAATGCAAAACACCCCGGCAAAGGCCGAAAGAATGGCCAGGACAATCTCGACAGGGGCACCCTCGAGCATTAAACCGGGGCCGAAAAAGAACATGAACGGTAAAATGTAACTGGTGATACCAAAGGAAAAGGCGGTCCAGCCGACTTTGTTGATGTCGGCCCCGGCGATGCCCGCAGCGACGTAGGAGGCGAGCGCGACCGGCGGTGTGATGGTCGAAACACAGCCATAAAAAAATACAAACATATGGGCCGTCAAAAGCGGTACGCCGACTTCCGAGAGGGCCGGAGCGACCACCGTCGCTAAAATCAGATACGCCGCCGTCGTCGGCAAGCCCATGCCCAGGATAATGGCAACGATCATGGTCAAAAACAGCGCCGCAAGGGGGACGCCGCCGGACGCCGTAATAATGAGGCCGGATATTTTTGATCCGAGACCGGTAATGCCCAGGGTGCCGGCGATGATCCCCGCCGCCGCACAGGCGGCGGCAATGGGGACAACACTTTTTGAGCCCGCGACGATGGCTCTGGCGGATTTTTGGAAAAATCCCAAATCGAGTTTCCGGGTCCACAGGAGATGGCAGCCGAGCAACATAAGGATCGAGATGAACGACGCTTTGAACGGTGAATAGCCATTGACCATCATCCCCACCAGGGCGGCAAAGGGGATGATGTATTGGCCGCCGTTTAACAGGGTTCGATATAAGGGTTCGTCATCGTCAGTGACGGGCATCGGTTCAATGGCATTTTTAACGGCCTGCAAATGGACGACAAAAAAGATCGACGCAAAAAACAATAATGCCGGCACCAGCCCCACACGCATGATGTTTGAATAGGGCGTGCCGACGATTTCAGCCATGATAAATGCCGCAGCCCCCATCACCGGCGGCATCAATTGACCGCCGGTTGAAACGACCGCTTCAATGGCTCCTGCATGGTGGGCTTTATAGCCCTCTCGTTTCATCATCGGAATGGTCAGGGTGCCGGTTACCGCCACATTGCCAGCGGCGGAACCGGAGATCATGCCCAGCAAAGTCGAAAAGAACACCGCCGTTTTGGCACCAGCCGCACGCATGCCCCGGGTGATCCGACTGGATACCTTAAAAAAGAAGTCGCCAGCGCCAAATTCACTCAGAAAGGCGCCATAGATGGTAAACAGAATGATGTAGGTGGCGGAAACCCCAAGGGGGATTCCGTAAACCCCCTGGCTGGTGGTCGTCAGAAATTCCGACATTCGCTCCAGGCTGTAACCGCGACTGTTGAGCACGCCGGGCAGATAGCTGCTGTAAAATGGGTAGGTGAAAAACACAAAACAGATGCAGGCCAAAATGGTGCCGACCCCGCGTCGGGCCCCTTCGAGGACCAGCGCCAAAAGCACGATACCGACCCAGGCGTCGACCGGCTCGGTTTCCCCGCCGCTCATGGCGATCTCTTTCCAACGGCGCAAAAGAAAAACCCCACTGGCCAGGGTTATGGCAACCAACAAAAGACCAAACAGGCGATCCGCCAGATTATCCTGCAGGTGTCTGAAGGTCGGTTTGCTCAGGAACAACAGGGCCAGCATCATCATCAGATGGAAGATGCGAACGTCCTGGGTGGATAAAACATATAAACCCGAAACATTGAGCAAGTGAAATCCGCCGACCACAAAGGCGATCACCGTCGCTGCCCGGCCGCAATAGGTGTCGATGTATTTTATCATGCATTAAAGCCCAGGTGCGGCAATCCCCGGGGGTGGGGATTGCCGGGCAAATGGCGGGTTCAAGGGAAGTTATTTGTTAAAGTATTTGGCGGCACCTGGGTGCAAGGGAATTTTGAGATTCCGCGAATTTTCCGGAACGATCTGTTTGGCATAGGCGTTGTTGGCGCGAAACTCGTCCATATGGTCATAAATCGCCTTGGTGATCTTGTAGACCTTATCTGCATCCATCTTTTCCGATGTGATCAACATATTGTTGACCCCGAGAACCCGTCCATCGCCATCGGTTTTATAGGCCGATTTCGGCACCACCACTTCATTGTAGTTTTTATATTTGGCCAGGGCAGCGGCCATTTTCCCGTCAGCCAGTTTGATAAACTTAAGCTCTTTGTTGACCCGTGTCTGAACGACGGCACCGGCCGGGTAACCACTCAAGGCAAATGCCGCGTCCACATTGCCATCGGCCAACTGGCTAAACCCGTCGCCATAGGACAGGAAACTCGGCGTAATATCTTCAAACTTCATGCCATGTAGACCCAATACCTGTTTGAGAAAGGGAATGGTTCCGCCGCCCGCCGGTCCAACGGCGACCCGTTTTCCCTTTAAATCGGCAATGGTATTTATGGACGATGATTTGAGTGTCATCATATGAAGCACACTAAAATGCAGGGAACCAATGGCCCGCAGTTGCATTTTGCCACCCTTTTTGTACATGGCGGCCCCCTTATTGGCCAAAACGCTCAGGTTATTGTTTGTGATGCCAATGTCGACTTCGCCACTATCAACCAAACGGGGGTTTTGTACGGATCCCTGGGTGACCACAGGGACCATTTCCAGGCCGTCGGCGTATTTATTGACCAGACTGGAGATGGCTTGGCCGACCGGATAAAAGGCACCACCCTGGCTGGCCGTACCAATGCGTAATTCTTCCGCCTGGACGGACGCAACGCTAAACAACGACAGGACGGCGCCGGCGATAATCGATTGGGTAAATTTCATAATTCCTCCCGGACGGGTTTCAATTGTGACAAACAGATCGGGTTAACGGTTTTGTTGGCTCAGTTGGCGAAGTGTAGGAGCACGCAGGCCATGACATCAAATGCCGAATTTTTGGTCAGCTATTCAGAATGGGAATACTAACGCGGTATCTATGAGAAAATTTGGGTTGTTTGGAAATTGGATTTAAAATTCGAATAGTAATTTCATTTAACCGATTTTCGAACGGCAACCAAATTGTCGAAGAGCAGATTAGACGTCCCAATGAATTTTGCCCTCCTGCTTCTTCTTATCGCACGGGCAAAATTTAATTCTTTAATTGTACGTTCATGGGCAAGATCTCGTTCAAACTCCGCGATGGCTCCGAACACGGATAGCATAAGCTTGCCACCGGAAGCGGTGAGCGAGACATTCAGGCTGTTCAAACCCTTAATATCGGCGCCCGGTTCCTGAAATTTTTGCGTCAGAATCAACAAATCGCGAAGCGATCTGGCCAGGCGGTCAAGCTTCCAAACGATAAGAGTGTCGTCGAAGCGCAGTTGTTCAATAATACTTTTTCGTCCGGGTCGATCAGAGCTAGCGTCTGAGAGTTTGTCAGAGAATATCATTTTGCATCCGGCTACTTTTAACGCCGTCACCTGACGGCGAAAATCTCGTAGCTTGCGCTCCGTCTTACGATCAAATTAACCGCCGTTGAAATTCAAAATGTAGAAAGATAATCGATTGTAACGGTCGGAACCTGCGCCAATTGAATTTAAGCGAAATGATCTACTACCGAACCGGAGCAGACATCACCCAGTCATTTCTGCCCGCCCCCGGGAAATTCACATGGCCTGGTCGATAGCGGCGAACCAACCCTTACTGCAGACGCCAGCTACGAATATCAGGCGCAGTGGATAGAGCCAGGAGTTTGCGGCGCGCCGTGATCTTTCAGTCATCGAATTGGCGCACCTCAACCTCGGCACCGCCCCGCGCGGCGGACAGGTAACCACTATAGACAACAGAGATCGTATCGGCAGCCAGCTGGCTGTTGCTTTCAATCGCGTCGCCATGCGCCACCGTGCCATAAAAAGCTTCGATTTCCTGAACAAATCCGTGGGCATGGTCTTCATCGGGAGCGGTTTTTGCCCATCCCTGTTTGGTGCCGATTTTTTCGACCACGTAAATGTCGTCGAACTGTTTATCAACGGGGTTATAGGTCTGCATCATATCGGTTGGGTTCAGGTTGCACTGGGTGCGGTGGTTATTGGCGCAGACTTCCAGCCAGTTGTGGACACCCCCCATGACGATTTCCGAGGCGAACAGGGTCGCCAGGGTGCCATCATCAAACACCACATGGATCAAGGCAAAGTCTTCCACGTCCTGATAATCGGCCCGCAGATGCCCGGCATCGACGTAACCCTCCAGTTGGGTCAGGCAGTGGGTGCGGGCGGTGACGGTGGCCGGGCGAATGGCCCTGCCAAACCGGGCCCGACCTTCGACCCGTTTCAGATAAAGCGCAGCGCTCAACGGATGCACCCCCTTGCCGATCATTGACCCACCGCCGGAATACTTCCAATGACCGTAGGCCGGGGAATGGGAGCCGGAATGGGCTTCCTCGCCGTGCATCCAGAGAATTTGCGCACCGGTTTTTTCGATGACTTCGCGTTCTTTCTGGATCGCTGGTGCATAAACCCAGTTTTCGGCGTATAGAATTTTTGCCGTCGAACGGGATTCCGCGTGGAGCATTCGTTGAACGGAGGCCAGGGCCTGATCGCGGATCTGCGCCCTGTCGGCGGTTCGTCCGTCGAAGCCATTGGACCCGTCGCCAAAACTCCCGGTCAGTGGTTTTTCGACGATGGGGAAAACATTGCGCTGCAGGGCTTTAATGGCAATCTCTTCGTGGGCCGCTGCGGGAACCAGGACATGGACGACGTCGACCTGATCGAGGAGCCGTTCCAGGTTATCAAAAACGTCGATACCGTGTGCCGCCGCGAAGGTTTGGGTGTTTTTTGCTGTCCGCCCGAAAACACCCACCAGATCCACGGTACAGCCGTACACCTTTGCAATGGCTTCGCGGTGGAACCGGGCGGCAAAGCCGGAGCCAATGAACCCCGCCCGTACTGTTTTTTTTGTCATAAAGTTGCTCCGATGGTTTAAGGCTCCCCTGCGCCGGGCTATTTTATTCCAGCCGTCGCAAGCGGGCTAGCTCTTTGCGGGGGGGCCGTTTGATAAAACCAAACTGCAGTGACTGGATCGGCCTTAGGAAACCGCAGTGGGGACGGTTTTCCCGTGTAATCGGCACCTTAAACCTATGACGGTGCTGGGAAAAAAAGCCAGTATTCATGGCTTGCTGACGGTTGAGCCCTGTTGTCAAATTCGCAATCCGCTCACAATTGAGCGAGGGCGGAACTGACATTTCCGATTACCCCATCCCAGTTTTTTTGTTTGTCTTGCCGGAACAAACGCACAGACCCGTACCAGGGACTGTCGTCCCGATCGAGCAGCCACCGCCAGTCTGGCGCATAGGGTAACATCACCCATGTGGGAACACCCAATGCGCCCGCCATGTGGACCGTACTGTTGTCGATCGAAATGACCAAATCCAAGGCGGCAACCTGGGCCGCAAAATCATCCATATTGTCGAGGGGGTTTATGCAAGGATCGTGAAAAACGTCGATACCTGAGTTTTCCTTTAGCGCCTTTAATTCATCCCCAACGTCACCGTATTGAAGATTGATGAAGTGGCAATGGGTCGCCGAAAGAATTGGTGCCCAACGGGACAGAGATAGACTGCGGTTTAAACCATTTTCTGGATTTCCACTGCGCCAGGCGATGCCGACAAGCCGTTTACCAGGGGCCTCTTGTGAATAGGTCTCCCGTCGTCGATTTCGTTTGTCTGGATCTGCCTGGAGATAAAAATTTTGTTGCGGAAATAAAGTGACATCGGTTCGCAGAAACCGCCCCAAATCACCGGCAGAAACCTGAAAATGGATGCCCCCATCCGTTAATTCTTCTGCGGGAGGGTCGCTGCGAATGATGAAGTTAAGGTTTGGAAAGGCGTGCTGAAAAAGCGGAATGAGGCGTTTATCACATTCAACAACGACCGATCCGACCCGTCGGGCGAGATCTGGCAACATGCTGGCAAACATAATTTCGTCGCCAACCCCCTGCTCCATCCACACCAATATTTTTTCTTTTCCGGCGCGGTCAGGATTGGCATGGGGTATGCCATCACATCCGCCGCCATTCCAATAAGGGATCCTAAACACTGACCGGCGCGACTTAAAATCGTCACTTTCAAATCGTTTGGCGTAGTTAGTCCATCCGGGACGATAATCGCCTGTCAACAACTGGCAGATCCCCATATTTTTAAGGTTTTCCGGGTTGTCAGGTCCTAATGTGCGCGCCTGTTGATAATTCGATAAAGCGCCGTGCCAATCGCCCAGTTCTTTCAGAACATTACCAAGATTTACATAGGCCAGTTCCTGGTCCGGGTTAGATGCCAAGGCTTTTTGATAACTGCTGACAGCGTCCTCATAACGGCCGAGATTTTTTTGCGCGATCCCCAGATTGATGAGTACGATGTCATAGTCAGGTTTAATCGCCAGAGCGTTCTGATAGCTGATCACGGCCTCTTCGAAACGCCCGAGGTCCTTCAAGGCGTTGCCCAGATGATTGTGGGTTTCCACATATTCAGGCATATAGGCCAAAGCCTTGCGGAAACTGACCACCGCGTCATCTCTTTGGCCCAGTCCGACGAGCGCTGATCCCAGTTGGCTGTGGGCTTCGGCATAATTGGGTTCAACGGAAATGGATTTAGAGATCAAGTCAAAAGCCGTCCGGAAATCGCCGGCCTGGTTTGCCTGCATACCAAGTAACAATAATGCATCGGATTGGTTAGGTATTTCTGCCAAAATCTGCCGATAAATGTCTGCTGCCTGCGTTGTTTGGCCTGCCGTATCGTGGTCCAAGGCGCGTTGCAGGGCCTGACTTTGCGCAAGGGAAAGAGGGCGTTGGTCCGAAGGCGCATTTTGGCGTTTTGCGGGTTTCGCTTTTCGGGCGGCTTTTTTTGACAGTTTTTTCCGGCGGCGTTCTTCACGTTTATTCATGTAAATTGTATTCCTCGATGTGACGTGCCGCTGACGGCGCGGGCAAACGGTGTTGTCAGAGGGGGCGGCTCTGGGATTTACCGGTAACCCAGGTCTCCGACGGTTTCCCGTACTTGAAAACGGCACCAATAATCCTTGTCCAATGGGTCATTCCGGGCGTCAGCCTGAACCAGATATTGCCAGGTTAACAGGCCTAAACAATAGAGTTAAATAGCTAAAGAGATATTTAAAAATTGGCTTATTGCTTTGATTTTTATAAGTATCGAACGGCGATGGGCCGGGCCCATGATTTGTCATTCCGTGCGCTGCATTTAACGCCTCGTAAGCGCCTCCGGCCCTTACCCGCCCGTCGGGTTTTCGCCGCCGGTTATCGTTAAGGTGACGACCTTTTGCCATTCGGGTATGGGGATTTGTTGACTGGAGCTGACCAGATCCAGGGACGCAATATCGAAGTCAATGCCGCGCAGTTGCCGGCCGAGGCGGGCCAGTTGTTGTTGTTTTAAGCGCCCCTCTTCAACGGCGTAGGCAAGACTGAGATGAGGTAAAAAATCGGGATCTGCGGCAACGCCTAGGGCTTCGGCGAGGTTTTGCCGGAGCCTTAAAAATTCATCATCCAGGGCAATTTTTGCGAACAAAGACATAAACGGCCGTCGGCTGGCAAGCACATCTATGATGGTGACGCGGCGATTGTTGATTTGATCCAGGACCTGGCGGCAGTGGTTTTGAATGCCATCGGGCGGGCCCGAAATATCGGAAATCAAAGTGATGTGGGGGGCAAACGCAAGCGTATCGAAGCGTTCGGACAGGTCTAAAATCAAGTCTTGGAAATTCTTTTCTGAAGGGCAATCGGGTATCAACCAAAGGGAATACACAAAACAATCTCCTGCCTCAAAGATCCATAGGGAAACAACTTTGGGCGCCCTCAGGCACTGCCGCGCAGCACCAGTTTGGGGGTAATGGCAACGGACATTTCCGGCAAACCGGGTGCGTCCAGGCGTTTTTTCAAGGTATCCGCGACGGCTTGGGTGGTTAAATCGATCGGATTGTCGATGGTGGTTAAATCAAAGCTCGGCCAGGCCGCCATGGGGATGTTATCAAAACCGATCACCGCCAGCTGTTCAGGGACCCGCAGATTACTGACCTGTTTGGCCGCATCGAGGACGCCCATGGCGGCCGCATCATTGGCACAAAAAATGCCATCGGGAACATCCCTTGCGGTCAGCAGCTGGACACCGTTTGAATAGCCGTCGGCGTGGTAAAAATCCCCGTCGAGCACGGCAAACGGTTCGAGACCGAAGGTTTTCATGGCATCAAAAAACCCCTTTCGCCGGGAATTTTCAGATAACATCCGTATGTCACCCCCTAAATAAGCAATTTTGCGACAGCCCCTTTGGATTAACGTGTCGACGGCCAGCCGTGCCCCTTCCTCGTTGTCGCACCAAACGGAATCGGCACCGGCGACGGGACAGGGCCCGGTGAAAATCAACGGCACCTTGAGGCGTTGACATTGTTCGACGATGGTTGTGTTGACCGTACCTGCCCGGACGATTGCCGCCTGAACCGGGTACATCAGGGCTTCACCGAGTTTTTTGCTGATGTCTTCGTCGCGTTCGGCGCGCACCAACAATCCCCATTTGCCCTCATGTTGCAGGCGCAGGGCCAGGCGGTCAAAGAAATACATGTCATAAATGTTGTCTTCACTGCCAGTAACGACGGCAACCAGGTCGGTTTCCTGTTTGATCAGGGATCTGGCGATGGCGTTGGGTCGATAACCCAGGTTTTCGGCGACGTCGAGAATTCGGGTGCGGGTCTCGGGTTTGACACTTGCGCCCTTGGTAAAAGCCCGGGAAACGGCGGACCGGGACACCCCCGCCTGCATGGCGATGTCTTTGGCAGTTATTCTTCGGGTCATTGATGCGGTCGGCCTTTTTTCGATTTGGGCAGGTGTTCTTAATATTTCAATAATTTATACATTGCGCTTTAAAAACACTTATGCAATCGTGTGCACTATAAATTGCACTCGTGTGCAATACAATAAGATAAAATGGAAATGACCCGAAAAGGGTCCCATTTGGGATGGCGGAATAAAACATGCATGGTGTTGGCATTGACGTGCAGCAACTGCGGGTTGGTTACGACGGGGTTGTCGTTCTGCATGATATTGACCTGAAAATTGAGGCGGCGGAATTCGTTGCCCTGCTGGGCGCATCGGGATGCGGTAAAACAACATTGTTGCGAAGTCTTGCGGGTTTTGTAAAACCCCTCTCCGGTCGGGTTTTGGTTGAGGGTAATGACATTCTGGCTCTGCCCCCCGACCGGCGAAATATGGCGATGGTTTTTCAGTCCTACGCCCTATGGCCACATATGACCGTTCGGCAAAACATCGGTTATGGTCTGCGCCTGCGCCGGGTCGCCAAACAGTCAATCACTGAAAAGGTGGACGCCCTGCTTGAGATGTTGGGCCTGCAAGCGTTTGCCGAACGTAAAGTCCCGCAATTGTCAGGCGGCCAGCGCCAGCGGGTTGCCCTGGGTCGGGCCCTGGCCGTTGATTCACCTATTTTATTATTAGATGAACCCCTGTCAAACCTCGACGCACGCATTCGCTTGTCCATGCGCCATGAAATCCGCGCCCTTCAACAACGGTTGGGTTTGACCTGTGTGCACGTTACCCATGATCGTGAGGAAGCCATGGTCATGGCTGACCGGATTGTCATCCTCGACCAGGGACGAATTGCCCAGGTCGGCACGCCGCTGGAGGTCTATGAACGGCCACAAAGCAGTTTTGTCGCTCGTTTTATGGGCGCGGAAAACGCCATTGATCTGCAAGTGGCGCGCACCGATAACCGGCTTTTGCTCGATGAAACCGAATTGCATAAAAAAGCAGAATTACCGATTTCCCAAACCCTCGAAGATGGCGGCGTTAACTGGCAGGCGAAGGAAACCGGCCCGGTCACCGTGCGATTTCGCTCCGATGCCGCCCATTTGCGCACCGCGGTTCCGGTTCCTGATGGTCACCTGGGCATTCAGGGGACCATCAAACAAACAAGTTATCCCGGCGGCATTCACCGGTATGAAGTCCTCAGTCAGGGACGTTCCTTCATGATCGATGATCCCGCCCGTTATTCGACCGGCGAGGCAGTTACCATCTGTCTGCCGGCTGAAGGTCTGCATATTTATACGCCGGACAGGGCCGCGAAGAGCTGACCCCGCCGTGTGAATTCTGCACAGGCAGCAACCAGTAGATGTGAACACAGAAAAAAAGGAAGGTAATCATGTTAACAAATAAGAGATTAGTTATGGCCCTATCCACTGCGGCGTTGGTGGTATCGGCACCGGCCTCGGCACAAACCGTATTAAACGTCGCATCCGGTGGTTCCCAGAATATGGTAGAATATATCACCGACTATCTGGGACCGATGTTTGAAAAACAAAACCCCGGCGTCAAAGTTCGGGTAACCGGAACCGGGCCCGGTGATGCCGGGTCCCAGAAGATTCTGGAAAAACTCGAAGCCCAGTCGGCCGCCGGCAAGGAGGTTTGGGATCTCGATGTTGTTGTTGCAGCCCAGAAAAAAACCGGAGAAATGGTCGAAAAAGGCTTGTTGGCCAATTACCGGTCAGAAATCTCGACCGGCAAACTGGTAACCCGTGATACTGCAAAAACCGCGTTAGGCGTTAATGTCGATGGATACGTCATGCCGATGTTCCATAGTCAGACAGCCATTGCCTATAATCCCGATGTGGTTTCCGATCCACCGACCTCCTACGATGAATTAAGGGCCTGGACGGAAAAACATCCCAAGGCGTTCGGATATAACGGTATCAAAAACGGCATGTCGGGCCTGGCTTTTGTGGTCGGCTGGATGTACGCCTACAGTGGCGATGCGGCGACCATTCAAAACGGTCCCTATGACCCGGCCAAAAAAGCCGGCTGGTCAAAACCCCTGGCCGATCTCAAAGACTTTAACAAAAATATCTCCTTCACCCCGGGAAATGCGGGAACCCTGGACATGCTCAACCGTGGCGAGATTGTCATGGGGCCGGTCTGGGTGGATATGTTCTATTCGTGGCAGGCCGATGGTCGGGTTTCGCCAAATCTGAAACTAAAACTGTTGTCGCCGGGGATGCCGGGCCAACCCTATTATTATGGCACCCCAACCAAAGCTGAAAACAAGGAACTGGCGAAAAAGTTCATTGAGTTGGCAACCAGCCCGAAGGTGCAGGCGGAAGGCATCGTCAATAAATTCAACTGGTATCCGGGGATCGATGCCAACCACGTTGAAGCGGCCCTGGACAAAGCCGTATGGAAAAAACTCTTTACCGATGTCACACCGGCTGATTTGGCGGCCAAGGGCAAACCCTTCCCCATTGCCCCCTATTTCGATGACATCAAAGAAGGATACGAGAAGCAGGTTTCGAACTGATCTGTTGGACTTTTGGCGGGGTGATCCCTTGGAGTTGCCCCGCCGGCTTTTTAAAACACTTCCCCCGGGGCCGCCGGGAAAAGGCATGATGACGATATGAGTAATGAAACGATATCAGTGGGTCCGGGTCGGACCACCGCCCTCCTCCTGGTGGCACCGTCGCTGTTGATGATCGGGTTCCTGTTTCTTTATCCCTTCGCCTATTCGGTCCTATCGGCATTTGTCGATAACGGAACCGGTGATTGGCACGTCGCCAATTTTATCAAAGCCGTTGATTTTTATTCCAATGACATTCTGTTCACGATCATCATTGTCCTGCTGTCGACGGTTTTGATTGGGTTTTTTGCAATCGCCATCGCCGGTTATTTGACCCTCGGTGAAAACCGTTTTGCGGTTTCCCTGCTGCGCTGGTTATACCGGTGGCCGCTGTTTATTCCGTTTATCGTCAGCGCCCAGTTAATGCGAACCTTCCTCGCCAAGAACGGCATGATGAATAACATGCTGGTCGGGTCCGGTCTCATGGAACCCTTATCCGCTGTCAGTTTTTTGGACTGGCGCGGCATTGTCATCACCTTCGTGTGGAAACAGACGCCGTTTGTCACCCTGCTGGTCGCCGGCGCCATGGCATCCCTCGACCGGACGACAATCGAAGCCGGGCGTAACCTGGGCGCATCGCGGTTGCGCGTGCTGATTGAATTGGTCGTGCCGCAGGTTGCGACAACCCTGATGGTCGGGCTGATCCTGTCCTACGTTGTTATGTTGTCTGTCCTGTCGGTACCGCTGATGATCAATGCCCAGTCGCCAACCATGCTGACGGTCGATATGGCCTGGCGCATTAATTCCTACGGCGACTACGGCATTGCCAATGCCCTGGGCATCATGTCGTACCTGTTCACCGGAATTGTCGCCTGGTTTTACCTGCGCCAAAGCCTCAAGGAAAAGGGGGCGATGAAATGATCCCGTCCGACATCGTGGCGCGATCCCTGGCCCTTGCCGCGCGGGTGCTTGCCATCGGCGGATTGGCCTTTGTGATCTTTGGGCCGATAACCAATATGCTTTTGTGGTCGGTTGCCGAAGTTTGGTATTACCCGCACAAACTGCCCCTGGAATGGGGGTTTGCCTTTTGGGAACGGGTTTTCCGGCCCCAGGGAAACGCCATGGAATCCCTGTTCAGCAGTATTTCCATTGCCCTGCTGACGGTTGTCGTCAGTTTGACCGTCGCCATTCCGGCCGGTTATGCCCTGGCCCGCGGCCGCCTGCCCATGCGGTATCTGATCATGTTATTGTTTTTGCTGCCGCAGGCCTTTCCCGCTGTCGCCGTCCATATGAATGTGGCGCGTATTTTTTATGGATGGAGCCTAACCGGGACCACCACCGGCGTTGTGCTTGTCCATGCCAGCCAGGGCATGGTTTTCGCCGTGTGGATTGCGACGGCGGCGTTTTCGGCGGTCGACGGTGAACTCGAGGCCGCCGCCCGAAATATCGGCGCGTCCCGTTGGCAAGCCTTTAGAGATGTCACCCTGCCGCTGGCCCTGCCCGGTATTCTGGCCAGCGCAATATTTGTCTTTTTGATCTCCATGGACGAATTTACCGGAACCTATTTTGTCGGTGCGCCGGATATCATCACCTTACCCATGCTGCTGTTCACGTCGAGCATGGAGGGCAATTATCAGATCGCTTCCATCTCGTCACTTATTTTGCTGGTGCCGTCCGTCGCCTTTATGTTTGTCATCGAAAGGTTCTTAAAAGCTGACGTTTTGGCGAAAGTCGGTGGGTAGGGAAATCGCCGGGCCCGGAACATCGGGCGCTGTCAATTAACCACCAGTTGCCGCCATCCGTTGTTGCCGCAGGGACATGATCGGTTCGGCCCCGTCGGCGGCCACCTGATAGGGCGCGGAGAAGTTGGAAACGGTTGCCTGCCAATGGGCTTCCGTTTCTCCGGATTTCACTTCCAAGGCGTTGAAACCACAACGTTTCATGTTCCCATATTGATCCCTGAGCACATTGCCGACGGCCCGGATCTCGCCGGTAAACCCGTAGCGGTGCAGCAGCCGGGCATAGGAATAACCCCGGCCATTGGTGAACGCCGGAAACTCGATGGCGACCAGGGCCAGTTCGGTCAGGTCCTCTTTGATTTGCTCGGGTGATTGATCGGCCGTCAGCCGAACCCCGACGGAATCTGTCCGGGCCATGAGCGCTGCCCGATCGCGCTGCCAGCGCGCCAGGGAAACGACAATGGCGCCGACCTTGGGGAGGGCGATGGAATCGTCCAGGTAGAGCCAGCTGTCGTTGACAATTTTACCATCCTTAAGCAGCGGCATCGAGTTTCTCCGGGTACAGACGGGATTTAAAGGGGGCCGCACCAACACGGCGGTAGGTATCGAGGAAACGTTCTTTATCAAGACGTAATTCAACAAACAGGCTGATCACGGATTCCAGGGCATCGACCACGGTTTCCGAGGAAAACGCCGGACCGATAATGCTACCAATGGCGGCGTCTTCCGCACCGCTGCCACCCAACGTGATCTGGTAATATTCTTCGCCCCGGCGATCGACCCCCAACAAACCAATGTGGCCGACGTGATGGTGACCACAGGCGTTGATGCAGCCCGATATCTTGAGTTTTAACTCGCCCAGATCAAACTGTTGATCGAGATCCGCATACCGTTTGGAAATGCGCTGTGCCAGGGGGATGGCCCGGGCGTTGGCCAGGGCGCAATAATCCAGTCCCGGGCAGGCAATCATGTCGCTGACTTTGCCGATATTGGGCATCGCCAGGCCGATTTCCGCAAGTTCCTGCCAAAGTTCAAACAGCTCTGACTGTTTGACGTGGGCAAACACCAAGTTTTGTTCATGGGTCGCGCGGATTTCATCGAAACTGTAAGTTTCCGCCAAATCCGCCAGATCCTCCATTTGATCGGCGGTGATATCGCCGGGCGGCAGGCCTTCGGGTTTTAAAGATATGTTGACGATCCGATATCCGGGTTCGCGGTGGGCGACCACGTTGCCGGTTACCCAACGGGCAAATTCCGGGTTTTCAAACTTTTTCGTCTCAAAACTGCGGTCGATGGCGTCCAGTTGTTCGAACGGCGGCGGCGCGAAATAAGACCGAATACGGGCCACTTCGTCGTCCGGTACCTTTAAGGCGCTGTCTCTGATTTCCCGCCATTCGGCTTCGACTTTCGCCTTTAACTCATCAATCCCCGTTTCGTGCACCAGGATTTTGATCCGTGCCTTGTATTTATTGTCGCGCCGACCGTACATGTTGTAAACCCTGAGCACCGCTTCCAGATAAGACAACAGGTCCTGTTGTGGGACAAACTCATTAAAAACCTTGCCGATCATTGGCGTGCGGCCAAGCCCGCCGCCCACCCAGACCTGAAAACCGGTCTCGCCGGCATCGTTCTTTTTGAGGATCAATCCAATATCATGGAAACGGATAACCGCCCGGTCAAAGTCAGAAGCCGAGACGGCTATTTTGAATTTGCGGCCCAGATAGGTGAACTCCGGATGCAGGGTTGACCATTGGCGGACAATTTCCGCCCAGATCCGCGAGTCGTCAACTTCGTCTGCCACTGCGCCGGCGTACGGGTCGGCGGTGACGTTGCGGATGCAATTGCCGCTGGTCTGGATGGCGTGCATTTCCACGTCGGCCAGTTCGGCCAGCAAATCCGGTACCTGATCGAGTTTCGGCCAGTTGAACTGGATGTTTTGACGGGTCGTGAAGTGGCCATAACCGCGGTCATAGGTCCGGGCAATATGGGCCAGTTTGCGCATTTGCACCGATGAGAAAGTGCCGTAGGGAATGGCGACCCGTAACATATAGGCGTGGAGCTGCAAATAAAGGCCGTTCATCAGGCGCAGCGGGCGAAATTCCTCCTCCGACATTTCACCGGACAGGCGCCGGGCGACCTGCCCACGAAACTCGGTAACCCGCTCGTTTACAAAATTGCGATCAAATTCATCGTATCGGTACATGGGTTAACCAACTCCGTTGAAGTAGACGGGAGAAACATCGTCCAAATGGGTCAAATGCCCGGGAATGTCCTGGCGGGCAAAATCGGCGTGGGTCGACGGGCCGTAGGCACGAATGCGTTCACGGTAACGAACCGGGCGAATATCGCCTGTGTCCGTTTCGGTAACTTCAATCTCGTAGGGACCGACAACGATCTTCGCCTGTTCAGCCGCATTGGCCAAAACCAGGCGGTTATCCAGTTCACTGCCAGCCTTTAACAATTGCGCGTCGAGGATTGAATCCGCCCAGCTGCCGTCTTCTGCCAGGAAAACAACCAGACCATCCTTAAGACGATTTGCGGTGATCACTTGCCGTGTCATTTTTCGTTCCTTTTCGATATATCAACCGGCGCATTTTGATATTTAAGCAGTCATGCGCGGTGAACAAGAGTTAATAACAACATAAATATGGGTTAAATTAATTAAATAGTCAATTAATTTGTATAATAAAATAATATACATTTAAAATTAGTATTTAAAACGCTCCGCCGTCTATGGTTGTGTCCGTTGCGGCCTGTTATCTTGCCGCGCAACACCACCTGCCACAGGAAACGCGATTTTTATGAACACGGAACCAACGACCCCCTCCCGAGCCACCGTCGCCATCGGCTTTTTTGAACGGTGGTTGTCCCTGTGGGTGGCTTTTTGCATTGTCGCCGGAATCGGCCTCGGCAATTTTGCCAGTGGCCTGTTCCAGTTCCTCGCAAAAATTGAATATGCATCGGTTAATCTGGTTGTTGCCGTTCTGGTTTGGGCAATGATTTATCCAATGATGGTCAATGTGGATTTTTCCAGCCTGCGCCATATCGGCGAACGGCCCAAGGGACTGGTGATCACGGCGGTTATCAATTGGTTGATTAAACCGTTTACCATGGCGGCCCTCGGGATTTTGTTTTTCGAAGGATTGTTTGCCGACTATATCGACCCGAAAAACGCCAGCGAATATATCGCCGGGTTAATTTTGTTAGGTGCTGCGCCGTGCACGGCCATGGTTTTTGTCTGGTCGCAAATGACCAAGGGCGACCCCGCCTATACGCTCGTACAGGTGTCGCTCAACGACGTGATTATGATTTTTGCCTTCGCCCCGATTGTCGCGTTACTGTTGGGCATAACCGATATCCTCATTCCCTGGGAAACCCTGCTGCTGTCCGTTGTGCTTTATGTGGTGATCCCGCTGATCGCCGGTGCTTTGACCCGCAAATTTCTGCTGGCGCGGGCCCGGGCCGGCCAGGAAGCGGCCCGGATCGACCGCTTTTCCGCCGCCGTTAAACCATTTTCGGTGATCGGGTTGTTGGTCACCGTGGTTTTGCTGTTCGGGTTTCAGGGCAAGGTCATATTGGCCCAACCCTTTCTCATCGCGCTGATTGCCGTGCCACTGATCGTCCAGTCCTACGGCATCTTTGCCATCGCCTACGCCGCCGCCTGGCTGTGGAAGGTCCCGCACAGGGTCGCCGCCCCCTGCGCCCTGATCGGAACCTCAAATTTTTTCGAACTGGCCGTCGCCGTTGCGATCAGCCTGTTCGGTCTCAATTCCGGTGCCGCCCTGACCACCGTGGTTGGGGTTTTGGTGGAGGTCCCGGTGATGTTGTCCCTGGTCGCCTTCGCCAACCGCACCAAACGGCATTTTCCGGCACAGTGAACGCCGCTTCAAGGACGGCAAAATCCGGCTCAGACAGGGCCGATTAATCGGTTTCCCCTAAAAGTTTTTTCGCCACCCGAAACAGATCCGCGTCGCCGCCCCGGCGGCCAATGAGTTGTACGCCAATGGGCATGCCGTTGGGCCCGGTCATCAGCGGTAGCGATAACGTCGGCACCCCCATCAGGGTCCACATGCGCTGGAACGCGGCATTGCCCGTCGATTTCAATCCCAGCGGCGCTTCGCCGGTGGCCGACGCGGTGATCATGGCATCGTGGTGGCCCAGCAACTGGTCAACGGCATGATTGAGAGAACCGACCAATTCGGTGGCTTCCACGTAAGATTCCGCCGAAATATCGCGCCCGGCCTCGACCCGTTCTTGGGTTTCCACCATTAAATGGTCGCGGTGGTCGAGATAATAGGACGACAGATTGTGCCACAGGCTGACATCCATAACCGTGCTGTGGGCGTCCAAGGCCCGGTCGAAAATGCCACCCAGTTCGACTTCCTGGGCACGCTCTCCCAAACCGCGCAGATAGGTTTGCATGACCGGTTCCAGATGATCCTCGGCCAGGGCCCAGGGCGGGCCTTTGACAAAGGCCAGTTTCAGCGGTGCCGATGACAGTGTTTCGTTCAGGGCGTCCAGCAGAGCGGCACCACAAGGGGCCTGCATGTCGAAATCCGCCGGGTCAAAAACCATCAGGCTGTCGGCGATCATTGCCAGGTCTCTTAAGCTATTGCCATAAACCCCTAGATGATCGAGCGGGCGGGAAATGATAAACACCCCCTTGCGCGAGATCCGCCCATAGGTCGGTTTGTAACCATAAACCCCACAATAAGACGCCGGGCGCAACACCGAACCACCGGTTTGCGAGCCGATCGCCAGCGGGACCATGTGATCGGCCACGGCAGCCGCCGATCCCGACGAGGATCCACCCGGTGTGCGTTTGGCATCGTGCGGGTTGGTGGTGCCCCGTTGACCAGTCAGAGCAAATTCCGTCGTGATGGTTTTGCCCAGAATAACCGCCCCGGCGGCGCGCAACAGGGAGACCACCGTTGCATCATTAGCTGGCCGGCGCCCGCGAAAGTGATCCGATCCACATTCCGTCGGCATATCCCGGGTGTCGATAATGTCTTTTAATCCCACCGGAACCCCGTGCAAAGGACCCAGATCGCCGCCGCCGGCCTGGTGTTTGTCGGCTTTTTGTGCTTGCTGGATGGCCCGTCCCGGGTCGAGGAAAGCCCACGCTTTGACTACGCTGTCGCGCTCATGGATCCGTTGCAGGCAAGCCCGGACAAGCTGTTCGGAGGTGGCGGTTCCTTGGGCTATGGCCGCCGCCATTTCGCTCGCATTCATGGTATGTTGGGCACTGGGCTCGGCCATCTGTGGTTCTCCCTTAGGCGGTTGCAATTGCCACGTTTTACGGGCAAAAGTCTTGGCATGGAAAACGATACACTTGATTTACGGAGCCGGACAAGTTTTCGCTTCTGGACCCCGGTAACCATCCGGTTTTCGGACCAGGATCCGCTGGGCCATGTCAACAACGTGGCTTACGCCGCTTATATAGAAGCGGCGCGGACGATGTTCCTGGGCGGCCTGCTGGATCCGGATGAAAACCCCGGCATTGATTTTATCCTGGCCCGGGTGGTCATCGATTACCTCAAAGAAACCCACTATCCGGGCACGGTTGATGTGGGCGGGCGGGTTTTGCGTCTGGGAACCAAATCCATAACCACCGGGTATGGGGTTTTTAGTGGCGACACTTGTGTGGCGACCTGCGAAAGTGTAAACGTGTTTTTTTCATCAGTGGAACGCAACACCGTGGCAATTCCCGATGGGGTGCGCAAAAACCTCGAAACGGACCCCATGCAGGAACACAACAGACGCGGATATGTGCGGGGATATTAAGTAAGCATGGCGAAACCAAAATCAGCCCTCTTTCACAACTATGACGCCGGTGATGGTGTTGTTTACCCACAATCCACCCTGGCAAAAATCGCCGGACTAACCGATTTTTATTCGCAACGCATCGATGGCGATACCTTCGATCAGCATCTGCCGGCGCTGGCCGAAGTCGAGGTGATTTTTGCGACCTGGGGGTTGATGCGGTTTGACGAACGGCATTTTGCGGCCATGCCGAAACTGAAGGCGGTGTTTTATGCGGCAGGTAACGTCAAAGCCTTTGCCCAACCGCTGCTCGATCACAACATTATTCTGGTCAGCGCCTGGCAGGCCAATGCCATACCGGTGGCCGAGATGTGCCTGGCGCAGATCCTTTTGTCATTGCGCGGTTATTTTCGCTCGGCCAGACACTACCAGAAATCCAGGGAAATGACCGCCAAATCCTATCACCGACCGGGAGTAAACGGCGAAACCATCGGCATGCTGGGTATGGGTAAAATCGGCACCCGAACCCGCCATTTGCTAAAAAGTTATCCCTTGAAAGTCATCGCCTATGACCCCTTTTTAACGGATGACCGGGCCCGGGAACTGGACATTGAGTCGGTCTCCCTGGGGCAGGTCTTCGAACGTTCAATGGTGGTTTGCAATCATATTCCCGATATTCCCGAAACCCGACAGACCCTGAACGCCGGCCATTTTGGCAGCCTGCGCGACGGGGCGACGTTCATCAATACCGGCCGTGGCGCCCAGGTGGTTGAAGCGGATTTGATCCAGGTGCTCACCGAGCGTCCTGATTTAACGGCCCTGCTGGATGTCACCGACCCGGAACCGCCGACCGCCGGATCGGCTTTCTGGGACCTCGACAACGTTATCAATAGCCCCCACATCGGCGGCACCATTGGCGATGAAGTGACCCGGCTTTCCGATCTGGTGATCGAAGAATTTGAGCGCTGGACCGCCGGCCAACCGTTAAATTATCAAGTGACGGCAAAAGTCTTCGAAACCATGGGCTGAGTAACCGGGCCGCTGGTTGACAGCCGGCCCACGCCGCCGCATGCCTTTATCCTGTATGCAGTCACTCATAAAAAGAGACCGTTCTAACACGGACATTTCATGAAACGGGATAGCAGCTGCAAAAGCCAATGAAAAAAAACGTGGGCGTCAACCAGGCGAGCGCCCAGAATCAGATCACCTTGCACCTGGTGTTATGGCATTTGTGAAGGACGGAGATACCGGTGGATTGCCCGTGAACTCATGACGAGCGAAAACGCTGTTACCGAATTCGTCATACCAAACCGGGATGGCAAAGTTGTTCAATAAACGTTCAGATCTGGTCCATTGTTCACACTCAGTTGGACGTTGAGACTAAGGCGGCCTATAAACTGTCTATGTTGTTTTCAGATAATCTCAAAGGTTTTATCAGATGCAAAACCCCTTTTAAGGGGTCAGTTCCGCCGCTTGCCGGTATCGCCTCATATAACAGGATCTAAACCACTAGCGGCGGGACTTACCAGACTCTTATATTAATCCGTATTTAATCAGGTTAGCCTGTTCGCCCGTAGAATGTCATTTGCGCCGCTTCCGACAGGGATATACCGGGTTTCGTGTTATAGGCGAGAACCGCAAGCATCCGGGTTCGTTTACCTTCATTAGGAACGACCCTGTGGATCGCGTTGCGGCCTCGGAAAAACACCAGAGCACCGGCACCCATTGACAGTTGATTGACCTCGCTCCGGTCGTCAAGAATTTCAGCCACCCTGTCGTAGTTCATTTCCCCGACATCGGCGTCGCGTACGCCACCGACATATTCAAACTGCCCGCCGCGTTCCGCAGGCTGGATCATCAGCGTAATAGCAAACGAAGAATTGTCGAAATGCCATCCCAATTCCTGGCCGGTTTCCGCATAGTGGATATTGATCGACGACAAGCGGTCCGCATAATCGTAGAGTGCGGTCTCCCCCAAAACTTCACACAAAAACTCACGAAACACAGATGCATTGTACAGCGTCCGCAAGGCCGAGGTTTCCGGCACATCTTCATCTGAAATGCAGCCCTTAGAGGACACCACAAGTCTGTTGCGCGGGTGGTGATCTGTGAATTCAGGGTCCAACGGGCTGAGATACACGGTGTGGCTATTTTTGCTGAAATAGGCCTTATGGCGGTTCCCATAGCCTTCAGCCCGAACGGCCGCAATGGCGGCCTGGGTCGCGAATTCGGGCATTACCAGAACCCCCTGCTGATCAAAGGATTGGCGGCAATTTGCACGAAAGTCCGGGTCGCCAATCGGGTACGTCGTCAAATCTACAATCTGGTCCAATTCCATCTTCTCTCTCCCTAGTAAGATTTGCTGACGTTAGCGAGTTTATAAGATCTTATAAAACTCTATTATTCATGCTTTAAGAAAAGAAAAACCTGTTTAATATTAATCAATGATCAGAATTACCATTAGACAATGCGAATATTTTCGTGCCGTCGCGCGAACCGGTGGCATTTCCTCAGCAGCCCGCGCCATTGGCATTTCACAACCGGCTGTTGCCCAGTCAATTGATAAACTGGAGGAAATGACGGGATTGGTCCTTTTTCGTCGTCTCCATGCGCGCGGTATGGAATTGACGGCACAAGGAACGGAATTTCTCAGATATACAAACAATATTGTCGACTGTGCGGCGAGGGCCGGCGAAGCCATAGAACAAATTGCTGATAGCCGCGCCGGAACCATTCGGCTTGGCTGCTTTCAGTCGATCGTCCCCTTCTTTCTGGCACGGATCGTAAGTGGTTATCGTGAACGGTCTCCCGGCGTCGTCCTGCAAGTTGCAGAAAAACTTCAGGACGAACTGATTAGCGCCCTGCAAGAGAACGAAATTGACCTTGCCATAATGTATGACCTTGGTTTGGACCCTAATCATATTGGCTGGACGGGACTATCTGCTGCACCGCCTTACTTGATCGTACCTCACGGCCATCGGTTGGCGCGGCAAAATAGTGTGCCTATCCGAGAGATCGCGCAAGAGGACTACATTCTTTTTGATGCCCCCGGCAGTAGAGATTATTTCTTCAGAATTTTTGCCCGCCACGGGATAGGGCCACATATTGCCTTTCGTTCCGCATCCATCGAATCCGTCCGATGCAGTGTCGCTAGCGGGCTCGGCGTATCTATTCTATCCATGCGGCCAGTGTCGAACCAAACCTATGACGGAAATCGCGTTGTGCCGATAGCGCTACAGGAAAACTTACCGCCAACCCCAATCGTTATCGCCCACCGAGCTGATAGCCGACCGGGCGACCTGACTCTGCCTTTCATTCAATATTGCAAGGACGTGTTCGGCGACCCGCACATTAAACCCAGTTAATTATGTGCCCCTGGGTTGCGCTTTGTTGATCGGAGCGGCAAACTGGAGACTGACGAAGTCTGCCTTCAATTGCCTGTTATTTTGCCTCTCATCGGTAAGGGATGCCGTTCGGCGAATAGGCAGCAGAACGGTATGCTAATGGGCGGCATGTGCGGCAATCAGTGAACCACAAATCCCACGCCAGGATTTTGGCAGGTTGGAAACCTATATATTTTATGCGAGGGCAAACCCCGGCGAATTGAAATGCACTCTTTTAATTGCTATAAGAATGACTTCACAAACCCATCGAATAGGGAAACTCCTATGGCAGGCGGTTGGACGCGCGACGGTGCGGTACAGGACCAAATTGACGATACAATTACAGATGCGGTGAAGCGCGCGCGGGCCGATCTGCCGTCCGGCGAAACTGCAAAATATTGTGTCGAATGCGGTGAAGAAATTCCCAAGGCGCGCCGCCACGCCTTGCCCGGCACAAGGACCTGTGTCGCGTGCCAGTCTGTTCGCGATGCCGGCCGGGTCAGCCTCGGCATTAATCGTCGCGGGAGCAAGGACAGTCAGTTACGGTAGTCCCCAAGGGACTGAGTTTAGTCATCCCGCACTGCTAATTTCCTGCTCGAGTCGTCCAAGCCCTGGTTCAGATGGTCCAGCAGATAGCCTTTGGCCGCAAAAACAATCTGTTTATGGGTTCCGAGCGTGGCGGCAAGTCAGCGGCTATCGCTTATTCCCTGATCGAAACGGCTAAACACAACGGCGTTGTCCGACAACCATGGCTGAGCGATGCCATGTCCAGATTTGCCGATCAAACGAACAATCGTATTGATGGGTTACTGCCTCGGCACGACGCTCGGATATGAGCGAGTGCTAAATGTTCAGATGATCGAAAAGGAAATCAGCGGTTGCTATGTCATCGTTAAATTCGCTTCTTTCCGTTTTGACGATCCGGATCCGTGCGTGGATCGAGAGCCACTGCTATGGGCGTTGGTTCAGGAAGCGGTAGGTATTTTTCCTGCTGATCCGCAGGTACGCCACGCCGCCGCGTGCCGTGGACAAGAACAAACACAGCGAAGAGCACTGCAACCGTCGCTTCGAACAGGAAAAAGCTGAATGGGCCGTAGATCGGCATGAGTGCCGCAGCGAGCACCGGGCCGATCGTCGCGCCGATGGAATAGACCATCAGCAAACGCGCCGACGTCGCGATATCGTGTCAGCGCTCCAGGTGGTCGAAGGTCTGAGCGACGCAAAGCGGAAAGACGCTGCGCATTGCCCAGGCGAACAGACATAATCCTCCGTGACGGCAATTACGCTTAGGGCGTCGTTTCGCCCCTACTGCAATGATCGCCAGGATCTAAAGGAACCACTGACCCTGATTTTCCAGATCCCAGACACTGGAAATAATTGTTTTGCGTTGCTCTGCGGTCCTGACGGGGGCCGCAAGCTCGTTAAATTTGTCTTCGATGTCCTGGTCGGTCAGCGGGTTGTCGGGATCGCCGCGACGGGTCGGTGCATGGTGGGTGAGTTCCTGACCGTCCTTTAACACAATCCGCACCGTCGCCGACCGATGATTTGGGAACACCGCCTCGGCCTGTTCGCTGACTTCGACGGTCACCTTGTCCATCAACTGGCGTAACTGAGGGTTCTTGAGCCAGTCATCGGTAAACGCCGCCAGCCGTACACTGCCCTCCAGGGCCGCCATGGCAGCCACATAGGGTAAACTGAATTTCGCCTCATAGGGAGTTTGCGGATTGGCATTGCCGCAAACTTCAAGGGCTTTTCCATAACTTTTTACCTGAAGGGCACGGACCGTTTGCGCATGAAGGGCCGTTTGCTGGCGCAGTTCCAGGACCGCATCGATGGCGGCAAAGGTGTGGCCGCAGCAGCAGTGATTTTTTTGCGTCATGCGGGTGATGGTAAAGTCTTTGCCCAGCTCGGCGAACGCTGCGGACCAATCCACATCCCGGCTCATGGCCCGGCCAAAGCCACGCGCGCCCTCGAGCATGTCATCGGCACCGGTAAACCCCGCTGCCGCTATTTGTGCACACAGCACGCCGGTCTCTGCCGCCCGACCGGCGTGCAGGGGTTTGCTCATGGCGTCGGAGCGAAAGGCCTGCTGCAGAGCGGCGGCCTGGGTTGCCGCATTGGCAATGGCATGTTTGCTTTGTTTGCCCGTCAAACGGAAAATTTTGGCGGCGGCGGCGGCGGCACCAAATGCCCCAACCGTACCGGTGGTATGCCAATAATCGTAATGGGCCGGCTGTACGGCGACACCAATGCGATTGGAAATTTCATAACCGGCAACAATCCCGGTGATCAGATCCCGTCCCGACCCGCCGGTCGCCTGCAGCGCCGCAAGGGCTGCCGAGATCACCGGCGGTCCCGGGTGGTAAATGGCATCGCGATAAATGTCGTCAACTTCCAGGGTATGGGCGGCAACCCCGTTGATCAGGGCGGCGGTACGGGCCGTTGCCCTGCGTCCCGACGGCAATAATGTCGCAGGACCCCGGTCGAGGTCGTCGACCAGGGCCTGTTGCAGGGCTCTGGCTGGCGGTTCATTGCCACCGGGCAGGACCGCCGCCAAATAGTCCAGCAGGCAGCGTTTGCAGGCGTGGATGACCGGTTGCGGTAAATCCGCATACCCCAGGTCGGCAATATGGTCTCCTAATTTTTGTGCGAGCATGGGATGGCGGGTTCCTTATTTCAAATAGATCCAGGGGCGTTTTATTTCGTCCTCGCGGCGATGGCGCTTGATCGCCGCCAGCTGGTTCAGGGTGACGCCAATATCGTCCAAACCCTCCAACAGTTGAATGCGCCGTTTCGGATCAATTTCAAAACCATATTCTGCACCGTCCGTTACCGTTACCACCTGGCGGGTTAAATCCACATCAAAGACGGGGGAAGCGTTGCCGCCCGCCAATTGCGCCAGGGTGGTGACCGATGGTTCGGGCAGCACCACCGGCAGCAGGCCGTTCTGGAAACAGTTGTTGTAAAAAATGTTGCCAAAGCTCGGCGCGATGATACATCGAATGCCCCAGCCATAGAGGGCCCACACAGCGGATTCCCGGGAACTGCCGCAACCGAAATTGGCACCCGTAATTAAAATTTCGGCTTTGTCGTAGGGCGGTTGGTTTAAAATGAAGTCGGGATTGTCCGTGCCATCGGGCAAAAACCGCAGGGTCTCAAAGGCATAATGATGCATTTGCTCGCGCGCCGCCATCAGGTATCGGTCCATGGGAATGATCAAATCCGTATCCACATTGGCGCGCAGTAACGGCGCGGCAACACTGACCAGACGATGGAAGGTTACCATGGCTCAGGGCTCCATCAACTGGCGCACGTCGGTTATCTGCCCGCAGACCGCTGCCGCCGCCGCCATAATCGGGCTGGCCAGGTGGGTGCGGCTGCCCTTGCCCTGGCGGCCAACAAAATTCCGGTTGGATGTGGAAATGCAGCGTTGGCCGGCGGCCACGGTTTCGCCGTTGGAACCGACACACAGCGAACAGCCGGGATTGCGCCAATGCAATCCGGCGGCCTCAAATATGTCATGTAAACCTTCGCTTTCGGCGGCCTTTTTAACATCGAAGGATCCGGGAGCAACCCACGCGGTGACATGGTCGGCGACCTTGCGGCCGCGAACAATCTGGGCGGCGGCCCTGAGGTCGCTGAGCCGGCTGTTGGTGCACGACCCGATAAACACCTGATCAACGGACAGACCCTGCATGCTGGCGCCAGGCGTAAGACCGACGTATTCGAGGGCTGCGGCATAGGCCTGTTTTCGCTCGGTCGAGGACTGCTCGGCCGGATCGGGAATGGTTTCGTCGATGGCAATCACATGTTCGGGGCTGGTGCCCCAGGTGATTTGCGGGCGAACCCGGCCGGCATCGACCTGAAGTTCCAGATCGAACGACGCCTGGTCATCGGATTCCAGGGTCCGCCAAAAGGCGACGGCGGCGTCCCACAGTGCAGCTTTTGGCGCATATTCCCGACCGGAAACATAGTCGAAGGTCTTCTCGTCGGGCGCAACCATGCCAATTTTGGCACCCAATTCTATGGACAGATTACAGAGCGTCATGCGTTCTTCGATACTCAGTGCCCGTATCGTCGGGCCGGCATATTCAACCGCGTAGCCATCACCCGCCGCAACCCCTTCGCGGCCAATCACATGGAGGATCAGGTCCTTTGCGGTCACGCCGGTTTGTAAGGCTCCATGGAAATTGAGGCGCAGGCGTTTGGGTCTTTGCTGGATCACCGTGCCGGTCGCCAGCACATGGGCAACTTCACTGGCACCGATGCCCCAGGCCAGGGCACCCAATCCGCCGTGGGTACTGGTGTGGCTGTCGCCGCAAACGATCAACCCGCCTGGCAGGGTCAGTCCCAGCTCCGGGCCGATGACATGGATAATGCCAAATCCGTGCTTGCCGATTTCGAAAAACTTAATGCCCTGGTCGGCCGCCAACCGGCGCAAGGGGTCGACACAGATTTCGTAGCGATCACCAGTGTGAGGTGCATCGATAGCGGTCGATACCGTATGGTCTGGACAGGCAAACGTCAGGTCAGGGTGGAGCACCCGCCGTCCCTGCCCGGCCAGATTTTGTAACGCCCGGGTACCGCTTAAATCATGGATAAAATTGCGGTCGACGTGGAGCAGCGAAAACCCGTCGCCCAAGTCGGCAACCACATGTTGGTCCCAGACTTTGTCAAAAAAAGTGTAATCGTCCATGGCAAAAGCATGCCCGTTCCGGCGGGCCACGGCAATATATCAATGGGCCGTCATGAGAAGGGTTGGATTCATGGAAATTCCCCCTGTATAACTGGCCCTTGATACGGATTTTTCGTTTACCTGGGAGGTTTAAATAATGAAGAAAATGATTTTTAGCACGGTTGCGGCCCTGACCCTGATGTCGGCTCCCGCGATGGCCGCAGAACCGGTGAAAATTGGCATGATTACGACCTTGTCGGGTGGCGGCAGTTCCCTCGGCATTGATATTCGCGATGGGTTTCAACTGGCCGTCGACATGCGTGGCGGAATGCTGGGCGACCGCAAGGTCGAGCTGATCATTGCCGACGATGCGCGCAAAGTGGGCAACGCCAAACAGATTGCCGACCGAATGTTAAAACGCGACAAAGTGGATATCATGACCGGCATTGTCTGGTCAAATCTGGCGCTCGCCGTGGTCCCAGATGTGACCAAAGCCGGGAAATTTTATTTAAGTCCCAACGCGGGGCCGTCGAAACTGGCCGGCAAGGGTTGCCATATGAACTATTTTAACGTCGCCTGGCAGAACGACAACCTGCATGAGGCGGCGGGCCAGTACGTCAACGATAAATCCCATAAAAACGTGTATATTATGGCACCCAATTATCCGGCCGGCAAAGACGCCCTGGCGGGTTTTAAACGCTATTACAAAGGCAAAATAGCTGGCGAGGTTTATACCAAACTGGGCCAGGTCGATTATGCGGCGGAACTGGCCAATCTACGGGCTGCCAAACCCGATGCGGTGTTTTTCTTCCTGCCCGGCGGCATGGGCATTAACTTTGTTAAGCAATATGCACAAGCCGGTTTAAATAAATCAACGCCGCTTTATGGTCCGGCCTTTTCCTTTGACGAAGGTATCCTGAAGGCGGTTGGCGATACGGCATTGGGGGTGTTTAATACGTCGCAGTGGAACAAGGACATCAAAAACGCCGCCAACATTGATTTTGTTTCGAACTTCCACAAAACCTACGGTCGTTTCCCGTCGCTCTACGCCAGCCAGGGGTTTGATACGGCGTTGTTGCTCGACAGCGCCATACGTGCGGTTGATGGTGACATGTCGAAAACTGACCTGTTTCGGGATGCCCTGCGGGCGGCCAAATTTCAGTCCGTTCGTGGACCCTTCAGGTTTGGGCCAAACCATCATCCGATTCAGGACATTTACGTCCGTGAGGTTTATAAGGACGGCGACAACATCACTAATAAAATCGTCGGCAAAGTGTTCTCCAGCCATGGTGATGCCTACGCCGCCGATTGCAAAATGTAAGACGGATGGATGAAAAACCGGCGGAGCCGAAGATTCAGGCTCCGCCGTTTTTTATGTGCCCATGACTTTTTTTCTATTCCTCGAACAAACGCTCAACGCCTTTCAATTGGGCGTTATGTTGTTTTTGATGGCGGCCGGTCTGACCCTGGTGTTCGGGATCATGAATATGATCAATTTGGCGCATGGTTCCTTTTATATGATTGGTGCCTATGTGGCGGCCTACGTCGGCCATTTGACCGGTAGTTTTTTTATCGCCGTTGCCGTTGCCCTGCCGGTGGCGGCGATTGTCGGTATGGCCGTTGAAACCATTGCCTTGCGCAAGCTGTATAACCGCGACCATCTGGACCAGGTCCTGGCGACCTTCGGGCTGATACTCTTTTTCAATGAACTGACCAGCATCATCTGGGGCCCCCAGGCGATCTTTGTGCCAATCCCGCCGCTGTTTGCCGGATCCGTCGAAATTATTCCCGGCGTGCCCTACCCGGTTTACCGGCTGGTGATCATTGCTGCCGGCTTGGCGGTCGCGGTTTTATTAAGACTGTTAATCGTCAAGACCCGCACCGGTATGTTGATCCGTGCCGGCGCCTCAAACCGCGAAATGGTCAGCGCCCTGGGCGTCGATATTGACCGGCTCTATACGGTTGTTTTCGGTTTGGGCGCGCTGCTCGCCGGCCTCGCCGGCGCTCTGGCCGGGCCGATTCTGGCGACAGAGATCGGGATGGGCGAAAACATCCTGATTTTGACTTTTGTGGTGATCATCGTCGGCGGGATCGGTTCGATCCGTGGTGCCCTGATCGGCGCTTTGCTGGTCGGTTTGGTCGACACCTACGGCCGGGCGTTTTTACCGACCCTGTTGCGCGCGCTGTTTGAAGACCCGTCGGTCGCCGATGGGGTCGGCGCATCGGTTTCTTCGATGTCGATTTATATTCTGATGGCCGTGGTTTTGGTGATCCGTCCGCGGGGGTTATTTCAAGCCTATGGCTAACTCAACTCTGTCGCGCAAATCGCTGGTTTTACTGCTCGGCCTGGTGGTTTTGCTGGCCTTGCCGCCGGTGGCGCTGGCCCTGGACGAAGCGTTTTTTATCAGCCTGTTCAGCCGCATTTTGATTTATGCCCTGGCCGCCGTCAGCCTTGATTTGATCCTCGGATATGCCGGCATGGCCAGCCTTGGCCATGGCGCCTTTTTGGGGGTTGGGGCCTATGTGGTGGGAATTCTGGCCTTCCATGTTTCAGAAGATCTGGCCATTCCCTTCCTGCCGGGTGCCTGGACCGGTACCACCAGCGCGGTAATCGCCTGGTCTGCGGCAATCGTCATGTCGGCTTTGGTTGCCCTGGCCATTGGGGCTTTGAGCCTGCGTACCAGTGGTGTTTATTTTATTATGATCACCCTGGCTTTTGCGCAAATGTTATATTTCTTTTTTGTCTCGCTGGTTACCTATGGCGGTGACGACGGCGTAAATTTGGAGCAACGCAACAGTTTCCCCCTGCTCGATTTGGGTGACGACACACGTTTTTATTACGTATGTTTGGCGGTGTTGTTGGGGTTTATATACCTCTGTCAGCGGCTCGTTAATTCGCGTTTTGGCATGGTCATGCGGGGCTGTAAACAAAATGAAACGCGGATGCGCGCCTTGGGTTTTGAGACCTATAAATATAAACTGGCCTGTTTTGTCATTGCCGGGGCCGGGGCCGGGTTGGCCGGCGCCTTGGCCGCCAACCAAAGCGAGTTTGTCAGTCCCGGATTGATGCATTGGACACGGTCCGGTGAGGTCATGGTTATGGTCATCCTGGGCGGCATGGGAACTTTGTTTGGGCCGGTTTTTGGGGCGATCGCCTTACTTTTGATGGAAGAGATCCTGGCTGCCTATACCCAACACTGGATGATTATCCTGGGGCCGATCTTGATTCTGGTGGTGCTGTTTGCACGGCGCGGTATCTACGGGTTTTTGGCCGGCGATGGCGGCCGCGATGGATAGGTCTTCTCCGCCAGTCCTCAGGGTTTCCAATTTATGCAAGTCCTTTGGTGCGCTCCGGGCCAGTGACGGCATTGATCTGGACGTTAGAACCGGCGAAATTCACGCCCTGATCGGCCCCAATGGTGCTGGAAAAACTACGGCCATCAACCAGCTTTCCGGCGAACTGTCGCCGGACCAGGGTGAAATCCTGTTCAATGGTCAAAATGTCACCGCCCTGCCGGTGCAAAAACGCGCCCAGCTGGGGCTGGCCCGGTCCTATCAAATTACCAGTATTTTTCCGGCCTTTACCGCCGTGGAAAACGTCGCCATGGCCGTGCAATCAAAACAGGGTCAAAATTTTCGGTTCTGGGCAAAGGCCCGGGCCGACCGGGCGCGGATCGATCCGGCAATGACGGTTCTCCGGCGCATGGGCCTGGAAAACGTCGCCGGTGCCATCGCCGGTGAACTGGCGCACGGACAACAGCGTCAGTTGGAATTGGCCATGGCCCTGGCAACACAACCCAAAATGTTATTACTCGACGAACCGATGGCAGGCATGGGGCCGGAGGATTCAAGACGGATGACGGAGATCCTGCTGCCCCTGAAAGATCACCTGTCGATCCTCCTGGTCGAACACGACATGGACGTGGTATTTGCCCTGGCAGACCGGATTACCGTGCTGGTATTGGGCAAAGCCATCGCGACCGGCACGCCGCAAGCCATTCGCAACAGTCCGGCTGTGCAGGCCGCCTATTTAGGCGAACTCAGATGATCCTGCAACTCACCGATGTGAAAACTTTTTATGGCGCCAGTCAGGTCCTGTTTGGGGTCAGCATGGCCATTCAGGCCGGTGAAGTGGTGACCCTCATGGGCCGCAATGGCATGGGTAAAACAACGACCGTGCGATCGATCATGGGCCTGACCCCGTCGCGCGGCGGAAGTATTATTTTTGATGGCATCGACGTAGGCGCCCGCCCGCCCCATAAAATTGCCCGCCTGGGAATTGGTCTGGTGCCCGAAGGCCGCCAGATCTTCCCCAACCTGACGGTCCACGAAAATCTGGTCGCCACATCGGCCAATAACGCCGGTGCTCCGGACCCCTGGACCAGCGAGCGGGTGATTGCGTTATTCCCGCGTCTGGGCGAGCGTATTCATCGTTATGGCCGGACCCTGTCGGGCGGCGAACAGCAGATGCTGGCCATTGGTCGCGCTCTAATGACCAATCCAAAATTGATGATTTTAGACGAGGCGACGGAAGGATTGGCACCGCTTATTCGCGATGAAATCTGGTCCTGTCTGGAACATAACCTTAAAAAAGCCGGACAGGCTATTTTGGTGATTGATAAACACCCGAAAGCCATGGCGCGTATTGCCGATCGCCATTATGTTATGGAAAAAGGGCTGATCGCCTGGTCGGGAACGTCCGGTGAATTGCTGGCGGATGAAGAGATGCAACATCGGTTTTTAGGCGTATAGGAGCAAACCATGGCCGTTATGATCGACCCCCAAAACGAAAAACTTTACAATGCCCGCGCAGCGATTCCCGACGCCGATGAGATTTTTGTCCGCTGGACTGCGGCCAGTCAGGCGGCGCGCGCCGGTAACACCTGCCATCTGGATATTCCCTATGGCGACAGGGAACGGGAAATATTGGATATTTACCCCAACGATACTCCTAATGCGCCGGTCATGATGTTTATTCACGGCGGCTATTGGCAAGCCCGCCAGCCGAAGGATTTTAACTTCGTTGCACCGCAACTGGTGAGACTGGGTTTTTGTGTGGTCCTCGCCGGTTACGATCTTTGCCCTCATGTCAGCCTCGACAAAATCACCGGCCAAATGCAGGCGGCGGGCCACCATGTCTGGGACACCATTTCCCGGTACGGCGGCGACCGGCAGCGGTTTTTTGTGAGTGGCCATTCCGCCGGCGGTCACCTGACGGCCGAATTGATGGCAACGGACTGGGCCAAAGGTTACCCCGGGATGGCCAACGATTTTGTCAAAGGCGGCGTGCCGATCAGTGGGGTTTTTGATCTGCTGCCCCTGGTATCGACAAGCATCAACGAAAACCTTGGACTGGACGATGCATCGGCCCGGTTAAACAGCCCCTGCCTGCGCGATCCCGTGTCCCGAGGGCCGATGATCCTGGCCGTTGGTGGCGACGAAAGTACGGCTTTTCACGAACAATCGGACCGATTGCAGGAAAAATGGAGTGGCAAACTGGCCTCCACCACCCGCATCAACTTGGACGGTGCCCACCATATGGCAGCGGTTGACGCGTTGGCCAAACCAGGCAGTCTGTTGTTAAGGGAAATCGCCAAACTGATCGCCTGATTTTATTCAGTGGCCAGATCGTGAGCTGACGCCCGCCCCTATGTGCGGTCGGCTGGGTTCTGGCCCTGCAGGTGCTCGGCACCTGCTCCCGGTTAGCTGGCCATACCCGCCGACGTTTGATCCTTTGGCTCGGTCGCCTGCATGGGTGAAGCGACGGCAAGGATGACCGCGACCAGGGAGAATCCGGCGGCCAGCAGGTAGGCGTTTGCCAAGTCGTGTTCTCCGACCAACCCGGCGAGAACGGCGGCGGAGGCGGCGAAACCATCCATGAAGGCGAAGGTCAGGCCCAGACTGGTGCCTTCCCGGCCACCGGCATGGTCGACTGCGGCCGCCAGCAATACGGCGCGAATGGCAACCAGCACCGTCATCGCCAGGCCCAATGCCAATAGGGTCAACGTCATTGACGCCGACAACCAGGCGGCAAATGCCGCCACAGTCGCAATTGCATTGCCGAGAATGATCAGTGACCGGCGCCCAAATGTATCGGATATTTTGCCCATTACCGGTTGTAGCAATGCGCCGGGCAGCATCATCGCGGCCAGGGCAATAGCGGTCATCATCCAGCTAAAGCCGTGACTGGCCCGCAGGAACAGCGGAGTCATGGCAATCATGGCAAACAGAGCCATGTTGTAGGATACAAACAGGGCGATAAACCGCACCCCGGCTTTCACGGTCCATACCCGCCAGATCTCGGTAAAGTCCGCCCGTGTCGGCAGGGAATTCACATGACGGGGAACTTTTTTCGCGACAAAAATAAAAATACAACCCATAAGCAGGGTCGGGATGACCAGGGCCTGTATGGCCAGTCGCCAGTCGCCAATGGTCAACAATAATCCGACCGCCGGCAAGGCGACAATTTCTGAAATGTGCCCACCAATCGCATGCATGCCCAGAGCATAAGCACGCCGTGTTTTGTGCATTTGCGCGAGGACGCCGGTGGCAATCGGATGCCAGGCCGCATCGCCCATACCGGCGATGGCGATCAGTGCGGCAAAAATCCAGAAACCCTCGGCAAAGGACGCTGCCAGATACCCAAACCCGACCCAAAAGAACGTCGCCGTTAACAAAATACCCCGGTTGGCCACGTGATCAGCCAACATCCCGGAGGGAAAATAGGCCAGGGAAGATCCCAGATTGTGCAGCATAAACAACAGCCCGATTTCGGCCGGAGAGAGGCCCATGGCCGTTCCGAAGGCCGGGATAATGATGTACATGCCGATGGGCGTCAGATCGTTGGCGAAATGGCCGATGGCAAAGGGCAGCAGAAGATTGGATTTCATGAATGACCGTTTTGCGAATTGGATGGGGTTATGGCGACAATACTAACGCCGCTAACGGGGGTTTAGTCCGATATATAGGCTCCCAATCGCCGGCGCCTATGAAATCCACGGCCAGCAAACGCTAACCAATATGGCATCGCTAAACAAGTCTAATAGGCCAGGGCTTTTTGCGCGCTATCTGGCCTTTCCCAGCCCGGGCTTTGCCAAGACCAGGGGGAGACCGTTTAGCAGGCTTTCCCTACACAGACTTTCCCTGCATAGGACTCCGGGCCCGTTAATTTTATCCATTTTGCAACTGGCGGGAAGGCTTGCTTGTCGGGCCCTGCCCTTTATATTAAGTGTCAAATGTCGCTCAAAAAGATTGGGCGGTGTACCATTCTCAGGGCGGGGTGGAAGTCCCCACCGGCGGTAATCACTTTGTGTAAGCCCGCGAGCGCTTTCCGCAATATGCGCAAGGGTCAGCAGATTCGGTTGGATTCCGAAGCCGACGGTCATAGTCCGGAAGGAAGAGAATAATCCCTCGATTTTGTTCCGCCGGGTGCGGGCAGAATTTTGGTTGCCTGCCCTGATTCGAGGAAACGGAGAGACCCTGTGGATCAGACACATCAAATATTACCAACCCGTATCGCTTATATAAGTGCCGGCTGGCACGCTGAAATTGTTGATCGGTGCCGCGACGGCTTCGAAGAGGCTCTGACGCGTCAAGACACTTTCGACGCGCAGGTTGAAACCTTTGCAGTTCCGGGGGCATTCGAAATTCCCCTGTTGGCAAAACGTCTGGCATTATCAGAGCGATACGAGGCGATTGTCGCCGCCGGTTTTGTTGTCGATGGCGGCATTTATCGACATGACTTTGTCGCGACGGCTGTCATTGATGGTTTGATGCGGGTCCAATTGGATACGGATGTTCCGATAATTTCGGCGGTCCTAACCCCCCACCAATTCCAAGCGCACGATCCCCATATGCATTTCTTTGGCGACCATTTTTTCACCAAGGGAAAAGAAGCGGCAGAAGCCTGTTTAAAAACGATAGGCAATTTAAGGTCGGTTCCGACGACAGTGACCACCCCCTAATCTACGAGCCGATTGCTGAAAAAAGCGATGGATGAAGCAGACCGTCAGGACACCCGTTGTTTCACCGCCTGGAACCCATGCAAATCTGGAAACGGCACTTCGGGAGCAATTTAATTAACCTGAAGCCATCGCTATTGAATGTACCGACGCTCGTGATGGCCCGATAAGGGCAGGCATCGGCGAAGTGGCAGCTCATTTCCTCGAAACGGCGATCCAGACTGATAAAATTATTGGTGTTTCGCGATGGAACGAGACCATCCGGAAAAGGGTCGATAGCATTCATCCCATGAATGCCGGCTAGGTGATTTAAATCGTGCAAACGCTTGGCGGCACGGGAGACCCTTCCGTACAAAGTCCTGCAACACAATTGACGTGAGCGTCGGGAGGCTCAACGGGCAGTGGCTGGCGTGTGTATCGTTTCACCGAGATGGCGGTTTATGGCCTTCAGGATTAAGGATAAATCAAGGGGTTTTCCGCAAACATCATTCATACCCGAACGCATGAACTCATTGGCGTTTCCACCGGCAATGTCGGCCGACAGAGCAATGATCACGATGTTCGATTTATCTGACTCCAATGCCCGAATTTGCTTGGTCGCTTCCATCCCGTCCATCACTGGCATACGGACATCCATCAACACCAGATCAAAGTCCTCGGCCTCAACACAGTCAACGGCGATCTTTCCGTTCTCAGCATAAGCTACCTTATGATCTAACAGCTCCATGACGGCCCCAGCCAATTGTTGATTAATCAGATTGTCATCGACAACCAGTATGCTCAAGGGCCGGGAGGCTGACCATTTCACTGGTGTCGTTACAAGCGGGACCGTATCCACCGTATTCTTACTCGCCCGACACAGGATTGTGAAGCCGAACGTGGAACCCTTTTTCGGCGTGCTCTCGACCCAAATTTCTCCACCCATAAGCTCGACAAGCTGTTTTGAAATAGATAAGCCTAACCCTGTCCCGCCATATTCTCGTGACGTGGAACCGTCGACTTGAGTAAAAGAAGAGAAGAGCTTTTTTTGATCATCGTCATGTATTCCGATACCACTATCGGTGACAAGAATCTGAAGCATAAACTCTTCACCGGGATATGGTTTGTGCTCCACCCGAACCGTGACCTTACCCGATTCTGTAAACTTAAGGGCATTACTCAGAAGATTGGACAATACCTGTCCAATCCGCAAACTGTCGGCATAAACGTCTTCAGGTACCGTTTCATCGATATACAGTTCAAAATCCAGGCCCTTTGTCGTGGTGCTCGGGGTAAACAATCCTATCGATTCCTTAATAAAAGTTGACAGCTTGAAATCAACATTGGAAATTTCGAGCCGCCCCGCCTCCAATTTGGATTGATCAAGAATTTCATTGAGAATTCGAAGAAGGTTGACACCCGATGCCTTGATACTGCCCATCCAACCCCGTTGCTCAGACGTCAGCTCGGTGCCTAAAACCAAATCCGTCATCCCCAGAACCCCTGCCATTGGCGTCCTGATTTCGTGACTCATAGATGCAAGAAATTTTGATTTCGCGAGCGATGTAGCTTCGACTTCCTTGAGACTATCGGCAAGTTTTTGGCTGGCCGCCAGTTGAGCTGTTTGCTCTCGCGATTGATCCAGAAGTCTCTGAATACTTTGGCGTGATATATGGTCCTGAAGGATCCCTCCAAACGACTCCCTCAATACATCCAAGAACGTCCGGGCTGCAGGCGAGAGTTTAATCAACGAAGCAAATTCGGCAATGCCAATGACACAATCATTGGCAACGAACGGCACCTGATAAATAACCACCGGGTTGGCTGCGACCAGCGATGAAGAAATGCTTAAACTGCCACTGGGAATATTCGAAACCTCACGTACCTCCATAGCCAAAGCCGCCTGCCCGATCAAACCTTCGCCAAAACCAATAAGCTTGCGTCTGTCAACGGTCTGATCCAACGCCCGCCCCGAGATAAACCGTAATCCCTCCGCACCAACACTGTAAAACGCCAGGGTTGGCAGGTTCAGGTATTCAGCAAGAAACGCGCCTGCACGGTCCGCCAATTGTTTAATAGAGGATGTTTCTTTACAGGCATTGGCCATTCCGATGATGCCTGCTGAAACAAACGCCTTTTGATCCGCATCAATCTTCAATTTTTCGACCTCGAGAGCATTCTGACGAAATACCTCGACGGCCTTGGCCATGTCGCCAACTTCGTCACTGTAGTCCTGCCCTGGAATTTGGACGGTTCTTTCTCCACCAACCAGCCTCTTCATAGCTGCGGTAATCGTAATAATCGGTCGAGAAATACCGGTTCCGATAATCCAGGCAGCAAGAGCACTCAATAGGACACTAACAACCGCCACGGTTATAGTAACCTTCACGGCAGTTTGCAGCGCCTGGCTGGCGCTGGGCCCCAATGTGTCCTGCTCCTTTTTTGCGGACAATTTGAGAATTTCCATTTCCTCGGCAATGGTCGGGCCGAGCGTATCGAGGGTGCCAAGGATAACCCTGTTACGGAAATTTATGACCTCATTCGTATCGGCAAAAGCGTTATCATACAGGACCCGAAGTGCGTCCACCTCCCGCGCCAACTGAATCCGGATCGGATTCTCCAGCTCTCGCACCATCTCCACATAGGTCCTGCGCATCGCAGCGGACTCACGAAGGGCACGATCGTAGGCGGACTTTTCGTTGGTAACCAAAAATTTGGTTACATACAGGCGCATCAACAGCAGATTTCGTTGCACGACGCCCGCACGAAAGGCTGCGGGCGCGTCATCGTCCTTGAAGGCGCTTTCCATGATAGCGGTGAGTTTCCGCTCGATTTGCGGGCCAATCTTATCCAGCTGATTGTTGACCAGATCGTTCCGTTTGGCTTGCAGATCAATCACCTGAGCAAAGGCATTCAGGTAGGATTTCAGCTCTTTTTCAACTTTGCTAAGAAGCTCGAGCTTTGCATCGTCATTGACCAGTTCTTTAAAGTCGACAATCAAATCCAGTGCTCTGTTTGTTCGTTCTCCAACCCTGGCAATGTTTGTTTCCGACGGTTTAAGGATGAAGTTCTTCACCGCCAGCCGAGCCTCCAGCACGTTGGCCTGAACGCGTCCCGCTTGGTTGGTTTGCCGTGCAATTGAACGGTAACGCTTAAAGTCTTCGTTACCGGTGTTCAGACTGAATCCGCTGGTGATACTCAAGCCAACGAGAAGAAGTAAAATAAGTCCAAAACCACCAAAGATTTTTTTTGATATTTTTATATTCTTTAAAAAACTCATGTAAGCCTGACATTTTGAAAAATACCGCTTCGCGCGGCGTTGATGGTGGTCGACGATACTGCCGTCATGGTATGGTCTTATCACGATTATCGAGTTGGGTCGCGTTCAGAATATTTCACACATTTAAATGTGTGTTAATGGCCCTGATCTGTCAGGGTGATTTCACCCGATGATTATTTTGGATAACGACTATCACACTCTGGTTTTTGGCAGAACGGGTCGGGTCAGTCCAAAAACACCCGCTTGAACGCATCCGGCATAAAAAACAAGTAATCATCTTCGGATGCGGCTTCGTGGCAGTCGTGACAGAAGGCCACTTTGTCGGCCCCGTCACCCCGGGTGTCGCCAAATAAACTGCCGTCGGGCATAATCATTTTGTATCGCCAGTCGCCGGTTTGAGGGCTCTGGCCGGTCGGCAGGCGTTCCATAATAAACAACGCGCCGGCAAATACGTCTCTCTTAGCAGTAACCGTCAGGCTGTCTTTGGCGATTATGGTGCCGGCCGGCAAACGGTCCCCTGTTTTCAGGGTTCCGTAGGCTTTGCCGACGGCGTTTACATAATTATTGACGTATCGGTTGCCGTGGGTCGCTGACGGATAGGGTGCCGTATTATAAAGTCGCCAGTTCCGATAAACCTTGGCAGTCGGGTCTCCGGACGCCGCATAACCTTTGGCCATGCGGTCGGCCACATTGTCATAGATCGTCAGCGCTTCCGCCGGGTCGAGCTGGGCCGGTTTTTGAATTTTGAAGTGACGCTTGGGTTGACTTGCATCCTGGGCAACGGCGCTGGAGCCAACACCCAGAGCAATGGCCAGGGCAAAAATCGATAGTCCGGATCGTTTCATCACCAACTCCTTAGATCAGACAAACAGGGGATCTGTTCAGGTGTTAACAGTGGCGCGTTTGAACGGTCCGCACACCCCACAAGTCTGTGAATTCACGAGCATTTGATGGCGCAGGAGCTGCCTTTAGTCGTACGGATCCGCCGCATCGCGTAATCCATCGCCTAAAAAATTGAAGGCCAAAACGATAATGACCACCGGCACCATGGGGACCATCAGCCACGGATAGAGTGCCACGGCTTCAATGTTCTGGGCTTCTGATAACAGGACCCCCCAGCTGGTAACGGGTGGGCGCAAACCCAGTCCTAAAAAACTCAAGGCGGTTTCGCCCAGAATCATTGACGGGATCGACAGGGTTGCCGAAGCGATCAGGTGGCTCATGAAATTGGGCAACAGGTGACGGGAAATGATATGGGTTGGTGTGCCGCCCATTAGGCGCGCGGCAACGGCGTAATCCTCTTCGCGCAGGGCCAGGAGTTTGGAGCGTACGGCACGGGCCAGCCCGGGCCAGTCCAGCAGGCCCAGAATTATCGTTATGCCGAGATAAATCAGGAGTGGGCTCCAGTTGGCCGGCAGCGCCGCCGACAGGGCCATCCACAGGGGCAGTTCCGGCAAGGACTTAAGAATTTCAATGACCCGTTGTACGCAACTGTCGACCCAGCCGCCAAAATAACCCGCCATGCCGCCAATGGTAATGCCCAAGATAAAACTAATGGTAATTCCGATTAATCCGACGGTCAGCGATATACGGGCACCATAGATAAGGCGCGATAACATGTCGCGGCCCAGACGGTCAGTACCCAGCAAAAACAGGGTTGAGGATTTGCCCGGGCAGAGCAGATGAAAACTTGCGTCAAACTGTCCCCAGAACCGGTAGGTGTCGCCGGAACAGAAAAACCGGATGGGCTGGGGGGCGGACGTATCTTCCGTATAAACCCGTTTCAGGGTTTCAAAATCCAGTTTGTATTTTAACGCGTAAACATAGGGCCCGATAAATTCGCCTTCATGGAACATGTGTATGGACTGCGGTGGTGCATAAATATAGTCGGTGTGGCGGGTGTGCAGGGCATAGGGGGCAATGATTTCTGAAATGAAAATCGACAAATAACTGATCAACAGGACAACCCCGGCGGCGACGGCAAGTTTATGGCCCTTAAAACGCCACCACATCATTTGCCATTGGGATGCCAGGTAATATTTTTCCTGTTCAGGTGTTAATTGTTCGACGGCAACCGGGTCGAACGGTGCCGGTGAGACAAAATGCCGCAGCCGCTCGGTCATCGTCGAACCCCCCCATCCAGGCGGATACGCGGGTCAAGTACGGCCAGCAGAACGTCGGAGACGAACATGCCGATCACCGTTAACAAAGCTAAAAACATCAGGAAGGACCCCGCCAGATACATATCCTGGCTTTGCAGGGCGGAAAGCAACATAGGACCTGTGGTTGGTAATGACATGACGGCGGAAACGATGACCGAGCCGGATACGACCTGTGGCAACAGGCTGCCGATATCGGCAATGAAAGGGTTGAGGGCCATACGCATGGGGTATTTTGTCAGCAACCGCAATTCGCTAAGCCCCTTGGCCCGTCCGGTAACGACATATTGTTTTTGCAATTCGTCCAACAGGTTTGCCCGCAACCGGCGGATCATCCCTGCTGTGCCCGATGTGCCGATGACAACGACCGGGACCCACAGGTGTTCCAGGACCGAACCCATTTTACCCCAGGTCCAGGGCTGATCGATATATTCGGGTGCCATCAGGCCGCCAATGGACGTGCCAAACCAGACATTGGCCAGATAAAGCAGGATCAGGGCCAATAGAAAATTGGGTGTCGCCAGGCCTAAAAAACCAATGAATGTGAGACCATGGTCGCTCCAGCTGTATTGGTGGGTCGCCGAATAGACGCCAATTGGGAAGGACATCAGGTAAACGAACAGAACCGTCGAAAAATTAAGGACCATCGATAACCACATTCGATCACCGACCACGTCCGTCACCGGCAGGTTAAACTCAAAGGAATAACCAAAATCACCCTGCAACATGCCGGTTACCCAGACAAAATACTGCGATGCCATCGGTTTATCGAGGCCGTACTGGGCTCTCAAAAAATCAATTTTTTTGGGGTCTACAACTTCACCCTGGGCCTTCAGGTCCTCAATATAGGTTGTCAGATAATCGCCGGGTGGCAATTGAATGATGATAAAAACCAGCAGACTGATCACCGATAGGGTGACGCACATGGTGATGATCCGCCGCACAAAATATCTATACATGTCGCTTCTCAGTTCTTCTCATACCAGAACGTATCGGGACGATAGATGCCAAAATGGGCACCTGGATCCCAGTTATAAACCCCCTGCTCCGGTACATTATGCAGCGCATTGTTAACGACAACCGGTTGCGGCACGCCGGCGACCAAACCAATTGTGAATACCTGATCGGCATTTATTTCCAATATGTTATGCCAAATATTTTGCCGTTCCTGATCGCTTTTTGCCTCGACCCAGGCGTTATTTAGGGCCACCAGCTTTTTGCCAATCGGGAGGTCAACAGGTTCACCGCCCTTGCCCTGGGAAATTTGATTGTGGCCCCACTTAGGCCATTGCAACTGATCGTCGCGCGACGGAGTCAATTCATCGGGCGACGAGTTTGCCGTTGGCACGCCGTTCTCCAGGCCAAACCAAATCGACATGATGGTTGAACCGGCAAGGGCATGGCGCCGTAAAACTTCGCGGCGGGTGGGTTTGGTGAACAGTTTAACGCCGAGTTTAATCCAACTGTCGCCGATCAGCTGCAATACATCGACCTGATCACTGTCTTCGCCTGCCGATTCAACAATGATTTCGAGCGGCCGTCCATCGGGCAAAAGCCTAATGTTGTTGTCATCGCGTTCCGTCAAACCCAGCTCATCGAGCAACTGGTTGGCCATCTTGGTATCGTATTGGGCCCATCGCGTCCGGTAGGATTCTTTATACAGGGTACTGGTTGGCAGAACCGTATTGCCGCCCTCGATGCCCAATCCAAAATAGACGACCTGATTGATTTCATGGCGATCAATGCCGAGCGATAGGGCGCGGCGAAACCGCACGTCCCGTAATAGCTTAGCCCATGTTGGGTCGGCAGCATTGAGATTGGGAAACAGGGCCATTTGTGCGCCCCGCGCCGTCATCCATCGATGCACTGTAAATCCGCTTCGTTTTTCGCCGCGTTTGAGAAAGGTGTAATTTTTGAATTGCAGGGCGCGGGCCTGTAAGTCGGACTCGCCGCTTCCGGTCTTTGCCGCAATCAATTTTGAGCCGGCAATCGTCATGATCACTTCGTCCACATAAGGCAACTGCTGGCCCTGGGAATCAACCCGGTGATAATAGGGGTTGCGTTTAAAGACAAAACGCTCAGACGGCGGTTTTGTTGTGTTTATCCAGGGCTGCAACGTGGGCAGTGCCGGCTGATCAAACCGATACAGACGATCATGACCAAAATGCAAAGCCCGCCAGGTTTGTTTGCGTGCCGCTTTGGTCTTTTTCGCCAACTGTTTGGGATCGGCATATCTGGCGTGAAAGGATTTCATATAATGGGCCGGGCGATAGATAAAAAGTGGAGAGGCGCCAGCCAGGGCAGGCAGAAAAAAAGGATTGGCCTTGTGCCAGGTAAAACGCACGGTAAGTGCATCAATCACTTCAAAGATCGGCAATTTCCCGTCAACGAGCAGGGCCTGTGGCGGCCCATAAGGCGAGATATCCGGATCGGTTGCCACATCTTCCCAAAAATACCTAAAATCTTCGGCCGTGAACGGGTGACCATCGGACCAGCGATGCCCCGGGCGCAGGTGTAAGGTAAAACGGCGCCCCTCCTCGACCTCAAACTGACGCAGGATGTCGGCTTTCAGCTGATACATCCTGTCATATCCGACGAGGCGTGCATAACCATATACCACCATCATCCGGATGTCCTTGGCGCGGCCCATGATGGTGCGAATGGCACCGCCGTAGCGGCCCGTCTTTAAGCCCATTTCAGATAAATTTACGACAGATGGGAATTTTGGAAGCCGTTCGGCAATTGGCGGTAGGTTTCCGCCATCGACGGCCTTTTGCAGGACCGGTGGTTCCTTATAGACACCGCCATGTGATGGCGTCGATGAAAAAAACATCGCGCACAACAGCACCCCCACCAGACACCTCTCGTTTGCACTTATGCGAACCATGTTCTCCCTACGCCTCTGCTGTTGGCAACGCCAGATAATTGGCATACCCCTGATCTGGAAATATTTTTTCTATACGGTAACTGAGTTCATCCAGGATGGCGAGCAGTGCCGTGATATTTTCGTCCTGAGCTTCAATAAGCAGCACAGGGCGGCTGTCCCCGATAACGTGACGGGCCCCTTCCAGCACGTCAATTTCCATCATCTCCACATCTATTTTCAACAGACCGATGGGCTCGTTTATGAGCGTGTCCAGAGGTTGAACAGAAATTTCGCCACTGCGGTTTGGCGTTAATCGGGCGGTACCCAAATAGCCCCGACGTCCGACCGTCAAATCGAACTTCCCGGACTGGCGACCAACACCGATACCGAGTTTTGAGGTGTCGACGTTACTTAGCTGATTTTTAATTATGACCCGTTGCAAAACTGCAACCGTATCGGGGTTTGGTTCTATCGAGATGACTTTTGCGGCACCCAGTAGCTTGGCAAAAAACACCGTATGGTTGCCGGTGTTGGCACCGACATCGACACAGACGGCGCCCGGTTTTACATAAGTAGCCAGGGTTTCCAGATCGGATTGTTCATAAAACACGCCCCGCAACTGCACCCGTTCCAGGGTCGGATTACGGCCCGTATAGGGCAACTGAATTTTATGGCTATGATGGTTAAAACAGATGAACTGCGGATGCTGGCTGAGGGCGTTAAGTAAAAAATCGCGGTTGGGCGGTGATAACTCCGGTAACGCGCCGGTTCGCGACGTCAGCGGTTGGGCAGATTTTAAACAGCGCGCCGTCGCCCACATGCGGGTTAGATAGTCTGCGTACCAGGCCTCGCCTTTGCCTGAATCGAAACCTACTCGGGCGGCGACTTCCGTTCGGACAAAATGGCTTTTGCCGATCCACCAATGGAGCGCCGTGTGATAATTACGCACAACATCGCCGGAACTGATCTGGCTTTGTTTTGCAATTTTGGTTTGACCCTGTTCATCGGACAGAAAAATTCCACCCCACAGGCCGTCATAAGCCGCGACTGCCGGCATCAGGTGGGTTAAGGCGTCCGGTTGCAGCCGTTCGTCCGGTTCCAGGAACAGGACCCAGGAGGCACCTAACTGTGTTGCCTGCGCAATGGCCTCGTTCCTTTGGTCTGCCGGATCGGACACATGGTCAGGAATTTCGATGATTTTTATCTCGGTGAGCAAAGAACAGGGCCGCAGAGCGTGGGCCGACTGGAGGGCCTGAGATGGGTGATCCGTTCCGATCTGCCGCCGCGGAATGACAACTGCCAGAGTTTTAGATAACGCGGTGCTCAAGCGACGGTTCTTTTATCCTGTCGCCCGTGGGCTCTGACAAAATGTCCGCCACCGATATCGATCAGCGACGCATCGGCGGCATCCCTAACGTCATAGGGGGCGGGCCAATTGTCCGGGTGGGTCATGGTCGAATCCCGGACCGCCTCAAAGTCAAGGGGATGCGACGGGTCGGGAAACGGTACAGAATCCAGTAGCGCCCTGGTGTAGGGATGCTGCGGTGACTTAAAAAGCAGTTTGCGCGGAGCCAGTTCGACCAATCGGCCGCGGCACATGACGGCAATCCGATCGGCGATATAGTTGACCACCGCCAAATCATGGGAAATGAACAGATAGGTCAAACCGAGCACGCTCCGCAGGTCTTTCAGCAGATTTAGGACCTGGGCCTGGACGGAAACATCGAGGGCAGACACCGGCTCGTCGCAGATGACCAGTTCCGGTTGCAGGGCCAATACCCGGGCAATGCCAATGCGCTGGCGTTGACCGCCTGAAAAACTATGGGGATAGCGGTTGAGGTAACGCGGATCGAGCCCCACTAAATTCATTAATTCAATGACCATTTCTTGGCGATAGGTGTCATCACCAACGTTATGAATGGAAAGCGGTTCACTCAAAATATCAAAAACCGTCATCCGCGGATTTAGGGAACCAAAGGGGTCCTGGAATATATATTGAATTTTCTTCCGATAGGGGATCATTTCCGTGTCCCCCAGGGTCGACAGGTTTATTTCCTCTCCCTGATCTCGGTAGATGATCTCTCCGGAATCCGCATCCATGGCCCGCATGATCATTTTACTCACCGTCGTTTTGCCACAACCGGATTCGCCGACGATGGCCAGACATTCACCACGGGCAACGTCAAAACTCACATGGTCAACAGCCGTAATCCGGACGGCGTTTTTTCCACCCGATCCCATCCCTTCACTTCGAATGGTGAAACTCTTTGCCAGATTTCGGACTTCGAGAATGGGTTTATCTGTATCGGTCATTTTTGCCAACGGTCGGGGTTTAAGCAAATGGCCCGTATGGGGTTTGATTTCACGCAGGGGAATTAAACGCTCATCGTCACCATATTCAAATTTCGGCACGGCGCGCAAAAGGGCCTGCAGGTAGGGATGTTCCGGTTTTGCAAATATTTCGCCGACCATGCCACTTTCCATGACTTCGCCATGGTAGACGACAACGACTTCATCGGCGACATTGGCGACCACACCCATGTCGTGGGTGATCATCATTACCGCCATCCCCAATTCCTTTTGCAGGTCTTTTATAAGACCAAGGATCTGCGCCTGTACCGTCACATCGAGGGCCGTCGAGGGTTCGTCGGCGATTAACAGGGCCGGGCCACAGACCAGCGCCATGGCGATCATTGCCCGCTGCCGGAGACCACCGGACAGCTCAAACGGATAGGTTCGATAGGCCCTGTCGGGATCGGGAAACCGAACCAGCTTCAAAATATCTATACACCGTGCTTTGACGGCTTCGCCGGATATACCCTCGTGCAATCGCAGGGCCTCACCAATCTGGTCGCCGACCGTATGCAGGGGCGACAAAGAGGTCATGGGTTCCTGAAAAATAACCGATATGCGTCCCCCACGGATCGACCGGTAATGTTCGGATCTGGGATCGAGCGCCGCCAGATCGGTTATGGTCTCCGTCCGGGGGTCCCGGAACAGGATTTCGCCGCCGGTAATCGATGCGTTGCGTGGTAAAATCCCCATTACCGCCTGGGCACAGACGGATTTTCCCGAGCCACTTTCGCCGACAACCGCGACACAGGTTCCTTGGCGAACCCGAAACGACACACCGCGCACCGCTTCAACCCGTCCCGCCCGGGTTTCAAAACCAACATGCAAATCATTTATTTGAAGCAGATCGTCCATGGTGTTTACATTTCCAGCTCATAATCAGGCGCATCCACTTTGAACGCTTCGAAAGGTGTAAGCCATCTTACGTTGGAATTTATAAAGGTCCAACGCAACAGTTTATCCATAAACAACCAGCAGGCGTCGTCGTGGACCAAATGGTGGGTCAACAGACCTGTCGGTTCATCGGCGTCGACGCTGCCCAGGCGCCGGGCGCGCAGGTGGTCCCTTATGTGTCCAAGGATCACGGGTTCGCCGGCAAAGCGGCGATCGGCGCGCCAGTTGATAATATCAATATGGGTATTCACCTGGCGCAATCCGCCTTGGGTTATTTCGCTTTTACGGGGGCCAAATTGAGAAAGACCAACAAAACCCGATGCCGCCAGGGTCGGCTTCAGGTCATCGGTAATTCTGTTCCATGGGGGCACAAAAACCGGCGATAGCCGTTTAAAGCCAAGCAATTTATCGCGGCCATTCAACAGGTCATCTTTGTCGTCCTGTGGCGTTCGATGGCCGCCAAACTCCGCCTTTTTCTCGCCCCGAGAGGCGTGGTTGGCATGGCGATACCCGTGCTGAACGGGGAATGCCAGGGGAACATCGTTCACATAGGGCACGAGAGAGGCGTGCACGGGATCGGGGATGACAGCCAGGGTGCAGGGGATGGCATAATCGACGGCCAAGGCGAGCAATCGGCTCAATGCGTCCGTCGGCTGGGTCACATCATCGTCCCGCCACCACAGGGTGACAGGGCGTTGTGCCTGCTGCCAGAGGTCAAGTTCCCGGTCCAGATCCTCCCATGTCACCATCTTACAACATTTCCATAATCAGCCTGGCCGTGGTTTCCGCACCGCTAATGTCCAGGCCAGGACCGCGAAACGGCGGTATTTGGGCCGCTCTGTCGATGGCCTTAGCGAACTGCGTGGGGTTGGTAAGGTCACCATCATATAATTGAATCCAACCGGGGGCTGCAAACGCCCGTGCGCGAAACTGTTGTTCGGTTTCGACACCGCCACTAAACGGCACTATCAGATTTCGGCAACCGGCTGACATGACATCCATTATCGTATTATAACCGCCGAGGGATATCGACAGTGCGCAATTGCGCAGGACATAAATAAAGTCGCTGCGTGCACTTTCGATGGTCATGCCGTTTCCGCACTGGTTTTCGATTTCCCGATAGATGGCCCGGGGCAGACCATTGCCGGCAATCAACCGCCAGCGCAGGTCCTTATATGTGCTGTGCGGACGGGCCGCAACAATGCCGCGCAACAGGTCTTCGCCGACGGCACCGCCGCCAACGGAAACAACAAACTCGCCGGCACCGACAGCGCTGTGAGCAGACGGTTGCGGTTGTTCGACCACATAACCCGTGTAGATGAGCATTTGTGAAATCTGCCCGGCGTAGGGAAAGGTTGCGCCAAGGGGAATGACCTGTTCAACTCCATGGACCAAAACCGCATCAAAATAGGTGTACAGAGTGTCGACGATTTCGTCGTTTCGTTTGGCGCGGGATTTACCAACAATAACATCGCGGGCTGAGCAAACGATCTTGATGCGCCCCCGGTAGGCCTCAAGCAAAGGAATGAGTTCAAACCGAAATTGTCGGCGGCCAAACGGAAACAGCTCTATGAGCAGCAGGTCCGGTTGAATTTCGTCGGCCATATCCATCAGCATGTCTTGCCGGGTTTCACGCCAGGCGTCATCAATCGGATGATTGTTGGCGTCCAGCAGGATTTTGAAACTTTCGTCTTCGGCTCTGGCTGACGGTAAATATTTGACCTTTGCGGCACCAAAATCAGCGTGGGGAACGGGTTCGCCACCAAGCACAACGGTGACCGGGACTTGCGCTTTGATGAGTGCTCGGACGATCGATGCCGAGCGTTTTACGTGACCCACACCCAACAGGTGTTGAACATACAATAAAACGCCGCTCATGGGGTTTCCGTCAGACTGATATTCATAAGCAGAACCTTTGGGTTTCCCTGTTCAACGTCAAATAAATGGGCGCAGTCGTCGCCAATCTTGTGCGGTGATTTATCGGTCATTTGCCAACCGGTTGCCAGTCCGTAGAGGGCCTGCAACACCCCTTTGTGGCAAACCGCGACCGTTGGTAATTCTAAACCGGATAACCAGGGCTGCAGCCGCCCCTGCACGTCTCGCGGCGATTCTCCATTTTTCGGCCGAAAATCAAGCCCCCGGGCGCGGTTGGCATCGAGTTCCGGATTGACTTCTGCCAACAGGTCGCGCCAGATATGGCCCTCCCAATCGCCCCAGGACATTTCCGTCAACGCCGGTTCGACCGTTACCTGAGCACCCAGGATTTCTGCTGTTTCAAAGGCCCTGACCAGGGGGCTCGAAACCCAGGAAAAACCCGCATATTCGCTGGGTATCACCCATTTTTTGACAGCCCGGCGACCGGCGTCGCTGAGTGGAATATCCGAACGTCCTTGCAGGCGTTTGGTTTTGTTCCAGGCAGTCGGCCCGTGTCGGAGAATGAGCAATTTTGTCATGATGAAATCAGAGCCAGACCCTCGTTCAAGCGGGTCGCCGCCGCCGTGAGCGTATGATTTGCCGTCACATATGCGATTGCCTGATGCCCCATTTCTGTGCGCAGGCGTGGATCATCGAGCAATTTATTTACCTGGTCAGCAAAATCCCGGTGATTTCTTTTTTCCGTCAGAAAACCGCCGACACCATTTTTAATGACATCGGCTACACCACCGCCGTCGCCGCCAACAACCGGTAATCCCGACGCCTGCGCTTCCAGAAAAGTCATGCCAGGAGATTCCCGAACCGACGGCCAGACGTAGATATCGCTGGCCGCATAGAGGGCAGCGATTTCCGGCGCGGTCCGTGGACCCAGCCAGGCAATTCGTTTTTCCATATCTGCAAACAACGCCTTGACGGGCTGGAATTGGGGGCCGCCGCCAACGACCATTAACCGCCATGGTCGGGGCAAACACAACCGCAGAGCCTTCGCCAGGACTTCATAGGATTCAAATTTAACGCCGGGACGCATCATCGCAACAGTCAATAACCAGGGGACATTTTCATCACCCGGCGCAGAGCGCGCATACTGCTGGCGGGTGGCCGCCCGCGCCGACGGGGCCGGGGCAAAGGCGGTTGTATCCAGGAACGGACTGAGCCGGAGATAATGGGCGTTTGCAGCGAGTTGTGGGATCAGGCAGGGTTCATCGGCAGCGGTTGTGCCAAAGGCCAGATTGACCTGAGACAAGGCTTTTGCAACCGCCTGATGTCCTGCCGCCCAGGCACCATTGTGCTGAGCCGGGGCAAAGGAGGCTTCCGCCACTACATAAGGAATCGTAAATTGTCGGCAAACCTCGGGCCCTAACCAATCCGGTGCTTTTCGGTACAGATGATAGGTGAACCACAAATCAGGGGGCGAAGACCGCAACCGTTTAACCACCCGTTCTGCCATCTTTTGGCCGACCGCCTGCAGTCGGCCCTGCCGGGTCTTATCGCCTTTTCCCTCATAACTTCGGAAAGTGCTGGCGATTTGCACCTCGTGGCCGGCCTGTTCCAGGGCGCTCTTAAGAAGTCGACCTATCAACCGGTCACCGGAAGGGTGCGGTGAACTCAGTGGTTTGAGCGGTGCATAAAAGGCAATTTTCATGAACTGACGGCGGCCATGGGCAAGTCAAAATTGTCAGCCAAAACACGAAGATTGTTTTTATGTTCAAACGCCTGACGCACCCGTTTTTCCCCTGCCCGCCCCAGGCGTTCGCGCAATTGAGGCTCGGTGATCAGGCGTATTAAGGCCTGGCCGAGCGCTGGGACATCGCCGGGGACAACCAATAGTCCGGTCTCGCCATGGTGGATCAGTTCGGGAACAGCCGATACGGACGTGGACACGCAGGCAACGCCTTGGCTTTGGGCTTCCATTAAAACGTTGGGTAGGCCGTCCCGATCGCCGTCCCTGGCCACCCGACTGGCCAGAACAAAGCCATCAGATCGTTGATATTCACGCAGAACTTCTTTCTGAGGAAGTGCTCCTAACCATTTGATTCTTGTGGATAGATTGCATGCGTTGGCACGTTTTTTGAGGTCGGCAGACAAGGCACCACCGCCCACATGAACCAATTCCCAGTTCAGGTCAGCTGGCAGGCTGGCCAGGGCTTCGATGAGCACATCATAGCCTTTTTTTTCGACCGCCCGACCGACTGACAACAAACGCACGGGCGCATGGGACGTGGAACCATTGCTCGGAGAATACCGGCGATTTGTCCTTGGAAACCGGTTGAAATCGAGGCCATGATATAGCAATTTAATCTTTTCAGGATTGTTATTTGCCAGCTGTTTCAGGTGTTCTGAATTTGCCGCTGTACAGGTGACCAACCATTCCAGGTCATCCAGTTTTTCGGTTTTTTCCCAGTCAGGACTCGTCCAAATATCCTTTGCATGGGCCGAGCAACTCCATTTTATGGTTCGAATTTTTGCGGCATAACGGGCAACCGAAGCTGGCGTATGCAAAAAATGCGCATAGAGCATGGATACATCGGCTGGCAATTCATGGGCCAAAACAATCGCCTGGCCAAATCGCCGCACACGATTAGGGCTCGGGTCCCGCCTGAGATCCCGCAGCCAAATGTCCAGGGCTTTTTTGTAACCGTCGCCGGTTCTGACCGCCCGCCAGGCCCTAAGCAGCCGCCACGGTTCCTGATAGAGGTATTCGGGTAAATAATTTATCGGCGCCCTGATCTCGTGGTTTACGGGGTGGGTTTTATTATCCGTCGGATGGCGCAGTGAAACCAGGGAATAGTCCAGTCCCATTTGTTGCAAACTCAGGATCTCCTGGGCAATAAAAGTCTCAGAAAGGCGCGGATAACCCTTCAAAACGATGGCAACCACCTGACGCAAATTAACCGTCGCCCGGTACAACCCGCAAGGCGGGTTCAATCGATTGCGGGGAATTTAACCATTGATCGACAATGCCATTAATTGTCGATAATCCATCCAACAGGCCCGGCAAATGGATTTCCGACGGTTTCGGGCGCGTCGGCAATTCGCTGATCGCCCGAGCCATTTCGTTGGGATCACGCGATCCATCATCAACAATCATACTAACCAGTCCAAGTTCCTGCGCCCGGGACGCCCTGATGTATTGCTCCAGGCGCGGCACCGTTCTTGGCACTATCAGGCTTGGTTTATCAAACGACAAAATTTCGCAGAACGTATTATATCCACCCATGGCAACAACAGCGGAAGCCCTTGATACCAGATTCTCCAGATTTGAATCAAAAGTCGCAACGTGGATTTTTGCGATGCGTTCCGCACGGGTTTTAAAATCCGACTGTTGGTCGATATGCATAAAAGGACCAAAAACGATAAACGCCTGGTGCGGTATGTCGGGGTCATGTTCGTAGGCGCGCATCACCCAATCAACCAGGCTGGCACCATCGCCGCCACCACCGGGTGTGACCAGGATGAAAGGTTCCTGAATTCCTGTGCCAGACATCGACGACGGGTTAACAGAAGGAACCGATGTGCGTCGCAAATACCCGGTATAAGTCAATTTATCCTCAACGCTTTTGGGAATATTGCCGACCCCTTCCAGCGGGTTACAAATTTCCGGTAGCCCGTAAACCCAGATATCATCGTAGATATCGCGCAGCGCTGGAATCGCCATTTTACGTTCCCATTCGTCGGTCAATTTACCGGGGTCATCCATTACGTCCCTCAAGCCCAACACCAATCGACTGCCCTTGGCTTTCAGCATCTCAAGGGTGTCGCCGACTTCTCCGCGCAATCCCAACGGTTCCTTATCAACCAAAAAAATATTGGGGTTAAAAACTTCCGCAGTATTGCGGATGATTGTTTCGCGGATCGCCATTGCATCTTCGATACCAATATCCAGTCCGAGTGTGGTGTAACCGCCCGTCCTTAGTTTTACGACCCCTGGAATCCGGACAAAATCAACGCTCGAGCGAAAATCGAAACTGCCAATGATCGGCGAGCCGGACAGAATGAGCACAGAAAGTCCCTGTTGATTGTCGACCAGGGAATGGGCAATCGCCCGGCACCGGCGCAAATGGCCAAGTCCGAAGGAATCATGGCTATAAATAAGGAGGCGTGTCTGACCACTGTTTGGTGACATGTTCTGTACTGCCAAAAGATCTCGATTTCGCATCATAGTTTAAGGTCGCCAGCAGTTCCATCCCCAATCCGCCGGTTGGTCATGAATGTAACGATTACGGGCGGAATTCGCTTGCATCGGGTCATTCCTTTCACCTTTAATAATTCATGGATAAAACTCTTTTTAAGTTTATTTGGCGCTATTCGAAAAAGCAGCAAATTACGCTCTTGCTGGTGACTTTAATATCGTTTCCGTTTTTGTATTTCTCCCTGGATCTGCCAAAAACCATTATAAATGATGCAATTGCCGGTCGAGATTTCCCCAGGGACCTGTTTGGTTACAAACTCGAACAAATCGAATATTTGCTGGTTCTTTGTTTCGCCTTTCTTGGTCTGGTCCTGATCAACGGCGGTTTTAAATTCTGGATCAATGTGTTTCGTGGACGCATGGGCGAACGGATGTTGCGTCGTATGCGGTTTATTTTGTACAGCCGTATTTTACGTTTCCCGCTGCTGCAGTTTCGCAAAATTTCCCAGGGTGAACTCATCTCGATGGTTACCATCGAAGTTGAACCCTTGGGTGGGTATATTGGCGAAGCGATTTCCCTGCCAGCCTTCCAGGGGGGGACCCTGTTGACCATTATCGGCTTCATTATGGTGCAGAATCCCTTCCTGGGTTTTGCGGCGATCGCCCTGTACCCCTTGCAAATGTATATCATTCCGAAACTGCAGAAAAAAATTAATTTGCTTGGCAAAGAACGGGTCAAAGCGGTTCGTAACCTGTCCGGGAGGATTGGTGAAACGGTCTCCGGCGCCCAGGAAATCCACATTCACGATACCTCGGCTTTTGCCCGCGCCCATACCTCCAAGTGGTTGGCAAAAATATATTACATTCGTTACGAGATTTTTAAGCGCAAGTTTTTTGTTAAGTTTTTGAACAACTTCATTGCGCAGGTTACGCCCTTCCTGTTCTATTCCATTGGCGGCGTATTGGTGATAAAGGGCAATTTGAGTTTTGGTGCACTGGTCGCCGTATTGGCCGCCTATAAAGACCTGTCAGCGCCGTGGAAAGAACTGCTGGCCCATTATCAGGTGGCGGCAGACGCACGGATCAAATATGACCAGCTGATTGAACAATTTCATCCGTCAAACATGTTGGCGGAAGAACATCAACTGAACGGTCCTGAAACCGTGCCAAGTCTTAAAGGAGATTTTTCCGTCTCGAACGTCGTCGTCGAAGATGACGACGGATTTAAATCGCTGGACGGAGCTAACGCGATCATTCCACTTATCGGCGCAACGGCAATTTTGGGCTCCAGCGAGTCGGGGCGTGACGATTTGGTGCGTTTGGCGGCACGCCTGATAAAACCGGCCAAAGGAACGGTTAAATTGGGTGGTGACGACATTTCGGATATGCATGAGGCGACCATTGGGATGCGGACGTCGTTCGTCGATCAAAGCGCTTATGTCTTTAACGGAACCATCCGGGAAAATATTTTCTACGGCCTTCAACACCACCCGGTTGCCGCGACCGATGGCGACGATGAACCAATAGTGTCCCGCGATCAACACCAACCGAGCGCCGCTAGTGCTGGCGTCGACGAAAAAAGAGTGTCGCGTGATGACGAAAAAAAAGAAGCCATTTTGACGGGCAATTCGTTTGATGACCCGGATGCGGACTGGGTTGATTTTGCCAATATCGGATTGACTTACGATTTGGATATCAAAGCCCATATTGATGATATATTGGTAACCTGCGGTTTGCGCAGTGATTTGCGTGAATTTGGATTGCTGTCGAGTGTCGATGTGGCAAACCATCCGGGCCTTGCAGAAATTATCTTAAAAGCCCGTCTTGAATTGCTGGAACAACTCAAAAAACCAAAAATTGCCCGTCTGATCGAACCCTTTGATCGCACCAAGTTTAATTCAAACATGACGGTGGGCGAAAATATTTTAATGGGTACGCCCGTTGGAAATGAATTTGATTTGCAAACCCTGGGATCAAATTCTTATATGCTTGCCGTATTGCAAAAAGCGGACCTGTACCATCATTTCCTGGAAACAGGCGTAAAAGTTGCGGAAATGATGATTGAATTATTTCAGGACCTGCCGCCGGGGCATGAGTTTTTTGAACAATATTCGTTTATCCAGTCCGATGAGTTGCCGGAATTTCAACTGATTTTAAAACGTAAGGATGCGAACGGAATTGAAACGCTCGCCGAGGAAGATAAGACCCAATTGTTAAGCCTGCCATTTATGTTAATTCCCGACCGTCACCGGTTGGGTCTGGCCGATGACAGTGTACGGGACAAATTGCTTAATGCGCGGCGGATTTTTGCTGATGAGTTGCCTGCGGAATTCGTCAATTCAATCGAATTCTACGATGTGGATGCCTATAACACGGCGGCGACGGTGCAGGATAATATTCTGTTTGGAAAAATCGCCCATGGTCGCGCTCAGGCAAAAAAAGAAGTTGGCCAGATTATCGATGGAATTATCAATAAACTGGGCCTTGACCAGACCTTGATCGATTTGGGTTTGGATATGCCCGTTGGCATCGCTGGCGGCCGACTGTCTGTGGCGCAACGCCAGAAAATATGTGTTGCGCGGGCCCTGATTAAAAATCCTGATCTTTTGATTTTTAACGATCCGTTGAACGCGCTCGACCCGAAAACCCAGGACGATTTAATGAAAAGGATCATAAAACGATACGAAAGCCGAGGCTTGATTTGGGTTTTAACCCGACCCGAATTGGCGACCCTGTTCGACCGCGTTTTGGTGATGGAGGGAGGCCGGGTTATCGAGCAGGGAAAAACCGAACACTTGAATAAAACGGGAAGCCGCTTTCATGAGTTGCTCTCGGCCTAGGTAAGGAGCCCGAGTGCGGGTGAAAAAGGAAGGTATATAATGGACTTAGAAGAAGCAGCAAGGGTATTAAAAGGTATCCCTCTCTTTGCAAAGTTGGAACCGTCCAAACTCAAGCTGCTGGCATTTGCCAGTGATCAACTGATTTTTGATGATGGCGAAGAAGTATTTGGTACGGGTGATCCCGCCGATTCCGCCTATTTTATCGAGTCGGGCACAGCCGACGTATATATCGAGATTGGTGAAAAACGCGTTAAGGTTAATCAGTTGGGACCGCATGATCTGTTCGGTGAAATGGCCCTGTTCCTAAGTACCGGCAGGTCCGCCAGCGTGGTTGCGAATGGCGATTTAATGGCCTTGAAACTGGATGGCAACATGTTTCTCAAATTGGTTACCGAAAACCCGGACGCTGCCTTAGGCGTGATGATCGCGCTCAGTGAAAAGATCGTAAGTACCAGTGAGAACCTAGTCAATAAATCATGACCGGTTTAGGGTCAGGACCCATTAATTGCATGCAATTTTGTTTGTCCGTAA
>JAJFII010000051.1 GCA_021775095.1 Rhodospirillales bacterium
AGAGAAGGTGCCACCACTCTAGGAAACGTGGTCATACCACAAGGGTCAGACGGTGCGCACCTCCCCAGCCCAACTCTTTACCAAGAGAGGGGCTGGGGTATATTTAGCAGATTCACGATACATAAGGGTCAGGACCCATTATTTTCATCCATTCTGCGGAGGTGATTTATCTTATCGGTTAGGCGGAAAGACGCAGGAAACCCCACGGTTTTCAAGTTTTTTCAACGAAGCCAGAGTGATAAAGCGCCCCGCCCCAGGGGGTTTGTCAGTAAGCTCACGCCTTCTGCGAAAACAAGGCTCGAATATGCCCAGCATGTCCTTGCGCTTGTTTTCATGTATTCGTAAGCTTACGGACAAACAGAATTGCATGGAATTAATGGGTCCTGACCCTAAGTTAAACATTAATCTTCCTTTTAAGGAAATGGTCACAATTGACCCGTAGACTTCACTTCTGGAAATTTCTAAGGATTTTGGATTGTTTCGACCCTCGTTTTACGGATTCACCCTTAAGAGCCTGATGGCTGGCGTTTTTTGTTTGGCCCTGCTTGCAACCTCGCTCGCGTTCGCCGCTTCTGACGTCACTAAAAAACGGACCTTTGGCCTGCGCAGCGGCGGTGAAGGGCATATCCAAATGCGTTCACTGATGGCACCCGTCAGAAAAAGTGCAAAAAGCAAAAAAACGGCAACGGTTCCGGTAACCGTCATTTTGTCGGTCACCAATAACAAAAATGTCGGCCACGTCTGTAATCAAGCACCGCGCATTAACGATTCTCTCCTGAGTGCCTGGCACAAAAATCCGATCCCGCCTGGGTATCTGTATGATCGGGCCCGAAACAAGGGCAAAACCAACGTCAGCTACCGGCGGACCAAAGCCCAGAAAGCCGAAGACAAACGGTTAATTAAGATCATAAATCGGGCCATTGGCAGCAAAGAAGTTGAAAAAATTTTGGTCCTCAAGGGAATCATGCGCATGGGAAGCGGTGCAATTACGCGGTTACCGTTCTCAAGCGTAAATGGATGTGATGAACTGACGATTACAAAATAATCCCATATATACCTATTAAGGTGTTGATATTAGTATATTATATTTAACTTTTTATGGATTTTTTTAGGCGCATCGGCTGGATTATTTGTTGCTATTTACATATCGATCATTAGTATTTAATCAAAGGTCTGCATACTAATTGTTGTATTGAGCCCTATATGTTGTGGATTGCAGACAAAAGTAGAGCTTTCCCCAAAACGCCCGCGAGGGATAAGGATGGCGCTGTGGTCAAACCGTTAAAACGAATAGCCCTATCTGCGTTAACCGTTTTTGCCTTAAGCGGTTGCTCACTGATGCAAAATGAATTGTTTACGGATTCTTTTTGGGCGGGCAGCCCGATGCTCGTCAACAATGAAGCGGAACTGGGGATTGCCCAACTGACAAAAGGCAACTACGTGACCGCCGAAGGGCATTTTCAAAAGGCCCTCAAAACCAATCCGCGAGATATCGACGCGCTCATCGGTGCCGGGATTCTATACCAGAATACCGGCCAATTGACGAAAGCCCGGGAAATGTACGAGGCCGTGCTGGCCCTGCGCCCGGACGACTCCCATCAATTTGTCGTCTGGAACAAATTGACCACCCGTCCTGCTGCGCAGATTGCCAGTGTAAATTTATCCCTGCTTGAAACCGGCGGCAGTTCGGTTGCCAGGTCGACGGGTCAGGCTGCGGACCCGCAAATGGCCCTGGCTCCGGCCGCTCAACCGGTTGCACCGGTTACCGGCGCCCCCACCACTTCGGCAATGCTTGGCCGACCTGCCCAGTCGGCAATGGCACCAATGGCACCGGTCGGTGAATTATCGGGCAGCGATGCCAATGTCATTTCGCGCTTTTCGACGCTTCGTGCCCTACGCGATCAGGGCTTGATAACTGATCCAGAATACACCCAAAGACGTCAAACCAATATCGGCGCGTTAATGCCGCTGACGTCACCTCCGCCGGCCGCCGGTTTGGAGCGTTCCGTGCCAACCACCGAGCAAATTTCAGGTCGTCTGCACGCCATTGGGCGGGCCTTGGAAATGCGCGCCATCTCGGTGTCGCAACATTCTGCGGAGCGATCGATGATTTTGGATGCGATGATGCCGTCGGCCCCCGTTGTCGTTGCCAATCCGGGCATACCGCCCCGGGGTTTGATGGAAGCCGCCGATAGCGTACGGCGGCTGGAACAATTGAGAAACAGCGGTTTTATCAGCGCCGAAGAATACGCCCGTGAACGTCAGGCCATTGAACTGGCCATGCGTCCGGCAGCCCCGGTTGCACCTGCCGCGCCGGCGGTCAATTTGATGGCACCAAACGCTGAAGCGAATCCGGCGGTTATGGAAAATACCAGGGGCGGCCCGCAATCGGGTGTCCACCTTGCGTCCTACCGGTCCCTGAAACAGGCGGAGCGGGGCTGGGCACAAATTCGCCGCGCTCACCAGGCCGTCCTGGGGGATATGTCGCATGAAGTGACTCGCGTCAATTTGGGCCGTAAGGGCACTTACTTCCGGCTCAAGGCCGGCCCGGTTGCCAGTGATCGGGAAGCCAAGGATATCTGTGGGCAATTAAAGCGCCGGCGCCAGTTCTGCGAACCCAGTACCATCAACTCCGGTTGAGTAATAAAAATGTTTAGTCCGTCGTTTGGATAACCTTTTGTTGCGCCAGTGCGGTAACCTCATCGGTTGATATGTTTAATAGGGTCTCGAGGATCTCGCGCGTGTGCTGGCCCAGATTTGGTGCCGCCACGGTCGGCAATTCCGGGGCGCTCGACATCATCGGCACCGAGCGGGCAAATTGAAAAGTTCCGACCTCGGGGTCTTCGATATCCATAATCATTCCGCGTTGTTGTACGTGCGGGTCGTCAAACACATCTTTGGCATCATTGATCGGGCCACAGGGAACACCGATGGCATTTAACTGTTCAACGGCCTGATCCCGGGTAAGGGAATTTAACCAGGATTCCAGTATGGGCTGCAAAAATTCGACATTCGCTGAGCGCGCCGTGCCGGAATTGGCGCGCTCATCGTCGATCAGGTCTGGTCGTCCCATGGCCTCACATAAGCGTCCCCAGATTATGTTATCGGGTACATTCAGTGCCACATAACCGTCGCTCGCCTGGTAAGCGCCGCGTGGCCACAGATTCTTTGGCACACCACGCTGCGGCGTCTGTCCGGATACGGAATAAAGCGCCACCATGGCCTCGTTGAGCGCCAACATATTGTCAAACATGGCGGAGTCGACAAACTGCCCTTCACCGGTTCGCTCGCGCATAAACAGCGCCTGCATGATGCCATAGGCGGTGACCTGGCCGGAATAAATATCGGCCATGCCATAGATCGTCCAACTGGGCGGTTTGTCGGCGAATCCCACTAAATTCATAATTCCACTCATCGATTCGGCGACAATATCAAACGCCGGGCGATCGCTATAGGGCCCGCGGTAACCATCCATCCTGCCAAATCCCGAAATGGTTGCCCATATCAGGCGCGGGTGCAGGGCACGCATGTCCTTTTGTCCCAGGCCCATTTTGCTCATGGAACCGGGCCGCAGATTCTCGACCACCACATCGGATTTTGCTGTCAACAGGCGAAAGATCTCCTGGCCCTTGGGGTCGCGGAGATTCAGCGCCAAACTTTTTTTGTTGCGGTTATAACCCATAAACCCAGCGGCCTTTTTGTGGCCGTTTTTTTCGGCAAAGGGCGGCATGGAACGGCGCGGATCGCCGGATCCGGGGCGCTCAATTTTGATCACTTCGGCGCCCGCATCGGCCAGCAGCATGGTGCAATAGGGGCCGGCCATATATTGTTCGAGACCGGTTACCCGAATTCCTTCGAGCGGGCGTTTCAAGGATGTGGACATGGCAGAGAACTCCTGTGTTGGACTGAATTTATTCTGATCCTAACCGTCTGCTCCGGTGCTCACCATGGATTTTTTGCCGGGACCTTTTGCCGGGACCATGCGGCCATCAAAGCCCCCTGGCCCCCCGGAATAACCAGGCCGATGGCGTTGCCGGCGGCGGACCACGGGGCGGCGTTGCCGTCATCGGGCAGGGCATTATTGAGCTCCGGCAAATCACCGGGGCCAAATGGTTTGATCCCGGCTCTGATCTCCGCTGGGTTTTAGTCGCCAATCCATTCAACCAACGTGGATACTCCCATGCCGACACCGACGCATAGCGTTGCAATGCCATACATCGGACGGGTCGCTGTCGCCTGGCGGCGTTCCATTTCGTGCATCATGGTGACCAGAATGCGCGAACCGGAACTGCCGGTCGGATGGCCCAGGGCAATGGCGCCGCCGTTGACATTGGTTTTTTTGTGGTCCAGGCCGAGGCGCCGCATGCAGCCGATGGTCTGGGCGGCAAAGGCTTCGTTCAACTCGACCAATTCAATGTCGTCGAGGGTCATGTTGACCCGTTTCAGAAGTTTTTCTGTTGCCGGAACCGGCCCATAACCCATGACACCCGGGTCAACGCCAGCGACGGCAGAGGCAATCCAACGCATTTTTGGTTTGATGCCGAGGGTTTGTGCGCGCTCACCGCTCATCATCAACAGGGCAGCAGCCCCGTCATTAACCCCACTGGAATTACCGGCGGTAACACTGCCATCCTTTTTAAAGGCCGGCCGCAGTTTGGCCATCTCGTCAATCGATGTATCTAAGTGGAACCGGTCATTATCCCGGCGATACCGGGGATGCTCATCCGTATCGATAACCATTGGGTCGCCACGCCGTTGCGGGATCGTAATGGGCACAATTTCCTTTTTGAACTTGCCGCTGTCGATGGCGTTGGTTGCCCGGCGGTGGCTCTCGACGGCGAAGGTATCCTGGTCTTCGCGGGTGATTTGCATTTCCGCAGCAATGTTTTCTGCGGTTTCGCCGAGGCTGATAATCGGGTACATCTCATCCATTTTCGGATTATTAAAGCGCCATCCAACCGTGGTATCCCACATTTTGGGGTGGCCCATTTGGGGGATGCGATCCGGTTTGCCCATGGCCCAGGGGGCGCGGCTCATACATTCGACGCCGCTGCCTATGAATACATCGCCTTCGCCGGTGGCGATCGCTTTGGCCGCCTGATTGACCGCTTCCAGTGCCGAGGCGCAATTGCGGTTGACGGTGACACCGGGGACTTCGACCGGGAAGCCGGCCAGCAAACTCGACATCCGTGCGACGTCGCGGTTGTCTTCACCCGCCTGGTTGCCGCAACCGGCATAGACATCTTCGATCAATGCCGGGTCGACGCCCGTGCGCGCCATCAGGCCCTTATAAACCGCCGCCAACAGATCATCAGGGCGGACGGAGGACAGACCTCCACCAAATTTGCCAATGGCGCTGCGCGCACCGTCGACGATAACGACTTCTTTCATGGGACTTCCTTTGATTGAACCAGGATTGAGCGGGGTGGTAATTATTGCACGGGTACTGCCAGTACGTCACTATTGGTCACCGGCGGTGGTTTGCCCCTTGGCGAAACCGAGATGGTAATTTCCGATCCACTTAATGTGGAGTTTTGAATGGAGATGACCAGGACCCGACTGGCATTTTCGTAGGTTAATATACTGGTTGGAGCACGCACCGAGGCGATCTCCTGCCAGCTGTAGGACGGCAAATTTGTGCGGTAAAATTCAAACAGGGTGCCGGGTTTGGTTCTGGTGCTCAGGGCCAGTTGGCCAAACCACGGGTCTGAACCGAAAACCAGGGTTTTTTCGACGTTGATATTGGCCCCCGACGGAATCGGGATATCGGGAAATTGTGCGTAGGCGGTGGTCGCCTGTGCCGCCTGGCCGGGGGTTGATTTTGAAGAGGCCATAATCGGTGAGGTTCTGTCGCACGCCGTGGCCGTCAGGAGCACCGTCGCGACCATCAAAATCTCAAGCCGACGGTAAATCGATTTTATGTGGGGACTCATGAATACTGCTTTCACCAATATATTCGCTGCACGACGCAAAAACCTATAACATCCTGATCGACAAACGCCAATATATGACATTTATTTTAAATGCGGTTTGGCTGATTTCCGCCAGTCTGACGTGCGCCTGAAAAAAATCTTGTGAATATACAATAAAACTTCCGAAAAGCGTTTGACATAGGGCGACCATCGGCCTAGAAACCGGCTCCCGACGCGATCAGCGGTGCTGATAAGGTTGGGGTGCTGGGTTAGCCTGGCTTTGCATTATACCATTGAGAATACGAGAAGAAGGGATAC
>JAJFII010000052.1 GCA_021775095.1 Rhodospirillales bacterium
GGGTAAATCCGTGCCTGCGCCAGCCGCTTAGGCCGGTTCCGGCCCCACAACCGGGCCCGGAACCGGGCGTTGCGTGATCCCATGGGGCGCGCACCGGGATGCCGAAATGCCGCAAAACCACGGCCACTGGAAAGCACTGAAAAAAATCTGAAAACTTGTCACTGAAAGTGTTGATTTTGTCCGCAAGGCCATTTAATAACCCCCTCATACCTCAGATGACCCCTTCGTCTAGAGGCCTAGGACACTGCCCTTTCACGGCGGCAACACGGGTTCGAATCCCGTAGGGGTCGCCAATCTTTTCAATGACTTAGCTCGCCAGATGGCGGGCTTTTGTCTTTTGTACGGAAATTATACGGAAAAACGCCTATTTTTATGCGTTGTCGTTGATTGCCAAAAAATGGCGGCGTAGGGCGGTTTTTCCCGAGTTTTGGTTCTTCAATTTAGTCACCTGCCAAATGTGCCAAAACTGCCAGAAAGAATTCAAACCCATTTCCGTTTATGGTACGCCGACGGTTTTCGAATAACTGGGTTTAGGGTTGCGACACTTGCGACAAATCCAATACTGTTTTGATATTGCCGCCACCAACGGCCATCGGGAAGATTGAGTTTTCGATATGCCGAGGTCGGAGAGAGTTGGACCGGTAACATCATGCAACCGGTCCACTTGTCCAGTGTGCTGATTTCCCGGTGCAGCGTTTGCAAGCTCCAGCCCTGCCAGTTCCTCCCCCATCCTGCGCTCGGCTCGGATTTTGATTTCGGCGCAAAGGTTTTGTGCATCCTGGCCCGCCCAAATGCTTTTATCGCGGAAGACTACGGTCAGTCTTCAATCTGTTCTCTGAGAATCCGCTTCACATCACGCCACACGCTGAGACCGTACATGTCATCTTTTTCTTCATGGCGGCGATCCGCCGGTAGACTTTGGGCATGGGCTCGATTCCAGTAAGGCGCTCGAGGTCTTCCATCAGGGATACGGCGGCTTTCTCAAGTGTGCTTTGGGGCCCGTCCCGTAAAACCAATTCATCGACAGATAACCCCGCCTTGACTGCCAAGCCCGCAACCGTGTGGGCTGGCGTTGCGTATATCTGGTTCTCAATGTCTGTCAGGCAATCAACGTGCTTATTAAATTCGTCGTCAGTCATATCTCGATTAACGAGGTTGCAATCAATGACACCGGCCACCAACTGCGAATAAAGGTCAATTATTTTTTCGTCGCCTTGCCCTGCTGGTGCCGTCGCCAGTGCGGGCGTTGCGATGGCTGCGGCTGCGGTTGTGATTGCTGCGCGGCGGGAAATGTTTTTCATGTTCGTAGCCTCCTATGAATTTTCGATGATTTGGCGCTTCGCCTGTTTACGTTCCACGGGGCTCAATGAAGGATCTGCATCAAGCCTCTTGAACTCACGCTCGAGCCTGTCGTTTTCCGCTCTCGCGGCCTCAGGGTCGTTCAACAGCAACAAGGCAAAGTTATAAAAATGCCCCATAGCTTCATTCGGAACTTTCGATAAAATGTTTTGAGCTTCCTGCACGTTCATTTTTTTACGCTCCTGTGTTTACCGTATTTGATTTCGAGGGCATCCCGTTCGGGCTTGTCGCCCTGCGCCCATGCTTCGGTTAAAGTTCTGATTTCTCGGGGTGTACGCCCTTCGGCAACCGCCTTCGCACGCCAGCGCGTGTGATCAAGCAATTGACGAACCGATGGTTTGCTCATATCGCTTCACCGGTCTCTGGCGTTCCGACAAAATACCGATACAGATAAACAAATCCCTTGCGGGTCGGCAGGTAACAACGCTCGATACCGCTCCCCTCCTGGACCCAAACACGCATTGCACTAGTTACGCTTTCCCGTGTCATATTCTCGCATATCGGCTCTTCGATGAATTCCATCATGTTTTGCAACTTCGTTGCGCTCGGCAATTGCGTAAGAAACTCTTTGGTATCGGGTGTATCGGGGAGCTTTTTCATCTTAAAGCCCTCCGCCTGATATGTTTGAATTCGTGAACCGATCCGCACCGCGTAATCCGAGAACCTTGCCGCCGCGTGCTGCTTTTTGCGCTGCTAGATCTTTAAGCAATTTCTGAAAATCGGCTTCCTGCTGTTCGGCGGGCTTGTCGTTCATGGCTTCGATTATGGTTTTGCCGGTCAGGATGTTCATGGTTGCCTCGGTTTGTGTTGTGTTTTGATTAACTATGATGTAAATTATATCATATATAACATAAAGTCAATACATTAAATATCAATATTGAGGCAAATTACATCATGCTAACAGCAAATCAAATGAGGGCGGCGCGGGCTTTGTTGCGCTGGTCTGCTCGTGAACTGGCGGAAAAGTCAGGTATAAGCCTGCCAACGATTCAACGTATGGAAGCTTCCGAGGGTGTGCCTTCTGGGTTAAGCAAAAATCTTGAGGCAATACAGGGTGCGCTTGAAGCCGCTGGTGTGGTGATGGTCGATGCCAACGGCCTAGGGCCTGGGGTAAGGCTGCGGGACAAAGATTAACCAAATCAGGAGACGAATAGATATGGCGAAAAATGAACCACAAGGAAAACCAACAGGAGCGATGGAAAATCTAACCGCTGCGAAGGTCGCGCATAAGCTGGTATGTGATAAACCAGATCAGTTTACCCGGCCTCGAAAAATGCGCGGGGTAGGACGGCATCACGCAAGCACTTGTTTAGGCTGCGGAACCACCGTTTTTGGGAGCCGTGGCGAGTAATTAAGGTCTTGCCGTTGTTCGTCTGGAGACATCCCTTTCAGCGCGTCCAGTTCAACACCCTTATCCATCTCAGTCCCGGTGATTTCGTCCAGCACTTCGGGCGCGATGTTTGATGCGCGGGAGATTTTGCGGTTTACGTCTTGCTGTGTTTGGCCTGTTTTTTCGGAAACATCCTTACTAAATCCAGACTTCTGCCCTGAAGGTTGAACAAATTGTTCAGCCTTTAGGTCAAACAACACCTTACGCCGTTTCAGGTGATCCGCCTCCTGTGCGGGCGTCAGTTCTGCCCGCATCAGATTTTCGTCAATCTCCCATAGTTCGCGGTCCACTTCGTCAAGGTCGACAAGGAAACAATCAATCATCACCTCACCTAGAGACTTGACGGCCTCGTATCGGTGGACGCCCGCAACGATTTCACAAGTGTCCTCATCCGGGGAAAAAATATGGATTGGGTTTTGCAGCCCGATTTGGCGAATGGACTCAGTAAGGCTTTTGACCTTTTCGGGGTCAACCCGCCTATGGCGTTGGCCTATCTGAATGCTGTCAATGAATGCCTTACTGAGTTTCATTAGATCATCCTCGGGAATGAGCCATCTGTGGTGATTTTGGGGGTTCCGAAACCCTTGCGGGTTCGGGCGGCGTTCCATGCCTGTACGGTCCAGCATGTGAGCGCCTCACGGGATGGGATATCATCTAGTTTTGTGATGTGTTCCCGAAGCTTGTATGCGGGGTCTCTTTGGGACAGGAACCCGACGCCACTAGCGAGACGCTTAAAAAACGAATCCGCAAAATCGCCGTGCCCTTTTTGTGTGGCGATATAGTGAAGCGCGACCATAAGCGTCGGGCTTGGCATCCGCATTTTTGCGAACGCGGCACCTACCCACATACTGTCTTGCAAGCCCTCATGTTTTAGATAAAAGCGGTAAAGCCGCTCCGGCGTATTGATTTCGGCATCGCTGCTGCTCCCGCCTCGCGTCATCACCAGTGACCCGTGCTGATAGCAAAAGACCCACCGGGCGGCGGCGGCGGCGTTCTTATGATTGGGAACACCATTCATCGCAAAAATATCACCAGCGCTACGGATTTTCCCGGTGTCGTAAACAAAAAAGTTTTCGTCCGGGTCGCCAAACGCAAGCCAGAATGTTTGTGCCGTTTGGGACTCGACCACTCCACTTAGCCGATGTTGGCCGTCGCCCACATATCCAGATTTAGTGAAAATAATAGGCACCATAGTCTCCCGCCAATCACCGGAAATCATTTGGCTCGTGTATTTTTTTGCTGTGGCGGCTGAATATGGCCGTTGCCGGATTAATGCGCCATCGGGCGGCATCATGTTTTGACGCGAATTCCGCCAAATCTCTCAACGCTCCCATTGCGTTTGTAGCGTCAACAAAACCCTCCGGTGCTGGTTTGGCATCAGGGTATGGGTTTATTGGCGCTTTGGTTTTTTTGCCTTCATCGGCAAGTTTGGTGATGGTGAACTTTTCGCCACCGTCTACCGTGTTGTTGAATTGCTGTTCCGGGACGTTGGCGACACGGACGGCTTGGTCTTGTTGGTGCTTTGATAGGCCAGCAACATTTGCGGCTTCGCGCTGTGAAATAGCATGGTCGACCATGCTAATATCTGGACGGCCACGCCCATCAAAAGTCTTGAGCAACTCCCCTGCCCGACGAATAGCTCTTGCACTTATTCGAACCGCATATTTATGAAGTGTGTCGTCTTCGGCTTGCTTTGCATAGGACGCCAACCACGGTCGAAATATCAAATCTTATTATATGAAAAGTGATTACTCTCCTTGGGGTGCATGTCGTTGAACGTCGGTGGCGACAAATCGATGGGCGGCGGCGGTAGTTGTGGCGGGTTCAATAACGAGCTTTGCGCTTTTTCACCAAACCATGCAGCAATAGCAGCGGCTATCACCAAATCATCGTGGTCAGACTCCCGCCATGCCTCATAGCTATCATTGCCGGCAAGGCTGATTTTCATTTTAAAGTTCTGCAATTCTTCTATCAGGGCCTCGGCTTCCTCTACGTTTTTACCTATTTTCAAACGGCCTGATTGAAGCAAGATTGCAAGGTTTGACACCAGGACACGTTTAGGGACGTTCAGGGCACCATTGCCGAAACCTACACCGCTCCCGCCCGTCATGTTGATTGCTCGCGGGTTTAAGCCTTCTGTTCGCATCAGGTCGACGACAGGACGGCCAACACCAGTATTATCGACAACCAGATTAATCCGCTCATATTTGGGCAGGTTATCGATCAGGTCTTTAAGTCGAGTGACGATTTTCGGGTATGGCGTGCCTAGTGGTGGTCGCTCGATGAATGGAACCTCGTACTTGATTTTTTTCTCCCAAGTCCCTTCGATGTGCTTACCAGAAAACCTATCGATACGTTCAACAATGCAAATGGCCGTGTAATCTCTGGCCTGCCCGAGATCGACACCGACCAGGAAGTCGCGACCGTGTTTGAGGGATGTTATGGATACGCCGGGTATTTTCATTTTATCCTGCCTTCAGTAGTTCAAGTACGTCTACATCTTTGTGATTCTGCTCACCAAACAATGGTTTAATATCGTCCGAAATAGCCGCCTCAACATCTTCATTCCTGAACACTTGGTCGATACGTTCCAGGAACTCGCAACCATATTCCTGACGGAACCAAACATCGCCCATATTCCGGTGTTCGCGCTCCAGGAACGACTTTGTTATTCGCGGGCAATCGGTGGCCTTAACTTCAATTTGTTGCCAGTCGTCATCATTGGCATTGTGGACATCGTAGAAGTGGCCCCGGCGTCCGTTGGGCGTGCTCATCAGAATTAACCGACCGTTTGAAATCGCCAACATGGGACGGACTGCAAAATAGACCGCATCGTCAACAAAAGCGGCTTCATCTTCGATCACCAAAGCAGGAGCGGAAAAACCACGAATTGTTTCAGCCGATCCGGGGAGACACACGACGCGGGACCCATTAGCTAAGGCGAATGAAAGCCGATTGTCTTCGACCATCGCTGGGGCGGGTTTGAGCATCTTGAGAAATTCAGCAACCTTGGCGAAGAGTTCCCGGCTTTGACGTAACGATGGTGATACCAAGAGCACC
>JAJFII010000053.1 GCA_021775095.1 Rhodospirillales bacterium
GCTGATCCGCTCAACCGCCAGGTCGTTTTTGCCAAGTTGATGGGAAAGCACGCCGAGCAGATGCAGGCCGACGGGATGGTCTGGATCGTTTTCCAGGAGCTGCAAATAAACCCCCTCCGCCTCGGCCAGTCGACCGGCCGAATGGTGGTGAAAACCCTGCTCAAGGGTCGGTTGTTCTGGCGACGGCTCGGGGCCTGCGTTGGGTTCAGCGCGATTGGTTTTTAACGTGGCTTTATCCGCCAATTTCAGTTGGCGCCGCTTTTCCGTTTTGTTCATGCAGACGCGACCTTGACCCGCTGGCGTTTATCCTGATTAACAATAAACAGCTACCGTGGAAAGCGAAAGCGGGTAAATGGTTACGGGTTTTCCTGGCGGAATTCCTGTCGTGGTTTCGCGACGATAAAAAAGTTGCTGTCGTCGCAAATCTGCCGTAGGCAACAGATTGACGGTTATTGAATTTTTATAAGTGAGGCAGATTGCTCTTGGCGGGCGCTAGCCGGATCTATCGAAGAAAACAGGAAAACGCGCGGTTGTTGGTGGGGGGGTATGAGTTGGCGAATTCGTTCCCATACGGGTTTTGTTTGTGCGCCTTATAATACAAAAAAAGGCCGGAATCACCGGCCTTTAACATAATCAGAATACCACCGCCAGCGTCGCCGGCGCGTGAGATTCAAAATTATTTGATTTTGGTTTCCTTGAAAACGACGTGTTTACGTACAACCGGGTCGTATTTCTTGAATTCAAATTTTTCCGTCGAATTACGTGGATTTTTTTTGGTTACATAAAAGTAACCAGTGTCCGCAGTGCTAACGAGTTTGATCAATTGTGTTGCTGGTTTAGCCATAATCCGAGTTCCATCGTAAATACAAATAAATATACAGAGCGGCGCACCATACAGTGCCATGAGAGACTGTCAAGAGGCTACTGATAAGAACTGAAATTACCTACTTGAGCGCTTGATGAGGGGCGCTGGAAAGGGCGAGGGCTTTCATGTAGGCCTTTGGATTCTCTATCAGATGTTTCGCAACTTCAAGCTCCCTATCCGTCTCATGGCGCTCCGCTGGACAACTGGCACGGAGTTTTTCGCGGCTGCTGTCGTCCTTTAACCCAGGTGAGCGCCACCGATCAAAGGTTGATTTGACTTTTAATCCCCTGTTCAGCGCCCGATCAATCATTTTTTCGACATTCACAGGTTTTGTTGACACACAAAGTTCAGGACGGACGCCTAAGCCGTGTAAAATGTATCCGGATGGCGCAATCAGCCGCGACCAGGTCAGGGTGATTTCGCCGTCGTTAGGCAGCCTTAATACGGTTTGTACCGTTCCTTTACCGTACGACGAGGTCCCCACAAGGACCGCGCGCTCCCGGTCCTGCAGGGCCGCTGCGACAATTTCCGCCGCCGATGCCGACTTTCCATCAACAAGCAATAACAGCGGAAGACCGCCGGTCAGGTCGCGCCCACCGGCTTCATACACATGCAGGCTGTCGGCATGTCGACCTTTTGTCGTTACGATGTTGCCGTGGGTTAAAAACAGATCTGCGGCCTTAACCGATTGTTTTAACAAACCACCTGGGTTGCCACGCATATCCAGGATTATTCCCTTAGGAATACCATCCATGGACGCCATGGCGATATCCAGTTTGTCTGAAAGGGATCGAGCTGTGTCTTGATTGAAGCTGGTGATTTTCAAATAAACAATGTTGCCCATTCGTTTCTCTGTAACGGTAACAGGAACAATGTGCCGGCGCTTCAATTTGTGGACCAGCGGAGTGTCCAGGCCTTTTCTGGTGAGGGTCAGAACGACCGTCGTGTGGGTCGGGCCACGCACTTGCGCGGTGACCTCACGGGTTGTCAAATTGTCGACGGGTTTCGCGTTAATATGGGTGATGATGTCGTCGGCCTGGATGCCGGCTTCGGCGGCAGGCATCAGGGGGGTGACGGACAGGACCCGGAATTGGTTTTTGGTTCGTTTGTAACGGATACCGATGCCACCAAATCCGTCGCGCCGGGCCCGATTGCGGCGCGCGTCCTCGGCACCGGCATATCGGGAAAACAGGTCAAGTTTGGACAGTACGCCATCGAAGATAGCTTCGTATAATTTTTCGGCGCTGGCGTTACGCATGTCTTGCGACACGGCGCGGGCTGCAATCGCCATTTTGGACGTGATCTTGGCCCATTGGGTTATATCTTCCGCCCCCGGTGCGGTTAAGCTATGAATCTCGCGCCCGGCATAGGAAAGTTTAACATGGGCGTTTTCCGTTAGGACAGTGAGCGCCGGGTCAACGGACGAAAATCCTCGAATACCGTCCAGGGCAATCTGTTCAATGGCCCGGGGTTCAATGTATTTTTCGCTGACAGCACGGTACCCGGACGCAATCACTTCTTCCGCCTCCGCCCATACCGGTGCCTTTTCGACAACGGGCGGCGTTGGCGTCGTACAGGCCACAAGCAGGTTGACAAGCAGCACCACCCAAAGGGTTCGGCTGGAAGGATTGCGTAAAGTCATACCGCTATTTTCTTAGATTATTACCGCCACGTCATCAATAGAGTTTAATTTTGCCATATAATGTTGTGATGGGGCAAATCGAGACCCGCAATCGACTTTCTGAGGATGCAGAACCCTAGGTGCGTTTGTTTTTTCGACCGCCTTTGGATCCGCTTTTCGCCCGCTTTTTTGCAGAGCGATGGCCCTGGGGTTTGGCGCGTTTGGCACCGGGGCGACGGCCGGGTTGGGGCGCGCCCGCATCCATGATTTGAAATATCAGGCCGCCCGATACAGGTGACGCTTCGCGCAACATGACGTCGGTGGTTTGCCCTAATTGGTAGAGGTTTCCGGAATTTTGTCCGATCAACATATGGCCTGTTTTATCAAGATCATAGTAGTCGCCGGGCAGACTGCTAATGGGCACCAAACCGTCAGCCCCCGTTTCGTCCAGTGTGATAAACAATCCAAAGCGGGTGACCCCGTTGACTCGCGCAGGGAAAATGGCGCCAATGCGGGGCGCTAAATACCCGGCAACAAATCGATCCATGGCGTCCCGTTCGGCCGCCGCGGCGCGCCGTTCGGTCGTGCATAAATGTGCCCCTAACTCTTCAAAATCCGCACCATCGCTGTTCAATCCGTCCTTACCCAGGCGATGGGCATCGATCAGTGCCCGGTGGACCAGTAAATCCGAGTACCTTCGAATGGGCGACGTGAAGTGGCAATAACGATGCAAGGCCAAACCAAAATGGCCAATGTTATTGGGACTGTATTCAGCTTGGGCCTGGGTGCGCAGGACCATTTGATTGATCATATGGACGTTCGCCGAATTACGAGACTTTTCCAGGATCTGATTAAACTGAAGAGGTTTGATGACTTGACCCTTGGCAAAACGGAGCTCCAAGGTTTCCAGAAATTCAGAAAACGCATTTATTTTTTCGATGCTTGGTCGGTCATGAATGCGGTACATACAGGGGTGTTTGAGTTTTTCCAGTGACTGGGCGGCGGCGACATTTGCGGTGATCATAAATTCTTCGATCAGCTTGTGGCTATCGAGGCGCTGGCGCGGCGATATGCTGGCAATTTTGCCATCGTCACCGATCTCTACTTTCCGTTCGGCAACTTCCAATTCCAGTGCACTTCGTTCTTCACGGTAGTGTTGGAGAACGGAAAAAGCCCCATAAAGCGGTGTAATCACTGTCTCAAGCAAATCTGAAGTGATCTCGTCGACTTGCCCGTCGCGGGCCCTTTGAACCTGTTCATAGGTCAATCGCGCATGCGACCGCATCAGGCCGCGGACGAACTTGTGCCGCAAAAGATGGCCTTTTTTATCAATCCACAAGTGGGCCGCCAGACAGGGACGGTCTTCGTCGGGAACTAATGAACACCAGCCATTTGACAGGGCTTCCGGTAACATGGGAACGACACGGTCGGGAAAATAAACGGAATTTCCACGTTTTCGGGCTTCCCGGTCAAGGGAATCTCCCGGCGTTACATAGGCGGCCACATCGGCAATCGCGACAATCAAATGCCAACCGCCCACATTGCCCTCGCCTGCATCGGGTTCCGCCCAGACCGCGTCATCAAAATCTCGGGCGTCGGCCCCGTCGATGGTGACCAAAGCTAAATCGCGCAAGTCCGTACGGGCGTCGAGGGCGCGGTCGGTCGCCAACTCGGCGGTTTTGACGGCATCGGCCGGAAAGGTGTTAGGGATATCGTAGGTGTGGATGGCGATCAGGCTGATGGCACCGGGCGCATCCATGGATTCGAGACGTTCGGTAATTTTTGCGTGTCGCAAACCCAGACGTTTGCCCGGCAAGACCTCGGCCCGAACCAGTTCACCGGCTTTCGCGCCCAGGCTGTCTTCCGCACGGACAATCATTTCCCCTTTATTGCGCCGATCGGTCGGCTGAATGCGAATTTCTCCTTCGCTTAGCCGAATCACCCCCAAAATGTGCCCTGGCGCGGCTGAAATCTGGCGAATGGTTAGTGCCGTATAAACGCCGGGTTTGGTTTCGGTGAGGCGCGCCAATACCCGGTCGCCCTTACCCGGCGCCGGTTGTCCCCGGCGGTTCCGCTCCATGAAAATAACAGGTAGAACATCACCTAGCCAATTGACCGGTTGCGCCTGCACGTCGCCGTCGTCGTCCGGGCCGATAATTTCCAAAACAGTGACATTTGGAAGTTTGCCGGGTTCGGAGAATTTTCGGCCACGGTTTTTCTCCAGCACACCGGCCTGTTGCATTTCGCGGAGCAGTTTTTTTAAATCCCGCTTCTGGTCGGCATTCAATTTAAATGCGCGAGCAATTTCACGTTTGCCGGCCCGTTCCGGATTGTCCTGAACATAGGCCAGGACTTCTTCCTGTGTCGGCAAGGGGGCGATAACTTTGGGGTTGCGGGTCATGATTGGCCGATTTGAGTCTGGGCGCGGGCGGCGTTATTCTGCCGCCGCCTCGGGTTCGGTGGCCGGTTCAACCTGCGCCGGATTGATTTTCGCGGCGGTTTTCTTATTTGCTGCTGTTTTTTTCTTAGCCGCTGGCTTTTTAGCCGCTGGCTTTTTTACCGCCGCTTTTTTACCGCCCTTACCTGCTTTTGCATCCAGCAGTTCGATGGCCTTTGCCAGATCGATGTTTTCCGGTTCCATGTCTTTCGGTAACGTCGCCATGGCTCGACCGTGCATCACATAGGGACCCCAACGACCCTTGCGCAATGTGACGGGTTTTTTGTTTTTAGGATGCATACCCAATTCGACGGGCGGGTCTTTTTTAGGCGCATTGGCCATCAAATGCGCTGCCCGGTTGAGGCCAATGGTCAGGACATCGTCGTCTCCCTTGAGTGACACATAAGTGGCTTCCAGTTTGATGTAAGGACCAAACCGACCGATTGCCGCCGAAATCATTTTGCCGGTCTCCGGGTCAATTCCCACTTCGCGCGGCAGCGATAACAGCCCCAGCGCTAAATCCAGATCAACGCTGGTCGGGTCCATGGCCTTGGTAAGCGATGACCGTTTGGGTTTGATTTTTTTTGGTTTTTTCGGTTTTTTGCCTTCGCCGACGGGTTCCGCAGGAAGTTCTTCCTCTTCGCCCAATTGCACGTAGTGGCCATAGGGGCCCTTGCGTAGGGTCACCATTTTGCCGGTTACCGGATCCAGTCCCAATTCCTTGGGGCCGCTTGCCGCCAAATCGTCGGTGCTGCCATCGGTCACTGCCAGGGGGCGAGTAAAGCGGCATTCCGGATAATTATTACAACCGATGAAAGCGCCAAATTTACCGAGCTTCAGGTTGAGCCTGCCGTCGTCACACGTCGGGCATTTGCGTGGATCCTTGCCATCGGGGCCTGCACGGAAGAAGTGTGGGCCTAAAATTTCGTCCAGGCGATCCAAAACCTCCGATACCCGCAAGTCCTTGGTTTCGCCAACTGCGGAATTAAAGGCCCCCCAGAAATCCCGCAAAACGGTTTTCCAATCAATGCGCCCGCCAGAAATGTCATCGAGTTTGTTTTCAAGATCTGCGGTAAAGTCGTAGGCCACATATTTGGTGAAATAACTTTCCAGGAAGGTGGTGACCACGCGGCCCCGGTCTTCCGGTGTAAAACGACGGCTTTCCAGGCGAACATAGTTGCGATCCTGCAACACGGAAATGATGCTGGAATAGGTCGACGGGCGGCCAATACCCAGTTCTTCCATGGTTTTTACAAGGCTGGCTTCAGAAAAGCGGGGCGGCGGCTGGGTGAAATGTTGATCCGGGTTGACGTCGCCGGTCTTCATTTCCTGGCCCTGTTTCATGGGCGGCAATATTTTATCTTCTCCGTCATCGGTGGCGTCGCTGTCGTCTTTGCCTTCCTGATACAGTCGGAAAAAGCCGTCAAACGCAACTACGGAGCCCGTGGCGCGTAACGTAACTTGTTTATCCGGGGATCCGATATTAACACCGACCTGATCAAGAATGGCCGATTCCATTTGACTTGCCACGGTTCGCTGCCAGATCAGGGTATAGAGCTTGAGCTGGTCCGGCTCTAAAAAGCCGGTAATGTCTTTGGGGCGCCGTGACACATCGGTTGGACGTACCGCTTCGTGGGCTTCCTGAGCGTTTTTTGCTTTTGACTTATAAACGCGTGCCTCGGCCGGCACATAGGACGTGCCGTAATCATTGCCAATCAGGCTGCGGCAACCGGCAATGGCTTCGCCGGCCATGGTCACACCATCTGTTCGCATATAGGTAATGAGGCCTACCGTATCTCCACCCAGGCTCACACCCTCATAGAGGCGTTGGGCAATCTGCATGGTTCGTTTGGTGGCAAATCCCAATTTTCGCGACGCTTCTTGTTGTAAGGTCGAGGTGGTAAACGGTGCGGCGGGATTGCGGCGGGATTTTTTCTGCTCGATGTCTGCGACTTTAAAATCACGCTCGGATATGGCTGCAACCGCTGCCAGGGCCGCCGTTTCGGTGCCGATGGACAGTTTATCCAATTTTTCGCCATTTAAATGGGTCAGGTTGGCAAGTACGGCTTTACCGTCCTCGGTCAAAAATTTGACCCTGACGCTCCAGAATTCATCGGCGTTAAAGTTTTCGATCGCAGTTTCGCGTTCGCATATCAGGCGTAAGGCAACGGACTGGACCCGACCGGCGGAACGACTGCCGGGCAATTTACGCCAGAGTACAGGTGACAGGTTAAAACCCACCAAATAATCAAGGGCCCGACGGGCTAAATAGGCATGAACCAATTCAGAATCCAGTTCCCGCGGGTGATTAAAGGCGTCGATGATAGCGTCTTTGGTGATTTCGTTGAACACAACCCGCTCGACTTTAACACCGTTTAATAAATTTTTAGCATTCAATACCTCCTGAACGTGCCAGGAAATGGCCTCACCTTCACGGTCCGGATCCGTTGCCAGAAACAAATGATCGGCACCCTTAAGTGCCCGCGAGATGTCTTTCACATGTTTTGCGGCCTTGGCGTCGATTTCCCAATCCATATCAAAATCATCGTCCGGACGAACGGACCCGTCCTTCGCAGGAAGGTCGCGAATATGCCCGTAACTGGCAAATACCTGATAGTCGCTGCCCAGGTATTTGTTGATTGTTTTGGCCTTCGCAGGCGATTCGACGACGACAACATTTGTCATTGGTTGGTTGTTTCCGTTTTATACACACCGCAAAAGCGGTGTTTTTTGGACTTAGTTTATTCGCCGGGTTTGACGCGCTAGAGGGGGAGACTTGTCTGTTCTTTCCCCTTACGTCAACAGCGTAACGCCATTTTTTTTAATTTTTATTTTCGCCAGATCCTTAAATTGGCAATAAATTGATCTGAAAAAAGTAACTCTTGCAGATAATTATACAGAGCTTTTGGGGGGTGTTTTCTGCTTCCAGGAGATCCCAGCTGTAGGCGGCACAGAGCTAAGCCATAGCTCTGTTTGTTGCGGTGATTACACCAGTCGATTTTGGCGTCGCCAATTCAATTGACGACGGCCGCCAAACCTGTCGTTGACGCTTGGCGGAAAGTCAAAGGGTCGGGAACGTTAAAGGGTCGGGAACGTTAAAGGGGCGGTAATGTCAAATGTTTGCACGCCCCACCGGCGAAATACCAATTCACGACGGATCGGCGTTACTCCTTATATATAACACTGGTACGCGATCCTATAAAAATCGCAATTAAGGGGCAGGGGCCTGGCGGATCAGGATGTTGGCTGTCGGTTTAAACCAGCGCCGATATGCGATTACCCGGATGCCGCTCTAGCCGGCCTGCCAGTTCCAGCTCCATAAGAACTTCCGATAACAGGGGGGCCGGTGCCTGAAATTCCCTGGTCAGATCATCGAGATCAACAGGTGTTGGTCCCAGGCGCGTTTTTAACCAGGTTCGGATTTCGTTTGTGTCTTCAGCGTCGGCAAGGCAAGGCAGTTCTGGCACGGGCGGGGCGTCGGGCGGCAATGGCGGAGACTGAACCTGCCATTGCGGATTTATAACGTTAAGGACATCCGATGCCTGTTCGGTTAAAATTGCTCCTTGTCGGATCAAATCATTGGTGCCGCGGGCACGGGGGTCTTGGGCCGAGCCTGGTACGGAAAACACCTCACGATTTTGTTCCAGTGCCATTCGGGCGGTGATCAGTGAGCCTGACTGAGGGGCGGCCTCGACCACGACAATGCCGCGCGCTATTCCTGAAATGATCCGATTGCGCCGCGGAAAATGCGCGGCTTTCGGGTGTGTGCCCACCGGCATTTCCGATATAATTACACCCTGATCGGCTATGTGCGAATAAAGGGCGGCGTTTTCACGGGGATAGATAATATCAGCACCGCCACCCATGACCGCAACGGTCCCTGTATCCAGCCCGCCCCGGTGGGCGGCTCCATCGATACCTCGGGCGAGGCCAGAGGCGATCAGTAATCCATTATAGCCAAGATCTCTGGCAATCTTTTCAGCAAACCGTATGCCATTGGTTGATGCGTTTCGCGAGCCGATGACGGCAATGGATTTTTTGCCCAACAAGGCGCTTCTGCCGCGAACAAAAAGCAGGGGCGGAGCATCGTCAATTTGTTTGAGCAGGGGAGGATAAGCGGCGTCACCACAGCCGATGATCTGTACCTGAGCGGCATGGCAAGCGGCAAGTTCCTGTTCCGCCATAGCCACCGTACACACATTCACAGGTTTTGTTGCACCGCCGCGTTGGGAGAGTTCCGGTAACGCTTCAAGGGCTGCAGATGGTGTCCCAAAGCGGGATATCAGGCGATGATAGGTAATCGGCCCGACCTTGCCTGTGCGAATCAGACGGAGACGATCCAATTGCTCTTTATACGATAGTGAATAGTCATTTTGGTCATCCATAGAGTGCATTTTAATTCATTTTTAAAGGGCAGGTCAAGGGCGGTGTGAACCTGCACATCGTTTTCCAGCGGCAGCTGCGGGGTGGTTAAATGGGTGCATGGGCAGACGACTTCATCCTGTAACAGGAAGCGATGGTGGATAAATTTATTGCTGATCCAACAGAACCACAGGCTTTGGATTTATTGTGTATCAGACAAAGATCGGATCTTTTCTCCGTTAGGGTCCGCAGTTTTCGCGGCCGGTTGTAAGGCGAAAGATCACGGCGACTTCACATTGTCATTGGTCTTGGGCCCGGGTGCGGCTTGGCTGGCCTCGGCCCGCCACCAGACGATCGCCGTTTGTACGGCTGTTTCCATTTCCGGCATGAGAGTTTGAAGAGCCGTGACATCGGATGATTTTTCCTCGATGATCGCCGCCAGTCGGCAAACCCGGCTCGCGAACATAGAGTCGCTGACACCTTTCATGGCGTGGGCCGCTTCGCGGACTTGAGCGGAATCACCGTCCTGAACGCCTTGCTGTACCTCTTCGAATCGGGATTTTAAGGCGGTTTGCGCTTCATGCAAAAGTGCTGAAACGGTATCAGCACCCAACTGTTGCCGATATGAGTTGAGTTTTTCTGCATCGCCGGCCGGTAGGATACCGGAGTCTGCGGCTGGTTCGGCGCGTGAGTTCGAATTGTTTTGGATGGGTAAGGAAGTGGCTTCTGGGGCAGGGGTTCGCAAAATTCCCCGGCGTTCTCTTTTTCTGTGGGCCGCAAGAGTTTCCGCCAATTGCAGTTCCGTGAACGGTTTGGTTAATACGCCGTCCATTCCAGCTTCCATGAATACCACATGGCGTTCGGCAAAGGCTTCAGCGGTCACCCCGATAATCGGCAGGTTTTTGCCGATATGTGTTGCGCGGATTGCCTGGGTCGCATCGATGCCGTTCATTTCTGGCATATGGACGTCCATTAAAATGAGATCTGCCCAACCGTCCCTGGACGCCTCTACGGCCAATTTGCCGTTTTCGACGTGATTAACCTTGTGCCCGAATTTCTCCAGAAATGCTTTAGCGATGACGGCATTCACTTCATTGTCTTCGGCAAGCAAAATATTAAGTGGTTCGATGGTTTGGGTCCGGTCGTAGGTTTTGCGCAAGGAGATGGCATCCGCTTCGGATTTTGTCGCCCGGTCAAAGGGTAAATACACATGAAATGTTGTGCCTTTACCAAGATCACTTTCCGCATCGATCGAGCCGCCCATTAATTCCGTCAGCTCCTTAACGATAGACAGCCCGAGACCGGTTCCCCCGTGTTTGCGGGTGATTGTGTTGTCTTCCTGGGTAAAGGCATCAAAAATGGCATCAACCCGATGCGCCGCAATCCCGGCACCCGTATCGCGGACCGAAAAGTGCAGAACATGGCCATTAATGTTTACCACGGGACTGCCGACGTCGGGAAGTTCCTCTATGGTCAGGGTAATTTTCCCGGCTTCCGTAAATTTGATCGCATTGCTCAAGAGGTTCCATAAAATTTGGCGTAAACGATGCGCATCGCCTTTAACTATCAGTTGAGAACCGACACCATCATCGACGACGAGGTCTAATCCTTTGTCATCGGCTAAACCTTGAAAGGGTGTGGTGATGGTTGATATGAGATTTCGTAAGTTGAATGGATGGTTTTCAAGTTCCAGTCCGCCGGCCTCAATTTTACTCATATCCAGGACGTCATTGATGATCGACAGCAGGGTTTTTCCAGACGACAGAATGGTCTCTACTTTTTTGATTTGATCCTGATCCAGGTGCGTATCTTTTAGGAGCTGTGCCAACCCCAATACGCCGTTTAGGGGGGTCCGGATTTCATGGCTCATGGTTGCCAGAAAATTCGACTTGGCAAGATTTGCGGCTTCGGCTGCCAGGGCAGTAGACTGCAATTCGGCGGTCCTTTTTTTGACAGTGTTTTCAAGCGACAGGCCTGTCTGGCGGAGGATTTCTTCAGCCTCGTTGCGCTCCTGGTTGCGCTCGCCGATAATCCGCAAAAGTGAGTTAATGGATTCCGCCAGAATATGAAACTCATCATCCCGATTGCGCTCGGATGTCGTCAACCGGGTTAATTCCGGCTGGTCCGGATCCGCTTTGGTGAGTGCGGTCGACATCAGATAGAGGGGTTTTGCCAGCAGGTGATAAAAGGCCAGGCTCAAAATCACAGCCAGAAAAAGAGTGCGTACGACGTCTAATATCATTGTGAAAACGGATCGTTGAAACAATTCGATGGCAACCAAATAGGGTGCCGTTTTAACGCGAATTTCGCCTGCGGAAACGGCCGCATCCTCGGCGAACCTCAATTCAATTCTGTGTTCTTTTAATCCACCAAAGATCACGTCGGTAATCCATCTGAAACTATCCACCGACAAGATCGTTTGTGTTTCCGGTTCCGGCCTGGACTGTCGGGTCAGTTCGGTACCAATGTTGTCGTGAATGCTGACACCGACGATTGACTTAAACGCAAAAAGCCCTTGGGCGACTTCCTCTGCCAGTTCGATTTCAAGATTGTAGGCCGCCCGGGCTGCGGTTTGATGGACGGTACTGACAACCTGATGAACGGTTTCGTCAAAGGTTTGAATTTCGCTTTTGAAATCAAAATAAACCTGAATGAGACTGAGCAGAAATCCTACGGCAAATGAGATCAGGACAACGTCACGGGTTTGCTTATAGGCAATCCGTTTGCGCAGAGGGACCGACGTTTTGCGACCTCTCATAGGCTCACCTCAAAATCAAAACGGGTAGCCATTTTTGCAAATGTATATGGCAGGGGATGCCTCTGAAATACCGAAACTGGAGCGGCCGCTGAGGCAATGAGGTCTACCCCGTACAAGCGGTTTTCCCTAAGCGGCTCCACACCGGTTTATTCTCAGACAACCAGCGGTCTGCGGCCTGATCGTGGGTGAGGCCATCGGCGTCGACAAGGGCGGCCAAATTGCTGATCATGGGGTTGGTGAAATCCAGATCCCGGAGGATGGCGGCTGCGCAGGGCCAATTGTTCTGTAAGCCAATCCATGCCACTTTTTTAAGCCACCCGTTTTTTGGATTGCCGCAATCGTGTTTTCGTTGCCTATTGACACCCCAGGAGGGATCCGTTTCACAACGCGCATGGTGGTCTGGAAACTCGACAAATTTTCCCTTATATCTGTCCTCGACCCAGTTGGGACTCCAGTTAAACAATACGATCGGTTTGTTGTTGGCATTTGCTTTTTTGAGGGCAACCCACAGATCGTCGGCATGTTTAACCGCATCGACACGAAACCCAAGGTCCAGGGCTCTTATGCGGGCGCGTTCGGGTTTTTCCCAGGGACCAGCCAGATATCGACCGAGCTTGCTGGTGTCACCGTCGGCAAACAGGGACGCACATGTCCTCAGGGCCCGCCAATCGGGCAATCCAGGGCAGACCTTCTCCACATACTCGGGGTACCACCATTCTTCACGCGTTGTCGCGCTGTGGGTCCCGACGTCAACAATTTGGCCGAATTTCAACACCCGCTCGAAGTCGGCCGCCATGGTTCCTTCCCACACCTCGACCTGAATATGTTCCAGCCCCCGATGCAAATGGCTCCACTGGTTTTTGGTTTCCAGTTCAACATATGCGACCTTGTATCCATATGTTTTGTAAATCTGGCCCAATACCTTCGACAGGACGATTTGGCTGGTCCAGTTATTTAGTATGATACGAAGCGGTTTCGAAGACTCGGGAGGTTTGGCAAAAACGACAGCCGAAAACAAAAACGACAAAATCATTTGCAGGGTGAATAGTTTCCCAAATTCGCGGCAAGCAGCCAAAGGGTTCATTGTGGAGCACTTCCATTTTGATGGGTTTTCGAACCGTCAATTTCAAGGTATGTAAAAAACACCTAACATAAAGGGATTATCGAGTTTTCCGGTAATATCTGGATAAATTCTATCACACGATCAGACCGATCTTGATTACGTTATGTTTCGGTTTGTAAAGCTCGGGCGGGGCCGGTTAACGCCATTTTCAGATTAACCGACCAGTGCCGGGTATGGGTTGCGGATCAATTGCCCAACAAATTATGCAAAACCGCAACGAATGATCCAAAAATCGCCGGAAACCTTTTGGCCGATTGTTATTTGGACGAACCGCCAATTTTGCTTTCGTCGCCGCGGATCAAACGGCCAATGTTCTGGTGGTGTCTGACGATAGCCAACAAGGCCAAAGCCGCCGCCATCAGACTGATGTCAAGGCGTCCGAACCACCAGGCAAAGGCAGGAGCAGTGGCCAGGGCGAGCAGGGCAGCCAGCGACGAATAACGAAAAATACCGGCGGCGAAGGCCCATGTGGCGCAAGCCGCTGCGCCAACCATCCAACTGCTGGCCAACAGGACCCCTAAGGTTGTCGCCACGCCCTTTCCGCCCTTAAATTTTAGCCAGATAGGAAAATTGTGGCCAAAAACGGCCATAAACCCGGCAACCAGCCCCGCTTCCGTACCCAGCCATAATGCCGCACTGATGGCCGCCGCAGCTCCCTTGCCGCTGTCGCAGACCAGGGTCAGAAAGGCCAGCACCTTATTGCCCGTGCGTAAAACGTTGGTGGCACCAATGTTACCGGACCCGATGTCGCGGATATCGCCCAATCCAGCAAGACGGGTAAATACCAGGCCAAAGGGAATGGATCCCAGCGCGTACCCCAAAAAGCCGGCGATCGCATTGGTTTCAGTGAGATGGGAGATAAAGCTGTCCATGGTCAGTCGGTCGCGTCAAATACAAGACGGCCATCAATAACCGTTTTCAGAACCCGTCCCTGGACGGGGCGACCATCAAAGGGCGAGTTTTTCGATTTCGATTTGAGGGTCTTGTCCTCGACCTTCCAGCCGCGCTCAATATCGACGATCGTGAAATCAGCCCGGCGTCCGGTTTCCAGGCGTCCGGTTTCCAATCCCAGCAACTCGGCTGGTCGGCGGGTTACCAAATCGAAGGCCTGCAACAAGGTAAGATGACCGTTGTGGTAAAGCTCAAGAGTAATCGGCAGCAGGGTTTCCAGGCCAACACCACCCGGTGCCGCCTCGCTAAATGGCAGTCGTTTCGATTCTTCGTCCTGCGGGCAGTGATCTGATGCAATGGCATCGATGGTGCCATCCTTGAGACCTTCAATAACCGCTTGGCGGTCAGACTCAGCGCGTAACGGCGGCGACAGTTTTGCGAAGGTCCGGTAGTCACCGATGGCCAGTTCATTGAGGGCAAAATAGGGCGGCGATGTGTCACAGGTAATGGCCAATCCACGGGCTTTAGCCTGGCGCACCGCATCAATGGCGTCCGAAGTTGACAAATGGGCAAAATGCAGGCGGCCTCCGGTCAATTCAGCCAAACGGATATCGCGTTCGACAATAATAATTTCCGCTTCCCTGGGGATTCCTGTCAGACCCAGGCGTGTTGCTGTTTCACCGGCGTTCATAACACCGTCGCGGGCCAGGTTTGGTTCCTCGGGATGCTGGACAATCAATAAACCGAAGGTGCTGGCATAACTGAGGGTACGTCGCATAAGCTGGATGTCGGCAATGGTATGAAACCCGTCCGTAAATGCAACGGCACCGGCTTCCTTCAGCATGCCCAGTTCTGCGATTTCCCGACCTTCCAGGTTCTTACTGACGGCCCCGTAGGGGTAGACTTTGCTAAGCCCCAGTTTACGGGCCCGACGGGCGACAAATTCGACGCCCGACATATCATCAATCACAGGTTGGGTATTGGGCAAGCAGATAATGGTGGTCACGCCACCGGCAACGGCGGATCTCCCTGCGGTTTCAAGGGTTTCTTTATGCTCTTCACCGGGTTCGCCCAAATGGGCCCGCATGTCGATCAGGCCGGGGACCAGGCACAGGCCCTGGCAGTCAATCAGTTTCGAGTTGGCACGCGGTTTGCCGTTGTTCAGATGGGCACCGATATCGGCAACGATCTCGCCGTTACATAAAATACCAGCCAATTCGTCACGGCCACTGGCCGGATCAATGATCCGGGCATTGGTATAGAGACGGTGGGTCGGACTTTCATTGGATGGTGCCATCACAAATTCCTGGTGTCCAGGGCGTCGAGATTAGCCGTTAACACTTCAAGGCAGGCCATACGTACGGCTACACCCATCTCGACTTGCTCGCGGATGACACTGCGGCCAAAGTCGTCAGCCAGATCTGAATCAATTTCGACGCCCCGGTTCATCGGCCCCGGATGCATGATCAAGGCGTTGTCCTTGGCATTGGAAAGTTTAGCCTCATCCAAACCGAAGAATTTGAAATATTCGCGAATAGACGGGAAAAAATTGCCCTGCATCCGTTCCCGTTGTAGGCGCAGCATCATCACAATGTCTACGCCTTTCAAGCCTTCCGCCATGTCCTGAAAGACTTCCACACCTAACCGTTCGACCTCAGCCGGAAGTAGAGTGTTGGGGGCGATAAGGCGCACCCGGGCACCCATGGTGTTAAGCAAATGAATATTTGAGCGGGCGACCCGGGAATGTAAAATATCGCCGCAAATGGCAATCACCAGACCGCCTAAGCGGCCCAGTCTTCGTCGGATCGTCAAGGCATCCAGCAAGGCTTGCGTCGGATGCTCATGCGCACCATCACCGCCGTTTATGACGGCGCAATTGACCTTCTCAGATAACAGGGAAACCGCCCCGGATTCATGGTGACGTACAACCAGGACATCAGGATGCATGGCGTTTAGGGTCATCGCCGTATCGATCAGAGTTTCGCCTTTTTTGACGGAACTTGTCGACACCGACATGTTAATCACATCGCCGCCCAAGCGTTTTCCTGCCAGTTCGAAGGAGGTCCGGGTCCGGGTTGAGTCTTCAAAAAACAGATTAATGATGGTCCGTCCGCTGAGGATTGACTTCTTTTTATTGACCTGGCGGTTTTGCAGAACGTAGGTTTCGGATCGATCAAGAAGACTCGTAATTTCTTCCGGCGATAACCCCTCTATGCCGAGGAGATGCCGACGGAGATATCGCGGTGGGGTCTGCTCATCTTCGTTCATAGGGCGGGACTATAGAAACCCGTGCGGTTCTAATCAAGATACTGAATTACTCTTTTTGATGCCCGTTTCTGCTTGCCCTTTCCGCGACGGGCGGCCTTTGGTTGCATCCGAACTGCGGCGTTAAGTATCCCCTGTGGTTGAGCGGATGAGCGTCCGCCTCGCTTAGCAAACTCTGACGTTTCAGCACCGCCGGCGGGTCGAATTCGGTGCCGCCAGGGGGTGCGCCAGAAAACGCACGATGGGGTTTATTTGCAAGTGCACACCCGGGCTGAAAACAATGCACGAATATTGCCTGCATGTTCTTGCGCTTGGCTTCCTGTCTACGTACCCTTCCGGGCAAACGGACGGATATACAATTTGCGGTCCCGGGTTCAGGGTCGTCGCCGTTCGACCAAGATCGAGGTTTAAAAAGGACGCCCCCTTGACACAAAGCGCATTCACCGTCGCCCATGATCGATTGCGGGACCTGTTTGACAAACGGCTGGTCTTAATTGTCGGTGCAACGCGGTGGGGAACAGCCTGGGTCCAGCAATGTATGGATACCCACCCGGACATCTGTGCCAAGGGAGAAGGCCATTTCACTGATGTGTTGTTCCCAAAAATTGCCAAGGCTTTTGATGACTACAACCTGGAAAGCGAAAAGATTGGTAACCGTCTGCAATTGGCGGGCCTGCCGGGCAATGCCGCCGGTTACACCTACAACGATGTGGATCATATGTTGAAAACCGCCATAGGTCTGGCCCTGGATCGGTGGTTGGATGGGCGCGATCCGATTTGCCTGGTCGAGAAAACCCCCGAACATGTTTTGAGTTTGGACGTTCTGGACCGGGTGTTGCCGCATGCTCATATCCTGCACGTGGTCCGCGATGGACGGGACGAGGCGGTCTCCGCCTGGGAGTTTAATTTGGGCATCAGTCGCGGTGATTTTCCAAAACAGTATCCGACTTTCGCAGATTTCGTCGAAACCTTTGCCCAGGCCTGGGGGCGGAGTATCGGTTCGGCCAGGGCTTTTGGCCGACGTCATCCGGACCGGTACCTTGAAATTCGCTGTGATGACATCACCGGGGCGACAGCCGACGTGGTGCAGACGGTTCTCGGTTATGCCCAGGTTGAAGTGACGCCGGAGATTATCCAGGCTTGCGCCGACGCGGCCTGGGATGTCTCGCCTCTCGATCTGGAACATGGAATTTGGAAAAGCACTTTCGACGACCAAGCCCATCGTCTGTTTAAACGCCATGGCGGTGAGTTGCTTAAACTGTTGGACTTTGATGCATAATATGGTATGCAAGACACATTGCTGTAAGTATAGTTGCATACAATGCCATTTAGTGTAATGATAGATGATCTTTTTTAAGGAGCTAAAATGCGTGTCACCAATCACCTGGACGCCGAAATCGGACGTCGACTTAGACAAGCCAGACTTGTTGAAAACCTAACCCAGGACGGTCTTGCACAGAAACTGAATATCAGTTTTCAGCAAGTCCAAAAATATGAAAATGGCACCAATCGGGTCAGTTCTTCCCGGTTGTGGGCAATTTCCCGGGTCCTGGGGCTACCAATCACCTACTTCTACGAGGGACTGGACGAAAGCCAGATTTCCGATGCCGTTGAAGGTGCCGATGATGGGGCCTTGCCGGATCGCACCATTCGGGTCGCGCGGATGCTCGACGAAATGCCCGATGGTGACGTTAAGGACAAGGTTTTTGGATTGATTAAGGCCTTTTCGAAAGCCAGTTAAACAACCTTAAAAAGCGAATTGGAATGCTTGAGTTTTGGGGAGAATTTGGAAGGGTTCGCCTCGGTGGCGGACCCCAAGGAAGTGGCGTCTACTGGGTAGACGACGCTGGCAGCTGGAATAAATTTGACCCACTTCTTCCCAGCAATGCTTCTAATCAAGATTTCGATTCGCGGTTAAGAGACCGAAAAATCGCCTTTGGGTTAATGGGCATGGTTCGGATAAAAATAGACACTCGTTTCAAAAAAATAGAAATTCGTTGGAATGTACGTACGGTTCATCCCTTAACGATCGATACGATAACGACATTTTTAGAGGACTTTTGTTGTCAATATACAACGCGAATTTGCTTTTATATCGATGCTTGGCACAGCGAAATATACAAACACGTAACGACTGCAATTGACCGCATTCAAGGTACAAAGCATTTCCGTAATGTAAAATTAATCGACCGATTTTTCCTCAAAACATTAGGCCTCAGGAGCGATGTTAATCGGACCCAATTAATAGATAAGTGTGTCCATATCTATGAAAAAACCGGCGGCGATTTAGGTGATCCTGATTTTCGAGAATTAATGCCTTATTTGTTGGTATACAAACCCGATGAGAAAGAGGATCAGATGATAATCGCGAATGCCGGGCATCGATCAGCCAATGCGAAAGTATATGGGGCCGCGTGGGCAAAGTTGGCGAATGGGTCGAAGTACGACAGTGACACTCCTGGGGCTTATTATTCAATGCGCGCCTCAGCGGCCTATTCAGACGTAATGGGAAGAGATGAACCGCGTATGGATCAGATAAGGGCAATAATGCAACGGCCAGATGACGAGCCGATCTGGTCATCGTACCAAAGGTTTCTATTCCGCGGCAGTCTTGAGGATGGAACTCCCGCGTTGATTTGCCTGTCTGACCTGAACGAGGGAATCGATATTCCGTTCCTGGTCTCTTGACACCATGTCAATAAGATCCTGACGAGACATCCATACAATCCAAACGTCCAGCGGCTTTTCGCGACTGGGCCGGTGCCAATAAACGACGTTCTGTTGAGTGTGTGAATAGCCATATTGCATTATGACACCGGTACTGACGAGGCGGTCATAGACAAATCCATACATGAAACTTGGGTTCCATTTTAACAAAGCTAATGCCATCGCCAGTCGGGGCAGAAGTTTTGAAAGTCCTTTGCCCCGGTACCCACCTACGCCTCCTCGAAACCAGACTTCGCCGTGGTAGCAGGTTGGACCGGTGATTTGTTTTGCGACAGGTGCAAAAGATTGGCACCATTCCGCATCTTCCGCGCTAACTTCGGGGTCCAAATAAAATGCGGTTAAATTCTCGCATTCACGTGCGAGATTTGTACCTGTAAAATCATCGTACCGTACAGCTTGCACGTGAACAATTTCATTGTTTTCGTTTGTGCCCTTGATCCAAAATCCATTGGTGTGGTCAATATTATGATGCAGCGGGTTAAACATCGCGGTTGGATAGGGTTTATCGGGAAGGACTTCCGATAAACGTATCAGATAACCGAAATCGGTACGCAACTCGATTTCTATTCCTAAATCTCGAATTTGATTTTCCAGGTCGACGATGTATTTGGAGACCTCCAAAAAGTTAGTATATTCCCTCATTGTGATGTCCTCTGGTTTTTAGGGGTACGCAGGTTGTATCCATATTTCCATAGTGAACGTGTAGATCATAGACTAAACCATAAGATGCGTAAGATAAATTATAAACTTATAAAGTGTAAAATTAAATATTAATGAGCGAATTTAGATCGGAGGATGTTTGCAAGAATAAACAAGAAGCTAGGGTCAGGACCCATTAATTTCATCCATTCTGCGGAGGTGATTTTTCTTATCGGTAAGGCGGAAAGACGCAAGAAACCTCATGGTTTTCAAGTTTTTTCAACGAAGCCAGAGAGATAAAGCACCCCGCCCCAAGGGGTTTGCCAGGAAGCTCACGCCTTCTGCGAAAACAAGGCTCGAATATGCCCGGCATGTCCTTGCGCTTGTTTTCTTGTATTCGTAAGCTTACGGACAAACAGAATTGCATGAAATTAATGAGTCCTGACCCTAAATAAAAATTCGGTTAGTGATAAAACGAAGCAATCAACGGCAGGGTCACCGTCGCGAGCAGAGTGGTTGTGGTGACGACGGCGGCCATCAGTTGGCCATCGCCGCCCATTTGCCGGGCCATGACATAGGAGGTCGCCGACACGGGCAGGCCGGCAAACAGAACACAAACGGCTTGGGATACGCCTTCGACGGCAAAATTGACACACAGAATCCAGGTGATAAACGGCAGAAATAACAATTTAACTGCTGCCGTCCACAGCAGAATAGGGCGCTGGCCACCGAAACTGGAAAAATCAAGGCCTGCACCGACGGCCATCAGCCCAAGGGGCAGGGCGGCCTTGCCGATCAGAATCAAAAAAGGCCCGACAACGGGGGGCAATCCGAGGCCCGAAATATTGACACCAGCGCCAATCAAACATCCGGCGATGACCGGGTTACGCAAACTGTCAGTCAGGGCCGAAGCCCAGGTGAGGGGTGGCCGAGGCCGGCCATTATCGGCCCAGCGCAAATGGACGACAACGGCCAGAAAATTCACCAGAGGAATGACGGCGACGATGCAAACCGCGACCAGGGCAATGCCGGCATTGCCATAAAGCGCTGCAGCAATCGACAATCCCAAATACGTATTGGGCCGTGTAATGCCCTGGAAGGTCGAGACAAAGGTGCTGTCCGGCATGGATAAATGGGGTTTGATCAAAAGCGCTCCACAACTGACGAACAATGTCCCGCCGATTAAAACGGCGGCCAGGGGCAAAACGTTAAGCCCTGTCAGATCGGCCGACCCAATGCGTGATACCAACAGGGCCGGAAACAGATAATAAAAGACCAGGCGTTCGATAGTGTCCCAGAATCCGGGGCCAAACAGATTGCGCCTGCGCAATAAAAACCCAAAAGCCACTAACAGATACAGCGGGGTGATGGCCGCAGAAACAGCGGTCATAGGCGTCGGAAACCAAAGGAATCGAGTGCGCCCTGCAAGATATAGGCGGCGGCCATTTTATCAACCACTTGGCTGCGCCGTTTTCGCGTCATATCGGCCTCATGGATTAAAAACCGATTGACCGCAGAGGAACTCAACCGTTCATCCCAAAATGCGATGGGCAGGTCGGAAAGTCCTATAATGTTTTCGGCAAACTGACGGGTCGATTGGCAACGTGCGCCTTCGGTGCCGTCCATTTCGATGGGCAGGCCCATAACCCAGCCACCAATTTGACGCTGGTGATTCAGGGCGATTAAACGGTGAGCGTCTGCGGTAAACTTGCGGCGTTTGAGGGTATCGATCGGGCTGGCGATCAGCAACGACGGGTCGGAAACCGCGAGGCCGATGGATTTGCTGCCCAGATCGAGGCCGAGCAAACACCGATTGGGTTCCAGGTGCGATTTAAGTGTCGATAGCTCAACAACAGGCATTGGCAAGAGTATCCATGTTATCAATGGTTTGGAAAGGTATATAAGGTATAGTAGGGAACCCGTACGCGTCTCGGATGTAAATGATTATGGATGGATTGACTGTTATCAGGATAAATCGTTGCGCCACGGCCTTAATCCTGGCGGTTCTATTGCCGTTGGTGTCGCCCAAGAGCGGGGCCCAGGAGACCGTAACCCCGGTGCTGCAAACTGTGCCATTTCTTGGTGCCGAAATCACAGCCTTTGACGCCGTTTATGTGGTCCGCAAGGACGTCAACATCCGCGCCAAACCGAGCCAGACGTCAAAACGTATTGGCAAATTGCGGGAGGGCGACCGCATTGATGCGGTCGGCCGAGCCAAAGGCGGATGGATTGCCTACCGTGATCAGGGTAAGGATGTTGGGTTCGTTTATGAGACCGTGCTTTATCCGGTAATTGAAAGCGCCATCGCGGAAGAAATTACCGGTACCCTGTCCGGTGGTGGCCGTCCAACCTGTGACTATGTGCTGACTTTTGTCGGAAAATCGGAAGCCGAAGGGCAGGTCTTTAAAATTGGCGATTATGAGGTCGATTGGAAGTGCCAGCAAAACGATCAGCGGGCCGTTTTTTCAACACCCATGTTCCTGACTGAAGGCCCTTATCTGGTACGCCAGCCAGCTCTACATCAGATTACCATAGATATTCTTAATCTCGCCATTAACCTAGATGAAGTTTTTTCGACCCATATGTTTTTTGATCACGAGAAAAAGCAGGTCATCTACGACGGCGTTACCCGCAGCCGTTTGGGCCGCAATCCGCTGCAGGAAAATGTTCCGGTGGCGTCCGTTGCCGATGCGCTCCGGGTCTCGGTTGGTCTTGCCTATGAGGCCTGGAATGAAGCGCTTTGGCTGGAGTTGATGAAACGTCAGCCTTAGGGCTCGCTCAGGAACCGACGACGGGGTCGCGCCGTGAGCCCGTTTGATTGCCAAAGGGTCCCTTTGATCGCTTGAAATTCGCCCCCAACGGGTGATACCTTCCGCCCACGGGGGCCGGTGCAAACGGCCCCCTACCGATTTTCAGATAACCCTCCAAGAATGAGGCCCCATATGTCATTGGACACGGATACCGTCCGCAAAATAGCCGTTCTGGCGCGGATAAAAATCGACGATGAAAAACTGTCACCCCTGGCCAGTGAGCTGAATAATATCATTGGCTGGGTTGAACAGCTGTCAGAAGTTGATACCGATGGCATCTCACCCATGACCAGTGTCGCTGAAATGACCATGCCGGTACGTGCGGACGTGATCACCGATGGCGATTGTGAGGACCGGGTTTTGGCCAATGCTCCGCAAAAGGTGGCACCCTATTTCACCGTACCCAGGGTGGTTGAATAACATGACACAAGCCAATGAACTGACCATTACCGAAGCCCGTGACGCTCTCATCGCAGGGAAGTTATCGGCGACCGAACTGACTCAATCGTGCCTCGACGCCATGGCCAAGGCCGGCGAGCTTAATGCCTTTATAACGGAAACACCGGAACTGGCCCTGGAGCGCGCCGCCCAATCCGATGCCCGAATTGCGAAGGGCGAGAGCCGCGGCGCCCTGGAAGGGATACCCGTCGCCGTTAAAGACCTCTTTTGCACCAAAGGAGTCCTGACCACGGCTGCGTCGCATATTCTGGACGGATTTGTTCCTGAATATGAATCTACGGTCACCGAGAACCTCCGGAATGCGGGAACCGTTATGACCGGTAAAACGAATTTGGATGAATTTGCCATGGGCTCGGCCAACGTCACCTCCTATTACGGACCGGTCAAAAATCCCTGGAAGCTGGATGACGGCAAAGACCGGGTGCCGGGCGGCTCATCCGGCGGTTCGGCTGCGGCCGTTGCCGCCCATCTGAGCCTGGCGGCGATCGGCACCGACACCGGTGGTTCGATCCGTCAGCCTGCCTCGTTTTGCGGTATTGTCGGCATGAAACCGACCTATGGTCGCTGCTCGCGCTGGGGCACGGTGGCTTTTGCCTCGAGCCTGGATCAGGCCGGGCCGATGACCAAAACCGTGCGCGATGCGGCAATCGTGTTACAGGGCATGGCCGGCCATGACAAAAAAGATTCGACTTCTGCGCCCGTCGACCTGCCGGATTTTGCGGCGGCGATCACCGGCGATATTCGGGGCATGAAAATCGGCATCCCGAAAGAATACCGGATTGACGGTTCGCCGGCCGAAATCGATGCCATCTGGCGAAAGGGCACCGACATGTTCCGCGACGCGGGAGCTGAAATTGTCGATATTACCCTGCCCCACACCAAATATGCATTGCCGACTTATTACATCGTTGCGCCGGCTGAAGCGTCTTCCAACCTCGCCCGTTATGACGGTGTGCGGTACGGTCTGCGGGTCGATGGCGATAGCCTGGATGAAATGTATGAAAACACCCGGGCCGAAGGGTTTGGTGATGAAGTCAAGCGCCGGGTCCTCATTGGTGCTTATGTGCTGTCGGCCGGCTATTACGATGCCTATTATGTCAAAGCCCAAAAGGTGCGCTCACGCATTGCTGAAGACTTTAAAAAAGCTTTTGCCCAAGTGGATGTGATTTTAACACCAACGGCACCGTCGACGGCCTTTGCCATCGGCGAAAAAATGGATGATCCCATTGCCATGTATATGAACGATGTATTCACCGTGCCCGCATCCATGGCCGGATTGCCCTGTTTATCGGTGCCCGGTGGACTGGGGGATGACGGGTTGCCGCTGGGATTGCATTTGATCAGCAAACCGTTTGATGAGGAAACCCTGTTCCGGGCCGGTGATGTACTCGAAAAGCAAGCCAACTTCACCGCCATACCCGCCGGCTGGGGGGCAGGTCAATGAGTTATCTCATCAAAGGCGAAACCGCCGATTGGGAGCTGGTCATCGGACTCGAAGTCCATGCCCAGGTGATTTCCAACTCAAAATTGTTTTCCGGCTCGGCCACGTCCTTTGGCGCGGACCCCAACAGCCACGTTTCCCTGGTTGATGCGGCGATGCCGGGCATGTTGCCGGTGATTAATGCCCACTGCATCGATCAGGCCATAAAAACCGGCCTTGGGTTAAATGCCGTAATCAACCGCCATTCGGTGTTTGAGCGCAAAAACTATTTTTACGCGGATCTGCCCCAGGGTTATCAAATCTCCCAGTTCCTGCATCCGATCGTCGGTGAGGGTATGCTGGAAATCCAATTGAAGGATGGATCCATCCGCGAAATTGCAATCGAACGCCTGCACATGGAGCAGGACGCCGGCAAATCGATCCACGACAAGGATCCACGACGGACCTATATCGATCTCAACCGGGCCGGGGTTTGTTTGATGGAAATTGTCTCCCACCCGGCCATGTACACGCCGGAAGAAGCCGCAGCCTATGTGCGTAAAATCCGTTCCATCGTGCGTTACCTGGAGACCTGCGATGGCAACATGGAAGAGGGGTCCATGCGTGCCGACGTCAATGTTTCCGTGCGCAAGTTTGGCGAGACGGGGCTCAGGACGCGGACGGAAACCAAAAACGTCAACTCCGTGCGTTTCATGATGCAGGCCATCGAATTTGAAGCCCAGCGCCACGTGGAGGTTTGGGAATCCGGCGGTGAGGTTAAACAGGAAACACGCCTGTTTGACCCCGATACGGGCGAAACCCGGCCCATGCGCTCCAAGGAGGAAGCCCATGATTACCGGTATTTCCCGGACCCGGACCTGCTGCCAGTGGAATTGAGCGAGGCCCAAATCGATGCCATACGAAGCGCGATGCCGGAATTGCCGGACGAGAAAAAGCGACGCTTTATGGCGGAATTGGGTTTGTCGGCCTATGACGCTGATGTGTTAGTGGCTGAGCGGGAAACCGCGAATTATTTTGAAATCGTTGCCAAAGGCCGCGATGCCAAAGTTGCTGCCAACTGGGTGATCAGTAACTTGTTTGGTGCCTTGAATGCGGCGGATAAAGACATTTCAAACAGTCCGGTCAGCGCCCAGAACCTCGGCAAACTCTTGGGCCTGATGGCTAATGAGACGATCTCCGGCCGGATTGCCAAAGAGGTGTTTGAGATCATGTTTGAGACCGGCAGTGACCCGGAAAAAATCGTTCAAGAAAAAGGTCTCAAACAAATCACCGACAGCGGTGCCATCGAAGCTGCCGTCGATCAGGCGATTGCCGACAATCCCGATCAAGCCGACGAAGTGCGCCAGGGCAACGGCAAAGCCATCGGCTGGTTCGTCGGCCAGGTTATGCAGAAAACTCAGGGCAAAGCCAATCCGCAAGCGGTTAACAAAATGCTGCGTGATAAATTAAGCACGTAATTCCAGTATCCATTGAGATAATTTAAATGACAAACCGAGCCGCAAAATTCTGGGACCGCATGGCCAAAGGTTATGCCAAATCAAAAATTTCCGATGAGGCGTCCTATCAGACCAAACTCGAAGAAACACAAGGTTACCTGAAACCGCATATGGAAGTGCTGGAGTTCGGCTGTGGCACAGGCTCGACGGCGATTGTTCAGGCACCTTTTGTCAAGCGCCTGGTGGGGATTGATATTTCCGACAAAATGCTCGACTTCGCGCGTACCAAAACAAAAGCGGCGGGCCTTAAAAACCTGACGTTCGAACGATCAACCCTCGAAGATTATGGGACAACCGATGGTTCCTGGGACGTGATCATGGGCCACAGCATCCTGCATTTGCTGGAAGACAAGGACGCCGCCATCGCCCGGGTTTACCAATTGCTGAAACCCGGTGGGGTGTTTGTATCCAGCACCGTCTGCATTGGTGAGATGAATATCGCGTTCAGGATCATTGCGCCGATATTGGGGTTCCTGCATCTGATCCCGGTGCTCAAGGCGTTTAACAAAACTGAGCTTGAATCCAGTATCAGCAATGCCGGATTTGAGATTGACCACAACTGGCAACCGAAAAAAGGTGCGGCTGTTTTCATTGTCGCCAGGAAGCCTGGCTAATATGTGATGCGACGGGGCCGACGTTGTGCCACAATTGAGCCAATCTATTAATTGTGATCTGGCCGTCAACCAAATTCACAATCTTCTCATTCCGGCCAGTCAGCAGGCGGGTTCTGTCGCGAAATCTGCAGTGCTTCAGAGGATAATGTTGAGCGTCGTTGCCGGGGCTTCGCCACCGCCAACAAAAACCATTTCGACTTGCTCTCGTTGTTTCGCCGACATCCGCCTGAACAGGAAGTCGTTTGAATTGGCGACGTGGTCTTTGATGTAAAATTGGGTCGTCAGAAGTTCCGTTTCGCCGCGCAGGACTTTTACATGGATATGCGGCGCGCGCCCCGGATAGGAGGTCGGTTTGAGGGTTCGGAAACGATAGGTTCCTTCGGCATCTGTAAGATCGTGCCCGAAACCTTGAAAAGCCGGATCATGGGACAGACCCCGGTTATCGCCGGGATGCATGTATGTGCCGTTCATATCACACTGCCAAATTTCGACCCGCACGCCGCTTTGCGGCGTACCATCCCGGTCGGTTACAAGGCCTTTTAACTGTATGATTTCGCCGCCGGCTTGCCGGACCTGACCGGCAATTTTTACCAGATCGTTATCGACGTCGGCCAATCGCATGGCTGGCGTCGGATAAAACGGGCCTTCCGAAGCAGATGGGGTGTTAGTGGTCAGCGCAATCTTCGGATAGGCGACAATTCCGCCGAGTGTTGCGACAAGTCCTGCGATGACGTTCCGGCGTGTCTTGAAGGGACGTTTCATGAGATTATCATCCTGCAACAAAAATTATAGGTTATTCCTATATAGTCTCCCCGTTCGATCCTGACACCCCCTAACCGCCAATTCCTCCATGTATTCGTGACCAGCGTGGTGCATCGTCGGCGAAGCTTTTGGTCTCATGCAGTGCGGCATCAGCCTTGCGACGGGAGATTAGAGCCGCTGCACGGGTTTCGGGTGGCGGTTATATTTGTTCCTAGACGACGGTTTCCTTGAAAAATATGTATATTATGATAATATACATTAATGATTGATCTTGAACGGATCACTGGCTTTCAATGGGACCTGGGCAACGCCCGTAAAAGTGTCGAAAAACACGATGTTAGCCAGTCGGAAGCGGAACAGGTTTTTTTTGGTGAACCGTTATTGATTATTGATGATGTAAAACACCGTCAATCCGAAACCCGTTATCATGCGCTGGGAGTGACGACGTTGGGCCGCAGATTGCACGTGACGTTTACGCTGCGGGAAGACAATATCCAAATCCGCGTGATTTCTGCTCGGAATATGCATCGTAAGGAGCGCAAGTTTTATGACTAAAAAACCAAAACCCATTCCCGACTTTGAAAGCGAAACTGACGAGCGCATTTTTTGGGAACGCCACGATTCCAGCGACTATGTGGATTGGAGTAAGGCAAAACCCGGACATCTGGCAAATCTTAAACCAACGTCGAAATCCATTTCTTTAAGATTGCCGGTTGATTTGTTGGAGCAGATCAAGATGGCCGCTAACAAACGTGACGTGCCCTATCAGTCGCTCATAAAAGTATGGTTGGCAGAGAAAATTGACGCGGCGTAATTCGCTTAACCCCGGAACCAATTGATCCCAGCGGATACCCTAACCCCCAATGCCCCCATGCATTCGTGACCAGCGTGGTGCATCGTCGGCGAAGCTTTTGATCCCATGCAGTGCGGCGTCAGTTAAAAGGCCGTCGGCTGCGGCGACGGTGATGATGTCGGCCAGGGTGGTGAGCGCCGATATCTCAGGCGCTGCCGGGAAAATCTCGTAGTTGAGAATTACAAAAATCCCGACGACGTCGGCTTGGGCACGTTCAAGGGCAGCTTTGAAATTGGCTTTGGTTTTACCATCAGTGGTTAAATCGTCAACCAACAATGTCTTGGTGCCGGCGTCAAAAGTGCCTTCGCATTGTGACAATCGGTCGAAACCGCGGGCCTGTTTGAGGGCGATAACCAGGGGAAGATCCAGGCGGTCGGCGGCCACTGTGGCGAACGGAACCGCGGCCAGTTCGCAGCCGGCGATCTGGGAAAATCCGTCACCGCCATAGGCCCTGTGGATGTGGCCGAGCATGAGATCGATCAGTCGGCTGCGGGCTGCCGGGGCCGAGATCAAACGTTTGAGATCAATAAATACCGGACTGGCCCAGCCCGACGAGAAAAAAAACGGATCGCCGTCCGTGCGCACATGTACGGCACCACCACTGAGAATAATTTTCGCTGCCTCGTTGGCCGCAGGGGGTGCCGGCGGGTTGTCTGGTGATGTGGTCATGACCTGTAGTCCTTATCTGAATTGCCGGCAGCGATCATTGACCTCGATAACACTTCCGTGCCAGAAATAAAATCGGCCATGTCCATCCGTTCGTCCGGGTTATGGCTGCCCCGGTCGTTGCGCACAAAAATCATGGTTGCCGGTACACCGGCGTTGGCGAAAACCGCAGTGTCGTGGCCGGCACCCGATGGCATGATCTCGTAGGCGATACCAGCTTGCCGGGCCTGGCTCTCGGCCAGGGCGACCAGGGCGTCGGACATGCGCGCCGGTTCGGTCGAAACTTTGTCACCAAAATCGAAAGTTACGCCGCGTTTTTCGGCAATCTGCTGGCATTCGGTTTCCAGCAGGGCACTGAAATTTTTGATGGTTTTTTTATCCTGGGAACGAAATTCAACGGCAAAGGTTACCCGGCCAGGGACTCGCGACACCGGATGTTCTTTGGCGTCCGTCTCGACGATGCCAGTGGTGAATACCAGGTCCTCGCCCCAGGCCAGCAGGACCCGCCAGTGTTCATCAAGGCGCATTAACAGTTCTGACATGGCCAGGACCGCATCATGTCGTAACCAGCGGGGCACGGCACCGGAATGGGCCGCCTGGCCGATGCAGGTCACCCGGCGGTGGCGAATATTGCCACGGATGCCAGTGACGATGCCGAAGGCTTCGTTCAACCGGTGAGCACCTTAAGGAAGCTGTGAAAGCGCGTTAGCTTACCCGCGCCGTGTTTAAAGGACAACGAAAGAATGAAATTGACGCTGCGCGGCACCGGTCCTGCCCAACCACCGCCAATGCGCGCACTGCGGACCGGGCAATTCAGAATTGCGGCCGCTGATCCTCATCAAATGTGCAGGCAACCCTTTGGGCGTTGCGGGAACTGAGACTGGCCTATGAACGCTTTGATGCGGGTTTGCTGTGAGCGGTCGTCGATATCCAATTTGGGCATTGCTAATATCGGTATTTCGATATTGGTATCAGGCGCGCCTGCGCCGGACGCCAGTGTCCGACAGGGACGTATGATGAAACGGTATTTAAGCGGGCACCGATGATTTGCCATCACCGGCGAAATTCTGCCCAGGGGTCTCAAAAATGAAGCCATCGTCCGGGAAGTGCGCTGAATTGACGGTTCCGCAACGCCGCATAAAACGGCGCCACTGTCACCACAGTGACCCCATTGGGTGATCGACTTGCTTCACCGGTCATTTAGAGTTTAAATCTTAAAGGTTCACTTCTCGGCTGCCTGGGCATATGGGTCGACCGGCTATCCAGACGCGTTTGGCCCGCATTATCGGGCCCTATTCCGAGGGATTTATGGATAAAAAAGACAAGTCAACCACCGCCGATGGTAATCCGCTTGTCGACCAAGCGCGATCCCGTCTGCAGATCATTAATAACCTTGCGGTTGAAATTATTGGTATTGCCAACCAAACAGATTTGGCGTGGTACGTGGCGCGGGAAGTCGTCGGTCGACTCGGTTTCGTTGATTGTGTCATTTATTATCTGGATCCGGGCGGGAATAGTCTTTATCAGGTTGCGGCCTTTGGCACAAAAAATCCCCGAATCGATGAAATAATCAATCCCCTGCAAATTCCCTTGGGGCAAGGAATAACGGGTACGGTTGCGGAAACCCGAACGCCGCTGATGGTTAACGATTTAAGCCAAAACAAACTTTACATTGCCGATATAGATGCGGCGCTTTCGGAACTATGTGTTCCTTTGGTGGCCGGTGAAAAAGTATATGGCGTAATCGATTGTGAACATCCCGACCGCAACCATTTCACGATGGAGCACCGGGAAGTTTTGACAACGGTCGCTTCCTTGACCAGCGCTAAGCTCAGGTTCATTGAGCAAAACGAACATTTTAAACTTATGAACGAACTGCGTTTTGGTGAAGACCGGTTTCGGGATTTTGTGGAAATTGCATCCGATTGGTATTGGGAATTGGATGAGGATCTTCGATACACCTATTATTCGTCAAAAAAGGAAAAAGATAAAAACTATGCCAGTGACTTTTTTTTGGGTAAACGACGCTCAGAAGTCAAGCCAGATACTTTGGATTCCGCGCAATGGCAATCACACCTTGATGAATTAAATGCCCGTCGGCCTTTTCGTAACTTCATACAATCGCGGACCGGCCGGGATGGTAAATTGATATGGCAATCGGTTTCCGGCAAACCCTGGTTCGATGACCGAGGCCTTTTTAGGGGGTACCGTGGCACTGTCTCCGATATTACGGATCACATGGACGCCGAGGCACAACTGCGCCAGAGCGAAGCCCGGTTCCGTTCCATGTCCAATTCCTCGTCCGTCGCCATGAATATAGCGATCGATCAGAAAGGAAACATTATCTATTGGAACCGGGCGGCTGAGCTGACATTCGGTTACCAGGAGCGCGAGATCTTAGGGCAGCCGGTAACCGGCTTGATGCCCGAACGGTTCCGCAAAGCCCATAACCAAGGGCGTCAGCGGGCCCTGCAAACGGATGACCATAAGATCATCGGCACAACTGTTGAACTGGTCGGTTTAAAGAAAAATGGAGATGAGTTTGAAATCGAATTGTCCCTGGGCACGTGGTATCAGGGTTCGGAAAAGTTTTTCAGTGCCGTATTGCACGACATTTCCGCACGTAAACGGGTCGAGCGACAATTGATTGACAGTCAACAAAAGGCCGAGGCGGCCAATCAGGCCAAATCGGAATTTCTGGCCGCCATGAGCCACGAATTGCGCACCCCTTTAACGTCTTCCATAGGCAGTTTGGGACTTATCAGTAATCTGATGGCGGACGATATTCCAGATCAGGGTAAGGAGCTGTTAGAGATCGCAATCCGCAACAACGAAGCGCTTCTGCGATTGGTTAATGAGTTGCTGGACTATGAAAAAATCCAGTCAGGACACTTTGAAATTGAGACCCAGCGCTGTGATATATGTGACCTGACCCGAACAACTGTTGTCGATAACCAAGGTTTTGCCAGCGCCAACTCGGTTAAATTGATGTTGTCGGAACTGCCGGCATCGCTGTTTGCCCAGGTCCATAAACACCGATTTGAACAGGTGTTAGCTAATTTATTGTCCAACGCCTGCAAGTTTTCTGAGCCGGGTCGAGATGTAGAGATCCGTGTCGAACAGTTGGGCAGTCGGGTTCGGGTCGAAGTCAAAGATTATGGCGCAGGTATTCCAGAACAATTTCGGCCAAACATCTTCGAGCCGTTCAGTCAGGCCGACGCCTCGTCGACGCGTCTGCATGGCGGCACGGGACTGGGGTTGTCGATCAGCAAGGCGCTCACCGAGGGTATGGGCGGCACGCTCGACTTCAAATCACAGGTTGACGTGGGCAGCCGGTTTTTTATTGAATTTCCAGTGGTTGAATAGATAGTGCGATTGCCGGGCCATTTGTTTGATGGGGCCCATGACTGCTGGACCCGGCGGTTGCCGCCGCTTGACGCCGTTTTGGGGCTCGGCTGTTCGAGGCACGCGGGGGTTGTGGTGCGGCACGACCATCGCCGTTGATCTGGAAAAATAACGAGGTTTGCGTAGATTTGGGGCGTTTTTTGCTGAACCGTTGCAAAATTCAGTTTCCATAAGCCCGACAAGCTGGCAGGCTCTAAAAATCATAGGGAGACGCCAGGACATGAGGCATTCGATCAATGCGGCCATTGTTGGTCTGGGCCACTGGGGCCAATTGTTGGTCTCGTCGGTAGATGACAGCTCAGCTATTCAGTTTACCCGCGCCATAACCCGAACTCCCGCCAATGTAGCGGACTTTTGTGCCGCCCGGAACATCACCTTGTCCAGTGTGCTGGCCGATGCTCTCGACGACGATAGCATTGACGCCTTGGTCATTGCGACCCCGCATTCCCTGCACTACGAGCAGCTTATGGCGGCAGCGGCGGCCGGTAAACATGTCTATTGCGAAAAACCCTGGACCCTGGATGCCGGTCAGGGCCGGACAGCATTGCATGCCCTGACCGATTCCGGACTAAAAGTCGCGATCGGCCATAATCGCCGGTTTGCCCCTAATTCCTTGGCCATGAAGGCGATCCTGGATGCTGGTGATCTGGGCCAACCTATTCATATGGATGGTCACTTCCACGCCAACCTAGTCCCCAACAAGGATCGGTGGCGCGACAACCGGGACGAAAGCCCTGCCGGCGGTATGACGTCGATGGGAATTCACGCTTTGGATATGTTTATCAATCTGTTCGGCCGAATTCGAGATGTGCAGGTGCAGAGCAAACGGGTCGCCTCAACCCTGGATGTGGACGATAGTACTTTGGTCCGGGTCAACTTCAAATCGGGCTGCACCGGCCACCTCACAACCCTTTCCGCAACCCATATGATGTGGCGGATCTCGGCCTTTTGTACGGGGGGATGGGTCGAAATCAGGGACCAGGATCAAATTGAGATTTCTTCCATTGCCGACGGTACCCGCAAACAAACCTTTCCGGGATTTGAATACCCGGCCATCGGGACCATTGGTGCCGCCTTGGAAGCCTTTGCCAAAGATGTGGCTGGCGGCCCGCCATTTCCGATCCCGCCAGCAGAGATCGAGCATGCAACGGATACCCTGGCGGCGATCATTCAATCGGCGCAATCCGGTAAGGTGCTTTCGGTGGAATAATCCAGCGGCGGGCAGTTAGAGCGGTTGTTGTTAGCAAGGCCAGATTTTAGATGGTGCGGAGCGGTTTCGACTTCTATGGATCACCCACGGCGAAATATTATTTGCGACGATTAAAATTGCATGGATAAACGTCGGCCCTGCTGGTCCAGGCGGGTTTGTTTGGTCAAACTGCGAATGATCTCCAATCCACGACCGGACCGCCTTCTTTCTTTTTGTCCCGGGCGTATGGATTTAGGTGTCTCGAGCCGACGTTCCCTATGGGGCGCATACCCATGCCCTTGATCTGCAACGGATACCCAATCGTTGTCGCCTTCTGCCCATTTTTGAATGGTAATTTGCCGGTCACCGTAGATTGGTTGAGCGAGGCGCTCGGCGATATTGGCATAAAAGGCCGTAAAATCATTGATGCTGTGCATCGGCGGAGAATGCAGTTCTAAGTTGCCATGTACCACTGCATTGGTAATCGCCTCATCAATGGCCGTTCGCATTAAATCCCGGTTTTCCTGTCCAAGCCGACGGTTGTCACCAATCATCTTGGATAGATGTTCGTCGAAAGAGCTATTGAACATATGTTTAGACGATGCACTGAAAAACCAGGTACGACAGTTTAGCAGGGAAAAAAGATGGTCAGCGCATTGATCTGGGTCCGTCGTTTCAAACACTTCATAAAGACCGGAAAAATTATCTGACGTTGCCCGCAAAAAAATCTCGTCATTGGCCGATCCGCATAGCAGAATACGGCCTGATTTTTGATTGCTGTTCTGTGCGGTGCCACCAATAGGTCCTGACTTGTTCTGTTGGACGCGTGACTTGAGTCGAGTCTTCAGGTTTTGCACCCGATCTTCCGGCAGGGCATCAATGATGAATTCGGGTAAGGGGTCGTCAACCATGGCAATTCCTATATTATCATCGATCAGTTTCAGCAAAGGTTGACCTTTCGATATTCTATGAATTGGCCGCAAAAAGCAGAAAAATTCCAACAACGGACCTTCGCAATGATTATAGGTAAAGAATCGGTGCAATGAGGCCTATTAAATTGTTTCGAAATGTAACCCAAAATGCCTGGGAATTGATTTCAATCAACTTTCAGGTGTAGGAAAAAGACGGTTTTGCAGCGATACGGGGCGGCAGACCGCTACGGTGGCGTGGCGTTGCAGGAACTGCCTGCTAGGAAATTAACGGGGCAGTGTGAAGGCTTTTCAAACGGGCTTAGAGTATCCGTCTTGATCAAGGTCTAATTTCGGCCACTTGTGCCGTTGGTGGTATGGCCGAAATTGAGGGCTTAAAGCGGGTGTGGGTTTAAATGGGTGCAACTCCTTGGTTTGCGGTTTACGGGCTTTGATCGACCAATCCTAAGCGCGGGACCACGGCACCCGGTTTGAGCAGTGCGCCCGGTGCAATGACAGCGTTGGCACCAATGCAAACACCATCGCCAATCAAGGATCCAAATTTATTCACGCCGGTATCAATTGTATCGTGATCCCTGTGAATGCGAATTTGTTTATCTGCCAATTCGTTGCGGTGGTTGGCGATTATCGCACCAGCTTCGAGGTTTACGTTGGCACCAATGAGTGAGTCGCCAACAAAACTTAAATGAGCGATTTGGGATCCGTCGAAAAGAAACGATGTTTTTAACTCGCAACCCGGTCCAACGACGCAGCGGCTGGCAAGGTAAACGCCACCTCTTAGATAAGCATTGGCTCCGACCTGGCAGCCAGGACCAATCAAGGCCGGCCCTTTGACTACGGCACCTGTTTCAATTTTCGCCGACGCGTGGATGGCGATGGCTCCGTCTACGGTATAATCCTTGGTCAGTTTACCAATGGCAATGCAGATGATTTCTGCGGCGTTGGCTGTCACCTGCCAGGGTGTGTGGTTGCGGTTACCCATCGGATGGATATTCCAGGCGGCAATATAATCTGCAATGTCAATCACGAATTAGGTGCCTTAATCGAGCTTATTGATGACTTTGTTGAAAGCGCCGAGATCATCCAGATCATTGCTCAGCAGATCATCGCACTTTCCCACACGGGGAAGTGCGCATTGATTTGCTTGGAAGGTGATCGTGCAGGGGCAAACTTTTAATGCCAACAGCCTTGGTATTGTCGCGAAAGCTAAAAGCATTGTCGCCGCCTTCCTGAACCCTGCGTTCTGCAGTCTCGAGAATATCAATCTCCAGACTGATCCAAAAATACTTTTGCAGATCGCCAATTCACAGAAACATCTATAGATAGATAAAACCTGGCGGGTTTTATTACAAGAGCATATGAAAAGCCCTGTCAGAGGTGTAAGGGCCGGGCGCTATTAAAACCACCCTACCTTGTTTTTTTCAGATCGATCTGCCAGCGCACTCTGCGGCTGGGTCCGTTGAAGGGGAGCAAAATATAGTCCGCTACAGAGGGGGTATGGCCTATAGTCTGTGGGTCTTTGAAGGGTCGACGATTTAGGGATAAAGGTGGAAAGGTGCCCCATGCTGCAAAAATCTCCAGAAACGGAACGCTGCGACAAGGCAGTTGTTACACCGGATGATCAAATACTATGTGTATCGTGTGGGCATATGATCACCCGCAGCCGGTGGAAAACCTCCATTAGCGGGCATCGGCACCGATTTACCAATCCCCTTGGTCTGACATTTAATATCCTTATTTTTGACCTCGCCCCGGGAGTTACGGCGCGGGGATCGGTGACGCAGGATCATACTTGGTTTGCCGGTTATGGCTGGCAGGTGGTGCAATGTGACACCTGCCACAATCATATGGGTTGGTTTTTTTCAGGTGGGTCGCGCCCGGTTCAGTTTTTTGGCCTGATCCGTGAGCAATTAAATAATCTGTTGGATACCTGACTTGGTGCCCATGATTTGGCAACTCAGCATATAATAAGAACCAGATCGGCCAACAGCGACGGTCGATATTGTTAATTCGAGATCTTGAAGAATAACCTGCAGGTGCACTAAAAAGCCTGCAAATTGTCAGGTGTCGACAACTCGGGGGCTGGTGGTGCGGGAGGAATGGTCTGTTTATTGTGCAATTTCCAGCGCGGTTCGGGTCGCCCGACAATGCGCGATATCGAAGTTACTAAGTCCCAAATGGACACCGGTTTGCTGATATAGGCGTCGCAGCCGCCCTTTAAACATAGATCCCTGTGTTCAGGTGCTGCAAATCCGGTCAGGGCTATAACCGGAATGTCGGCCGCAAGAACGGATGACTTTAAGTCGCTGGTAATTTCCAGGCCGTTTTTGTAAGGCAACCGCATGTCCATGAGGATCGCCGCCGGTGCGTGTTGTTCAGCCAACGCGACCGCGTCTAGGCCGTTACGCGATTTTATGGGCTCAAACCCATTCATCGACAGAACATCACAGTACAGCTTCATATTTAGGCGGTCATCTTCTACAACTAAAATTTTCATGGTCAGCTCGGCTCGTTTTCTGAATGTAAATCCTGTTTTGCAGTTTTGATATTAAGCGCACCATATGGACAGAATATATCAATCAAGTAGATGGCATGTGAATGGGTTTGAACAAAAGTAACTGCCGCCCGGTCGGCCTTAGTTCGGTTGTAGCGACGTGGTATAGATATGTTTTTCGACCGTATGACGGAAATGGTTTATGGAAAGGGGTTTCGACAAATAGTCGTCACATCCATATTCGAGACAGACATTTCGGGTTCCATAGGTGGTAAAAGCGGTCAAAACGACAATTGGAATTTCTGCAGTCGTCGGGTTCGCCTTCAAGGAACGGGTGATATGTAATCCAGAACGCCCAGGCAGACGAATGTCGAGCAGAATGAGATGAGGTCGGTTCACCTGGATAAGGCGTTCGGCGTCTTCACCATGGGAAGATTGTATGGCGAGTATCCCCATGAAATGAAGCAGGTCTGTCGCCAGCTTCATGCTCAACGCGTCGTCCTCAATGACTAAAACAGATTTTCCCATATTCCAATCCTATAGGTTAATGCTTTCAATAACCTGACAGCCGGCGGAGGCGGGTACGGAATCAACAGGTGACGACGAGAGGGCTCATGCCAAACATTGAAAACAAGACGTGACCTGCACGACTGAATGATAAAAAATAGGGCAACGATCGACGGGTTAATGAGGAGATAGCGAAATTGGACTTAATCATTCGCAATGCACAGGTATTTGACGGTACAGGTTCGCCACCCAGTTATAGTGACGTGGCCGTTGACGGCGGCATGATCGTCGCTGTCGGATCCGCATTATCTGGCACCGCCGACCGGGAAATTGATGCACGGGGTTTGAGTTTGATGCCGGGCATTATCGACAGCCATACCCATTACGATGCGCAGATCACCTGGGACCCGAGCCTATCGCCGTCTTCGTCACTTGGCGTGACCAGCGTGCTGATCGGTAATTGTGGGTTTACGATTGCACCCTGCCGCACCACAGATCAGGATTTGATCATGCACAATTTGACTCAGGTCGAGGGCATGTCCATTGAGGTTCTGCAAAGCGGGATCAATTGGAATTTTGAAAGTTTCCCGGACTATTTGGACAGTCTCGAAGCCGGCGGGATGATTGCCAATGTGGCGGCATTTATGGGCCATTCGTCAATCCGTACGTTTGTAATGGGGCAGGCCGCCGTCGAGCGCGCTGCAAACGACGCGGAATTGGCCGAAATGCAAAGGATTGTCGAACAGGGTATGGCGGCCGGTGCCATTGGTTTTGCAACTTCGACAGCGCCCCAACATAACGGTCACAATGGTATTCCCATGCCGTCACGCCTGGCGGATGAGCGCGAGTTGGAAGCGTTGGTGTCGGCTATGGGCAAGGCCGGAAACGGAATTTTTATGTTGACCAAAGGGCGGCAAACGGAAATATCCTTCCTTGAACAGCTTGCCGATGTCTCCAATCGTCCGGTAATGATCGCTGCATTGTTACACAATTCTACACAACCTGACGATACCTTTAACGATCTGGCGGCGATTGGTGCGGCCCGCGCAAGGGGCCGTGAACTTTGGGGCCAGGTTTCCTGTTGCCCCTTAACCAATGATTTTACCTTCAAGTCAGCCTATCCCCTGGAGGGATTAGCGGCCTGGAAACCGGCCATGCGCGTCAAGGGGGACGCCCTGAAATCCCTGTTGATGGATCCGACCTTCCGCCAGCAGGTTGTTGACGAACTGGCGATACCGGGCGTCCGTTTGTTTAATAACGAGTGGCACAAACTTGAATTGATTGAAGCCAGTGATCCGAAAAATCGGGTACTGGAAGGAATAACGGTTGATGTGCTGGCCGCGAATGCAGGAAAACAGCCGCTTGACTGGATACTGGATTTTGCGGTTTCCGAAAATCTGGAAAGTTTATTTACTGCCGTCCTGCTCAACTCCGATCAGGAGGCTGTCGGTAGAATGATTTGTGATCCAAACGCCTCCGTCGCGTTAAGTGACGCAGGGGCCCATCTGACGTTCTTTTGTGACGCTGGTTTTGGCCTGCATCTCATGGGGCACTGGTCGAGGGATTTAGAAGTGCTGGCGCTGGAACAGGCGGTTCATGAACTGACTGCCAAACCGGCGGCTATTTTTCGGATCCCCAAACGCGGTACAATTGACGTCGGGTATCATGCGGATCTGCTGTTGTTTGATCCAAACACGGTGGCCAGAGGTCCGAAACGCCGGGTTCATGATTTGCCCGGTGGTGCTGCCCGGCTGACAACCGACGCGGTCGGCATTTATGGAACCTGGGTCAATGGTGTTCAAATCGCCAATGAACGAGGGATTATTGACGCCAAGGCGCGACCCGGACATCTGTTGCGAGAATTTGCGCATTGAGCGGCGGCGGAGGCAAGGAGCGGCAAACCCTGGAAACCGAAATTTTGAGCCCCGTGGTGGGTTGTGAAATTAAGGGCGTGAATTTGGCAGGCGCTCTACCGGACCTATTGATCAGCTCCATAAGGGATGCTTTTCTGCGTTACGGCGTGGTCTTCTTTCGCAACCAAGACCTGTCCCCGGCGCAGCAGCTTCGTGTTTGTTCGGCCTTTGGCGAAGCTGACGAATATCCGTTCCTTAAGGGTCTGCCGGGATATCCAACGGTCACGCCAGTGATTAAGCTGGCCGAAGAAACCATTAATTTCGGTGGCCTCTGGCATAGCGATACGTCCTATCTGCCACGTCCGCCGATGGCGACTTTTGTCCATGCCAGGGAGCTCCCGCCGGTTGGCGGAGATACCCTGTTTGCCAGCATGACCGCCGCATATGAGGCTCTCTCACCAGGCTTGCAAAAAATGTTGGGCGGCCTAAAGGCCGTCAATAGTGGCCATAAACCCCGAGTCGTTAATACCCGGGCCAACCGGATGGAAGATTCTGGCAAAGATCTCGGTGGGCAAGTGCTGCAAGCCGTTCATCCGGTGGTCCGCCAACATCCGGAAACGGGTCTCAAGGCGCTTTATGTCAATGGTGCGCACACCCTGCGCTTCGACGGCATGACGGAAAAGGAAAGTAAAAATCTATTGGTATTTTTGTACGCCCACCAGTCCCGTGAAGAATTTACCTGCCGGTTTAAATGGAGCCCGGGGGCTGTTGCTTTTTGGGACAATCGCTGCACCCAACATTATCCACTCAATGATTACAGCGGATTTAAACGGGTCCTGCATCGGGTTACTCTGAAAGGTGATATCCCCCGTTAATTGGCTCCCAATGGCATCCGCACTCATCCGATGCGGCAAAACGCATCGGTCATGTTTGGTTGGTTTACACCTGGATTTTTAACCGCATTCCATCAACCCACCCTTGCATTGACGCAGGCACTCCTTGTCCTTTTTGGCGCAGGAGCGATTGCACTTTTTGTATACCGACATGCAGCTCGGTTGTTTGCCACTGTTGATCTGGGGGGTAGCAGTGCTGGCGCAACGTGATTTGCAGGTCGACTTTGCTGCCGCATCGTTGCCCTCATATTTGACACAATCGGTCATGCATTGCATCAGGGTTTTTGCTTGAACGGGCGGTGCGGACAGCCACAACGAAACTAATAAAATACTGAGCAGAGAATAGAACCCAAAGTGAAATCGCATTATATATTCCTTTCCAAAACTGTCGCAGCCGCTACGGCACATAAATTCTACCTAAGAAAATGGATTGAATCTGGATTTCTTCTTTTGTTTAACGGTGCGTCCCTTGACGATTGGCAACGTGATGGTGACCACTGTGCCGACCCCTTCCTGGCTCGACATTTCCAGTTTTCCGGACAATTCCTGGACCAGCCGTCCCGCAATGGTCAAGCCGAGACCGGAACCTTCATCGTTGTGCGGTGAGGCGGTGGAGCCCCTTTCGAAAGGTTTGCGAACTTTGATCATGTCCTGTTCAGAGATGCCGTTTCCGTTATCCTGAACAACCAGAATCATGGCACCATTGTTTGGATCTACCCGGCCGTGGATGCCGACCTTGCCGCCCTTAGGGGTGTACTTGATGGCGTTGGAAACCAGATTGATAAGAATTTGATTGAGCCGCGTGGGGTCGGTTTTCAGTTTCGGGAAGTCTTTATCCATTTCGGAATGAAGCGTAATTCCCCGCTCCTTGGCCATCCAGGTAAACAGATTAATCACACCAGTGATCACCTCGCCGGCATCAACTTCCTGAACTTTGGTTTTGTCGTCTTGATCGCCGTCAAGAACTTCGCCAACAAGCGTGTCGCATACCTGCATCAGATGTAATCCGGCCTGATGGATGGTATCGGCATGGTCCTTATAGGCCGGGTTGCCAACTTTGCCCAAGACTTCGCCACTGATCATCTGCGCATAACCAATGACGGCATTTAAAGGAGTGCGTATTTCATGGGCCAGCTCCGCCAGGCGTTGCTGCTGTTCTGCAACCAATGTGGTTTCCAGGTCGAGGGCGCCTTGCAGGGCGGTTTCTGCTTTGCGAAGGGCATTCTTTGCATCGTTCAGGTTATCTATAGAATGGTTCACAGCACGTCTTTCATCAATAATATCCGCCTATTCAAGTCTTTTACACCAATGTGGCCGGGTTAATATTCCCAACGACAGGGTTCGCATTCGCATAGAATAGGGTTTAGAATGGAAAAAGTAACGTAATTTGCACCCTCACGCTCTGGTTGAAAGAAGGATTTGAATAATCGAACAATATGGAATGGGCGCGCTGACCCTCTCTTCTGGCTATTCGTTTATACAAACCAAATCGCAAATCATTGAGGCACCGACATGAGCTTAATGGATAAGGAATCGGTAATGCGGGTCCGGTCCGCTTTGGTGGCGGCCGGCGAAGTTGATTCGGTGCGTGAGTTGGACAGCACGGCCCGCAGTGCCGAAGATGCGGCAACGGCTTTGCAATGCGAACTTGGTGCGATTGTAAAGTCGTTGGTTTTTGCCGTTGATCAACGCATGGTGATGGCTTTGGTTGCTGGTGACCATCAACTGGTTGAGGCGGCCCTCGGGCCGGCGCTCAATCTCAAGGGAACTGTCCGTCGACCTCAGGCATCGGAAGTCAAGGGGGTGACTGGATTTTCCATTGGCGGAATTCCTCCTGTCGGCTTGGCTCATCGCCTGCCGGTTGTCATTGATCGTTCGCTCAAACGTTTTGACAGGGTGTTCGCGGCGGCCGGACATCCGCGCTGTATTTTTGCAACCACAGTTGCTCGTCTCAGCCGGTTAACCGGCGGGATCATTTCGCAGGCGATTAGCACGCCCCTTGACCGTCATTCGGCGGCGTTTATCGACCTCCAGCCCAGCCGGAGTTTTGTTGAAGACCGTTTTCCCAGGGCGCGCGGCTCTACGGATGCAGACCACTAGGGCCAGGACCCATTAATTTCATGCAATTCTGTTTGTCCGAAAGCTTATGAATACAAAAAAACAAGCGCAAGGACATGCAGGGCATATTCCAGGGCAAAATCATAAATTATTAACAAACGATTAGTTTGGTTCTGAACTCCTTGTTTAAAGCGGCTTTGAGACGTTTTCGTTTAATGGACATTCTTGAAGG
>JAJFII010000054.1 GCA_021775095.1 Rhodospirillales bacterium
CCCACATACCCACAGGCTCAACAACATCAGAAGGCTTTCATAAATGGATTTTTGGCAGCATGATTAGAAACAGGAATACACCTTAGCTTCGCTGCCAGACTGTCCAACTATCTGGGACCACCTCAATTCGTCGGCCTCCTACACCAATCCATGGATCTGCGGTTTTGTGTCTCCTACCGAATAATAAACCGTGACATCCCCCAACTGGGGGATGCCCGACTTCGAGAGTTCATGCTCTTTTTCATCCCGTAACCAGGTTGTGCAGGGGGTATTTGGTTGACCTGTGAAGGCGGCAAAATAATCGTAAGCTTGGGCAACTTGGTTACAGCCTTCACGGTTTAACCAAATCAAAGGATACGGATTATGAACAAGTGTATAATGATTGCCACCGTTGCCGCGAGTGTCGCATTAGCTGGCTGCCAGACAACACAAGAAAAAATGGTGGAAAGTGGTGCCAAGCAACTAACCAAAAGTGAAGTTGCTACGTTCCTGACAAACAAGACAGTGACTTGGCTAAATGGCAATGGGGCTAGCTACTATGCCCCAGATGGGAAAATGCCCTTTGTATTTAAAGGGAAAAAAGATAACGGAAGTTGGAGCATTGCCGAGAACGGTACGATCTGCCTTAAGATGGAACAGTTTTGGGGGGAAAAAGAAAACTGCAACTGGAAATACTTCAAGAACGGCGATGCCTATTCAGTCTTTGATATAAAAAAGAATAAAACCACCAACCTCGATTTGGATAAAAGGGCGGAAGGCAACACTCTGTAGAGAAGTATAAAGGGGTGATTTCGGTCGCCCCTTTATTATCTTACGAAGATGAACCGCCCCGGTTTTACCGGAGGCAGGATTGTTTAAGTGATGCGGCCCTGGCCGTTTCGCCCCGTATATCGTAATAGCGTTTCTCGGCTTCGGCCGACGGGATGCTACCGATGGAACGCTGCATGAGGGTATCGAATGGCTTACTCGGTCTTTATTTAAAAAAGACCACCGTATCTTGAAGACCGCCGATACCAAGGGCTCAAGAACGATTGCATGGTTTGGTTACTATCAACGCCTGTTCCCTGACAAACCAATTGTAGCAACCATGTCTTAAATTATGAAGCGCAATGTGGTCGGTGGCAGGGTCGGTGGCAACGTATCATGTTTGGTTGGGTCGTTGTAACAAGAGACTCTATTTCTGATCGAATTCAAAACCAATCAAACTTCTGCATCCTTTTGGTTGTGGTGCGACGAGCGAAAGTATACTATCGGTTCAATCGATTTTGTTGTACGGGTTGCTTTTTTGTCTCGTACATACTGCGATGGTAACCGAATGGGGACGGGAACATTAGCAAAGGCGTTAGCGACGAAACATTTACCCGGAACCTGATCGTCGCGCTATATGACTCGCTGTTCGACGACGAACAGCGCGACGCCATGTTGCAGACCTTACTAACCCACGTCGGCGGGTCAGGGGCAATTTGGTTTTCAACCGACATTGGTGTTTCCAATGACAGCTTCCTTGGGTTTAATGGTCACGATTTTGATATCGGCGTCTATATGGAGCATTACTTCCCGATTGATGGATGGCACGCAGAAGGCAGCAGGCATGCCGCTGGTGAAACTATGATTTTATCCGAAGAGTTCAACCGCAAAACTTTCCGCGATGCGGAATTCTATAACGATTTCTGCATACCTGTTATAAAAGCCGCGAGCGTTTGCTGCGCGAATATCGATCCTCAATCAAACTCACACCTTTCGATCTACCGGGGCCCTGGCGATCCGGAGTTCTCCCCGGCGACACGCCGTTTGTGGTCAGAACTCATGCCACACTTGCACAATTGGCGGCTGATGGCTGCGAAAATCGGCGCGTTGGGCCGAAGCGTATCGCTGCTGACCCAAGCCCTGAACAACCTTGCGGTTGGTGTCGGGGTTGTTGATAGAACCTTGAAAGTCATCGAAACGAATGGAGCGATGGATGCCATCCTGGCTGCGAACGGTCCGTTGTTAGTTCGAAGTGGCAAGCTGGGCTGCCGTATTTCCAGCGAGGCGGACACGTTCAAGCATCTCGCCTCGACGGCTTGCCGAACGAGCATGGGGGATGGCACTGGCCCCGGTGGGATGCTTCGAGTGACGGGGCTTGATGGTCGTTCAATGAATTTGTCGATAAGCCCTCTCCGACGTATCATTACGGGCCTCAAAAGCGATGGTTACGCCTTGGTGGTGGCGTCCGATTTGGCCAGCGGCCAGAAATCGCGGGCGTCTATGCTGGCCGAACTTTACGGATTGACGAGAGCAGAATCAGAAGTCGCCGACCTCCTTTCTCAAGGGGTGGCGGCCCGGGACATTTCGGACCGTCGGATGGTTAGTATCCAGACGGTGCAAACGCAGATCAAATCGATCCTGCAAAAGGCCGGCATCAAACGCCAATCGGAGTTTATCCATGCCGTCAGTTGGTTATATGCGTTCCGGTTGTAGGGGCCTGGAATCCAGACGGGGTTAAATTAAGGTGGTCCAAGCAAGGGGCGCAGTTCAGCAGCATAATTCACTAACTTCTCAGTGGCACGAAGTTGCGGATAGAGTCACCGTTTGCGTCTCTCTGTCATCGTCAGGTGTATTGAATGCGGGTGGGAGATTTGGTCAGGTTTTGACCGAAAAAGGTCAGTCGTGGGAAGTTATTAATCGAAGGCCCAAACCAACGAGGATTGCACCACCAAGACGGTTCATCCATCGTGTGATCGAACCATAACCTTTCACCAACGCCAATATTTTTGCCGACAAGATGACGCACATTGCGTCAGCGCTTGAAAACATAATATTGACAATAGTGCCGAGGATGAAGAGTTGCAGCCATATGGGAGTTCCTACTGTCGCGTCGGTAAATTGGGGTAGGAAGGCGATATAAAAGAATGCCGTTTTCGGATTTAAGATTTCGACCGTAGCGCTATCCCAAAAAGCCCGCTTAAGTGACTGTTGTCCCTTTAACTGATCATCGGACCGGGTTGACGTTTTTGAGCAAAGCATCTGTATTCCGAGCCAAATTATATAGGATGCACCAACAGATTTTAATCCAACATAGAGAAAGGGTGTGGCTTTAAAAATAACCGCAAGACCAAACGCCGCCGCAAGGACGTGGACATATCCCCCTACATGGATGCCTGCCATTGCTAACCAGCCGGCAGGTTTACCGCCCGCAATCGTCCTGGCCGCAGCGTAAAGAGTGGACGGGCCAGGCATATAGGCAAACACAGCCGTCGCTGCGAAGAAGGCGATGAGGATATCAACGGAAGGCATTATCGACCTCTCTGAAATCATCGTTTATTACACGGGTTATTCGTTAATCAGACACACCTGACGTCTCAAATATCGCAAAAATCCTGAACAGGAAAGGTTTCTATAAGAGCCCGCTTTTGCCACCTAGCCGGCTCTTTCACCGATCCCAATTGACTTCCGCTTGTGATGGCCGTTGCCGACATGAATGCCTGCTTTTTAGCGCAGAGTTAACGCGACGCGACCCTGCCAGGCTGGGTAGCGGAAACCCACTGTGTAAGATGCCGGACGCCTATGCTTATTCCCGCTAACGGCTTCATTTAAAACACCTTTTAAATGTTCTGTAACGTTTGCTTAAGGATATTGTTATACTAACAACTCGGGGACTCTGTGCGCACGCTGACGCCAGAATCCTGGGCACTGGGCACTTCTATTCGGCGATGGGCGCTGCGCTGTATGTTTGGGCGTAAAAAACAGCAATCGAACGACGGTGCGCGGCAGTTGGGCGAACTCGCCTATATGCCCGGCAGCACCTTTGATTTGCTGCTCGCCTCGGTATTCATCAACATTCTCGCCCTGGCCATGCCGCTGACATTGTTGCAGGTTTATGACCGGATTATTCCAAATTCGGCGGAAGGCACCTTGATCCTGCTGATTGCCGGCATTGGCGGTGCCCTGGTGTTGGAAGCCTTGCTCAGGCTCGGGCGTTCCTATGTCACGGGTTGGATGGGGGCGCGGTTTGATCACCTGGCAGGGACAGCGGCGATCGAGCGTTTTTTAGGCGCATCCATCATTGATTTTGAAAAACAAGGTGCCGGTGCCCACTTGGAGCGTTATAACGCGCTCAACATGCTCAAGGATTTTTATGCGGGGCAAGCCTTGCTGGCCCTGTGCGACCTGCCATTTGCCGTCCTCTATATTGGTGCCATTGCCTATTTGGCGGGCCTGTTGTTTTTAGTTCCTGTTGTCTTGATCATTGCCTTTGGTCTGACCGCCTATATCATCGGCAAACGGTTACGGGTCGCACTTAATGACCGAATGGGGGCTGACGACCGGCGGTTTAGTTTTATCATTGAAGTCTTAGGTGGCGTCCACACGGTCAAAGGCCTGGCCATGGAAGAACAAATGGTTCGCCGCTATGAACGCTTGCAGGAAAGCTGTGCGGAATCGGAACATAACGTGGCCCTGCGCAGTTCCTACGCGCAAAGCGCCGGCGCCCTGTTCTCCCAATTGGTGTTATTTTCCGTCGTCGGCTTTGGCTCGACCTATGTCATTGATGGCGAGCTGACAGTCGGTGGCCTTGCCGCCTGTACCATGCTTGCCGGTCGGTCCATGCAACCCCTGCAAAAGGCCGTCGGCATCTGGACGCGGTTTCAAAGTATCCAACTGGCCCGCGAGCGTTTGAAGGAACTTTTCGATATGCGGGTGGAAAAGGCACCGGGTTTGCCGGACCTGCCACCGGTAAAGGGGGCCATCACCCTGGAAGACGTGAGTTTTACTTTCGGTAAAAACCGCGACGGCGAAGAGTTGGAGCCGATTTTTAAAAACGTTTCCCTGCATATTGACCCCGGCGAGATCGTCGGCATTTCAGGCGGCAATGCCAGTGGAAAATCGACCTTGTTATATCTGATGATGGGGGTGTTTGCGCCGACCGGTGGCACGGCACGGATTGATGGTAAGGATCTGTTGGATTACCAAGCGTCGAGTATACGCAAACAAGCGGTCTATTTACCGCAGGAAGGTGTGTTGTTCAATGGCACTCTGATTGAAAACCTGACCATGTTCCGCGATGAAAAAATTCAGGATGCCATGGATATGTCCAAATTGTTGGGACTGGATTCCGTGGTCGCGCAAATGCCGCAAGGTTACGACACTCCCGTCGGTGACGGGGCCGGTGACAAGATGCCGCGCGGCATTAAACAACGGGTCGCCATTGCCCGCGCCCTTGTCGATAAACCCCGAATTCTGTTGTTTGATGAGGCCAATGCGGCGATGGATGGATCCGGCGATGCCTTGTTGCGCGGCCTGTTGGAGCGATTACGCGGACGGGTAACTCTGGTTTTGGTGACCCCACGACCGTCGATGCTTAATTTGTCAGATCGGATTTATGACATCGTCGACGCAAACCTGGTAGCCCGTGGCGGTGACGCCGGACAATTGGGGCAACAGGCGGGACAGGTTGTTCCGGCATGATTGAACCCAGATTGTTAAAGATCGAAGCCGTCGATGAACCCGAAAGGATTATCGATCCGGCGGCCCCTGAAACACCGAACAAAACCAGCCGGACAACAACAATCCGCTCACTGTTTAATCGTCTTTCTTCGTCATCTGCCCGCCCTGCAGACGACATCCGGATTTAAGGGGTGATCCGGTTGTGAGTAAATTTCTTTCCAAACTGGAAGCCGACGATGAATCGCCGCTGGATTCCCCGGGTCAGGCCCTCAGCGGTCCACTTGCTGCCCCCAAATCCTTAAAAAAACACGATAGAATAGCCGATCAATCACTGCCCGATCCGATCTCAGATTTGCTGGTGCCGGAAGGTCAGGATCTGTTCAAACCCCTGCGTTCCTTGCACCCGGTCGTGGAAAAACCAGCACCGCAAGAAACCCATATCACGCCACCCCTTGATAAAACGCAACGGATCGAAGATGGCGATCAGGACAAGGTCGGTTCGATTGACGGCAAAAGAGATTCCATAGACGACGACAAGGCGTCTAAACGTTTGCCGCCACGGTTGAGAAAACAAAAAGCCGACGCCAGGCAAAAACCAGCGGCGGCCAGCGACCCGGTACCGACGCCCGAGACGATAGCCGAGACAGTTGCACCGCCGCACCCCGTGGTCCCGCCTCAACCCAACAAACCTGCACCCCCTGAACCAGCCCCGCCGTCGCCAGCACCAGTGACCCCGCCGTCGGACCCGGCGACGGCCTTGGCGGCAAACGCAGCCGCTGCCGCAGCGCCGCTCAAACCTCCCGTTCCGCGACAACCCGCCGCCAGCCCGCCGGCACCGGCTGCTGGTGACAGGGGCCCGCCTCCCGGTGATCCACCGCCAGCCGATCCCTTGCCCATGGCACCGGACCCAAATGAGCCGCTAATCACCCACAGTACGGGCCGCGGCAGGGGTGAACTGGCCGCCCTAAAGGGGGCCACGGACCTCTCGAACCTGATTGTTCCGTTGCTGGAAGCCCTGCACTGGCGTGGCGATCCACGGCACGTGGCCGAAGCCGTTCCCCACTTCGTCGACCATATTGATGTCACGGCGTTCCGCAACATCATGGCGACCCTGCATTACGAAACCCGACCGGTAAAACTCAGCCTGAAAAAAATAGATCCCCGATTATTTCCCTGCATTTTTTTACCGGAAGACGGCGACGCCATGATCCTGTTGAGCCGGCAGCAGCAACGGATCAAAATTTATGACGGGGGCAAGCCTGATTACCGGGTGATCGAACGGGAGGCGGTAAAGGGAACCGCGCTGTTTCTAACCCCGGTCGATCCCGATGACCTGATTCCGGCGCAACAAAAAGTCGGATGGTTTCGCGCTGTCGCTGAACGGTTCCGTTCGCTTTTTTACCAAACACTCGGCATCACACTGGTTCTCAACATCCTGGCCCTGGCGACGCCACTGTTTGTCATGGGCGTGTACGACAAGGTCGTCGCCACCGGTTCGCTGCCTACCCTTGTATTCTTTGCCGTCGGCGTCGGCATCGCCATTGCCTGCGATATGGTTCTGCGATATTGCCGAACCCTCATTCTGGCCCATATTGGCGCACGCCTCGACAATATTGTTGGGATCGCGATTTTTCACAAAATCCTGTTTTTACCACCTGCTTTGACCGAACGGGCAACCATTGGTGCGCAGGTCGCACGGATCAAAGATTTTGAAACGATCCGAGATTTTTTCACCGGCCCGATGGCCTTGACCCTGTTTGAACTGCCGTTTGTCATTATTTTTATTGTGGTGATCGCTTACCTCGGCGGACCGGTTGCGTTTGTCCCGATCATTATGATCGCTCTGTACGGCATTCTGACCCTGATAATGACACCGCTGATCAGAGCCGCCGTCGGCAAAGCCGCGCGGGCCGGTGCCCGCCGTCAGGAATTGGTCGTTGAGACCCTGGGGGGAATGCGCGCTGTCAAATATTGTGGGGCCGAGGCGGTCTGGTTGGAGCGCTATCGCACCTTGTCGGCAAAAGCCGCTCTCAACGGGTTTTCAGCATCTCAATATTCCTCTCTGGTACAAACCATGTCCCACGTTTTGATGGTGGCAGCGGGCGTCGGCACGATTGTTTTTGGGGTTTTCCGAATTATCGATGGCGACATGTCAATTGGTGGCCTGGTCGCCTCAATGATGCTGGTCTGGCGGGTTCTCGGACCGTTGCAAACCAGTTTTGTATCGATGTCGCGGATTACCCAGGTGAAAGCCAGTATCGGACAGATCAACAATCTCATGAACCTGCGGGCCGAACGGGAACAGCACTCGCAACTGAAACCGATCAAACGGATGGAGGGGTTTGTCAGTTTTAACCGGGTATCCATTCGCTACAGCCCGGAAGCCGACCCCGCCTTGGTCGGCGTTACTTTTGATGTCGACCCCGGCGAAATTGTAACAATTGTCGGCGGTAATGGGTCAGGCAAATCAACGGTCCTGAAATTGCTGGTCGGGATGTACCATGCACAAGCCGGTAGCATTCGCATTGATAACCAGGACATTCGACAGATGGACTCCATCGAATTGCGCCATGCCATCGCCTATGTGCCCCAGTCACAAGAGTTTTTTTATGGCACGATTGCCCAGAACCTGCGCCTGTCGCATCCGACAGCGACAGATGAAGACCTGCGCTGGGCCTGTTACAAGGCTGGTGTCCTCGACGAAATTGATGGTTTGAAACAAGGATCGGGCAAATGGCAACGCCAGGGATTTGAGGTCCGGATTGGCGATTCCGGCGGTGGGCAAATGCCGACAAGTCTTTTACAACGTCTTAACCTGGCCCGCGGATACTTAAAACGCGCGCCAATTATGCTTTTTGACGAACCCGGTAACGGCCTGGATTTTGAAGGGGATCAAGCGTTCATGCGGATGATCGATGAAATGCGCGGGGACACCACCTGTCTGATTGTAACCCACCGCCCAAGCCATCTTAAACTGTCGGACAAGATCGTCTGGCTCGATTATGGTAATGTAAGAGCCTTCGGCCCGGCCGAAGAAGTTTTATCCCAAATGCCTAAAGATTTCTTGTGAGGACGCCATGAACGAATTGGCAATACCCAGTGACGATATGGAGGCCAAGAAAAAAATTCGTCGGGGCGACCGGCAGACCCGGTTTTTGGCCCAATCGGTTATTTTGGAGGAGGCCGGCAGTTCCAATCTTATTCGCGTGGCGATGATCGTCATCGCTGTGGTCATTTGCCTGTTTTTGGGGTGGGCCCAATGGACGAATGTTGACGAAGTCGCCGTTACCTCAGGAGAGATCGTACCGACAGGGCAGGTCCAGTCCATTCAGCATCTGGAAGGCGGAATTATACAGGAAATTCTGGTGCAAGAGGGCGAGGAAGTCGACGCCGAACAAATACTGATCCGTCTTGATGCCTCGAGCGCGGCGACGGAACTTAATCAAATGAAAGCCCGGCAAGCCGGACTGGACCTGCAAGCGGAGCGGTTTAGAGCCATTGGTACCAACCGTGAGCCGGATTTTTCCTTTGTCGGAAGTGAATTTAGAAGCCTGGTGAACGATCAATATACCATTTACCAGAGCCAGTTAGAGGCGTCCCAAAAACGACGAGAGGTCATTATCGCCCAGATCGAACAAAAAAAGCAGGAACTGGCGCTGCTGGAAGAAAGCGAAGAAACCCTTTCCAACAATGCCGATATCCTGTTGGAAGAATTGCTGTTACGCGAAGATCTCTACAAAAAAGGGCTGACCTCTAAAATTGTTTATCTCGATATCAAACGCCAGGTAAACGATGCCCGGGGCGAACTATCCAAATTGATCGTCGACCGTCGCCGCACGGCGGAAGGTCTGGCCGAGTCCCGGAACAAACTCAGGCAACTCGATACCAACGAGAAGGAACAGGCCCTGACCCAGATGGGGGTTGTCACCAACGAACTTGCCCAGGTCAATTCGTCGCTGAGCAAATTGTTCGACCGGGTACGCCGTTTGGAGATTCCATCGCCCATCCATGGCATCATCAAGGGCTTGAAAGTGCATACAAACGGCGGTGTCATTCCGGCCGGAGCGGTTATCCTGGAGATTGTACCGCTGGACGAAGAATTGGTTATCGAAGCCCGCATAACAACGCGCGATGTGGGTCATATTCAGGTCGGTCAACCGGCGACCGTAAAAGTATCAACTTATGATTTTGCCCGTTACGGGGGCATTTCTGGCGAAATTAAGGATATTTCTGCGACGACATTTTTAGATGAGCAGGGCGATCCTTACTACAAGGGAATCATTGCCCTGGACCGGACCTATGTTGGCAATGATCCGGATCGCAACAAAATTTTACCGGGCATGACCGTCCAGGCTGATATTAAGACCGGACGCAAAACCCTTTTGGATTATTTGTTAAAACCCATCGTCAGTTCCGTCAAAACGGGATTCCGCGAAAGATAAATCATTATTCGACATAATATCCGGTTGGCAGCACCGCCATCGTCATAGGACATTGCCGTTTACGGGTGATGGTGCCAACAAAATACCTCAGGTCCTTATTATAAGCGAACACCAATCTCGTCGGTTATTCATAAAGAAAATTTGCGCGGTGTTCAGTGCCATGGCTTATTAAAAAGGCGCGGGGCGGGGAGCTGTTGGTCGTCATTGCGACGAATTGTGCGATTTATAGATGGCAAACCCCAGTCTGATGACCCGTTCCGTCTCGTCCCACAGGTTGAGGCCGGCCAGTTCAGATTGCAAAAACCAGTTCGCGTCGAGGGCATCGCTTCCGGCCTTCAAAGTTCCGCCGGTGACATGGACGACGGCATCCACCAGGGTATAGTGATATCTGACCTGGCCCTGCTGATCGCGGGTGATTGAATCAACAACATCAATTATCTCAATGATTTCAACATCCAGGCCGGTTTCTTCGCGGGCTTCTCTCGTTAATCCTTCACGCACGGTCTCGCCGACCTTTTGAGCACCGCCTGGCAAACTCCAGGCACCAATTCTTGGGGGTTTGCCGCGACGGATCAAAGCAACCCCCCTTGGTCCGAGAATTACCGTTCCCAAGCCAACCAATGGACGCGTGGGGTACTCGCGTGAACTCATTTTGTAATTCGCCTGCAAAAAAGGAAATAAGGCAGTCTAGGGGGATCTCTGGCAATTAAAAGCCTGCCCCTTAACCGCAATCCTTCTTTTTGATATAACTTCCGTCCATTAGTTTGCTAAAATCGCAGAGAATTGAAATGTGTGCTTTCCATGACCGTGTGAAACTGTGTTTATTGGCTGATTACGATTGTAAATTAGGTGCCATAAATGACCAACTCAGGAGATAAGGCCCGCGACCCCAGTACCAAGTCGCGTCCCGCTGCCGATATTGAGGCACAAAAGGCGGATAGCAATAAAAAACATCGGACTCTCGGTTTTGGGCAGCGGATGCGTGCCTATTTTTTGACTGGCATTTTGATCACGGCACCGCTGCTCATTACCTGCTATGTTGCCTGGTTATTTATTGGGTTTGTCGACGCAAAAGTGAACCCGCTCATTCCGCTAAAGTATAACCCTGAAACCTATTTGCCCTTCGCAATTCCCGGACTGGGACTGATTGTGCTGGTCGTTGTGTTGACCATTATCGGCGCCATAACGGCCGGGTTTTTTGGTAAATTATGGCTCCGTTTTACGGAACAGCTGTTGAACAGAATGCCGGTTGTTCGCAATATTTACAGTGCGGTTAAACAAATTCTTGAAACGGTGTTGGCCCAACAATCCAACGCCTTTCGCGAAGCCGTTCTGGTTGAATACCCGAGACGTGGATTATGGGCCATCGCCTTTATTACTGGTCGCACAGAAGGCGAAGTCCAAAATGTGACAGAAGAAGAATGTATCAATATCTTTTTACCGACCACGCCAAATCCCACATCTGGATTTTTGCTGTTCGTGCCTAAAAAGGATTTGGTTTCACTGAATATGAGCACGGAAGAAGCCATTAAAATGGTCATCTCCGGCGGGATTATTACGCCGCCGGATTTACGTTCCGCTAAAGAGCAGGACACTGTGATGACATCAGCCCAGGTATATGAAAACCTGGAGATAATCAGAGAACGGGAAAAGGCCCCGATTTTGCTGCCAAAGGGGCAACGGCCGGGGGAAATTCAGAATTTACTAAAGGACAGTAGCGACGAATAAAATCATATAAACCGGGCCTATAGGCCCTTTAAAACCCGATCCCGGAAAACCGTTCTGTCAGATTCAATATCAAATTTTATGGAGGCATGTCCGTCGGACTTACGGCCCGGTAACCCCGAATTGATTTCCAGACGGTAGTCGCCGATACAATTCATTTCCAACCAATGAACGACCCGTTCGCAGTCGCCGGAAAACTTGTACTGGACTTCATATCTGTATTCAGGACGTTTCACATTTGCAACCATTAAAAGAATATTTTCCCGTAGCAACTGACGCACCGACATGCTGTATACTCATCACCGAACGGTGAAACAGATGTATTATACCAAAGTCTTTAGGGACGTGTGTTTCGGTCTGTTTCTATATATTTCATTTCTTAACTGTAACCAACCTGCAGTTACCTAACCGGAACGCAAATTGCGTACTGCACTATCGCAGCTAAAAAGATAGAGCAGCGTTCGGATCGCCTGTCCGCGATCACTTTCGAGCTGTGGATCGTGATGCAGGAACAAAGTTGCATCATCGCGGGCAATCGCCAACAAATCGCCATGGACGGCCATATCGGCAAGCCGAAATTCCGGCAAGCCGCTTTGTCGAGTTCCCAACAGTTCACCGGCGCCACGCAATTTTAAGTCCTCTTCAGCGATGCGAAACCCATCATCGGATTCGCGCATAATTTTTAAACGGGCTTTTGCCGTTTCGCCAAGGGGCTGGGCGTACAGGAGTAAACAGGTTGAGGTCTGGTCGCTACGGCCAATACGGCCCCGCAACTGGTGCAATTGGGCCAACCCAAAACGCTCCGCATGCTCGATGATCAGGACCGTCGCGTCAGGCACATCGACGCCGACCTCGATTACCGTCGTCGCGACCAACACTTTGCTATCACCGTCGCGGAAGGCTGCCATAGCCGCATCTTTTTCTGGTGCCTTCATTCGCCCGTGAATCAACCCGACCTGATCGCCAAAGATTTGCACCAGTTGCTGGTGTCGGTCTTCGGCGGCCGCCAAATCAATTTTCTCGGATTCCTCGACCAACGGACAGATCCAAAATACTTTTGCTTTGGCCCGCAAAGATCGACCAATTGCCGATATCACATCGGCCATGCGTTCGAGGGGCAGGACCCGCGTATCGACGGGTTTTCGTCCGGCCGGTTTTTCCATGAGCCGGGAGACATCCATATCCCCGTAGGCGGTCAGCGTCAGGGTTCTTGGGATGGGAGTCGCCGTCATGACCAGAACGTCAACACCAACGCCTTTTGCAGCCAGTTGCAAGCGTTGATGAACGCCAAAACGGTGTTGTTCATCGATTACCGCCATGCCCAGGTCCTTAAACACAATGTCTTCCTGGAACAGGGCATGGGTTCCAATTGCAATATGCGCATCACCGGACGCCAGTTTTGCAAGCGTTTCGCGCCTGGTTTTCCCTTTGTCACGACCGGTCAGGATAACGACCTTTAATCCGACTTTTTCAGCCAAGGGTAGGATCGTTGCCATATGTTGACGCGCCAAAACTTCGGTTGGGGCCATGAGGACCGCTTGCGCGTCACTTTCGATTGCGGCGGCCATCGCCAGCAAAGCGACGACCGTTTTACCGCTTCCCACATCCCCTTGCAGTAATCGAAGCATTCGATTTTCTGAACTCATGTCTGCGGCAATTTCGGAGAGGGCGGATTTTTGCGCCTGGGTTAATTCAAAAGCCAGATGTTTTGTTATCGCCAGTGTCAAAGCGCCACGACCGGTGTAGGAGCGCCCCCTGATTTTTCGCATTTCCCTGCGCATGATGGCAAGCGCCAACTGGTTAGCCAGAAGTTCATCATAGGCCAATCGTCGGCGCACAGACGTGTTTGGCAGCAGACCCTCTTCCGATTGCGGGTTGTGGACAGCCAATAAAGCCGGCCGCCAAGGGGCCCATTTTTCACGTGCGACCAGGGATGGATCAATCCACTCCGGCAATTGGGGTAACTGCTCGAGAGCGCCGGCCACGGCCTTCGATAAGGTTTTAAGGGTCAGGCCTGCGGTCAAGGGATAAACCGCTTCGACGGTCTTTAAGCGATCGATTTCCTCCAAGGTTCCCATGTGATCGGGATGGGTGATCTGAAGGCCGTTGCCGAAATGCTCAAGCTTGCCACTGACGACCCGGATTTCTCCTTCCGGCAAATTTTTGCGTAAAAAGTCTTCGTGGGCATGAAAAAACACCAATTCAATCCTGCCCGTGTCGTCTTCACAAATAACCTTATAGGGCATTCGGCGATTGGCCGGTTTGCGGTGCGTCAGCACGCGGACGGTCAGGGTGGCGATCACACCGGCCTGCGCTTCACTAATGGTGGGTGCGTAGCGGCGATCGATGATCCCATTGGGCAGATGCCAGCACAGATCGATGACATTCGCTCCGCTCAGTTTGCCGATGAACAACGCAATTCGCGGGCCAATTCCTTTGAGTGTGATAACCGGTTTAAAGAGTGAAAATAAAATTTCTGGGCGCATCTGTTTCGAACATGCTGACAAGTCGGATGGAACTTACTATATCCTATGGTTCTGGACCCTGACGACAACACTTATCTCGCAAATCATGAGTATGAAATCAATGGATGCCCGCCGTAAAAAACTTTTGTTCCAAAGTCAACATTGTGGAATTAAAGAAAACGATATCCTGTTGGGGCAGTTTGCCGCCCTACATCTGGCAGAAATGACGGATCCGGAACTGACGATGTTTGAGGCCCTGTTAAGGGAAAATGACCACGATATATATGGTTGGGTCGTGGGCCACCAGAAACTGCCACCCCATGTCGATACGCCGGTGATGAATGCCCTTATCACCTACAAAAATTCCCGTTAGGTAATCCCACAACAATGACAAACCTCTTGCCCGACGCACCGGGCCGTACCCATGTTTCAGGCGCACCAGAAGGACTGGATGCACGTCTCGTCGCCGAGGAAGCGGCTCGCGGGCTCAATGTGTTATTTGTTGCCCGTGACGATGTGGGAATGGCACGTTTTACCCAAAGTGTCGATTTTTTTGCACCACAGATCGAATGCCTGCAGTTCCCGGCGTGGGATTGCCTGCCCTATGACCGGGTGTCGCCAAGGAACGATATATTAAGCACCCGCGTTGATACCCTGTGCCGGCTGCTGGAATCGCCAAAACTGGATGCCGGGCGAATTTTGGTAACGACCGTCTCGGCATTTTTACAACGGGTTCCGGCGCGCGAGGGGTTTCGCAGTGCACGTTTTAATGTACGCGTCGGCGATCAAGTTGCCCCCGATGGGTTAACCCAATTTCTCGATACCAATGGATACGCGCGGGTCGACACGGTAATGGAACCGGGTGAGTACGCCGTCCGCGGCGGCATTATCGACGTCTATCCAGCAGGCGCACCGTCGCCCTTTCGGCTGGATTTTTTTGGCGACGAGTTGGACCGGCTGCGGACTTTCGATCCCGTATCCCAGCGCTCGCAAGGCGACAACGCCGGTGCCGTCAAAAATTTGGTTTTCCGACCCGTCAGCGAAGTTGTTCTGACAGAAAAAACCATCGAATGTTTCCGCTCACAATATCGAACAACCTTTGGCCGGGCAGGGGATAACGATCCGCTTTATACGGCCATATCCGCCGGACAAAGACATATCGGCATGGAACATTGGTTGCCGCTTTTTTATGACAAACTGGAAACCTTAATTGACTACTTGCCACGGGCGACGATTTTTCTCGACCACCAGTCCGAAGAATCCAGGGATGGTCGATTCGAATTGATCCATGAATATTTTACTGCACGGGAAATCTACAATCAAACAACGTCGAAATCGTCTGGCGATGTGGGCGGCGCACCTTATTATCCGATAAATCCGGAAACCCTGTATTTAAATCAGGAGAACTGGGACGCTGTGCTTGCAGAACATCGTGTTGGCCTTCTGTCACCGTTCCGGGCACCGGTCGAGCTGGAGAATTATGGTGATGCCGGAGGACAGGGTGGAAGGAACTTCGCAGACGTACGTTTGCAACAGAATGTCAACGTATACGAAGCCGTGCGGGATTTTGTAAATCAACAGATCAAATCGGGCCAACGTGTTGTTATTGCCGCCTATTCCGAAGGTTCTCTGGATCGTTTGAAAAACGTTTTTGCGGATCACGGGATGGAGCAGACGGCGCGTATCAAAAATGCCGTCGAGCTGGACGATCTGCCAGCCGGTTTGTGTGTGTTTGCGATCCTTGAGCTTGAGCGGGGGTTTTCTGCGCCGGGTTTGACGGTTTTGACCGAGCAGGACATTTTGGGCGACCGCATGGCCCGACCGGCCCGCCACCGCATCAAAGCCGAAAATTTTATCGCCGAAGCCTCCTCCTTGGCAGAGGGGGATATGGTTGTCCACATGGAACATGGTATCGGCCAATTCGATGGATTGGAGACCATTACCGTCACCGGTGCGCCGCATGACTGTTTGCGCATTCTTTATGCAGGCGGTGACAAACTTCTGTTACCGGTGGAAAATATAGAGGTCATTTCCCGATACGGGTCTGAGGATGCCGGTGCCCAGTTAGACCGTTTGGGTGGGGCCGCGTGGCAGGCACGCAAGGCAAAAATGAAGGCTCGAATTCGCGATATGGCCGATAAATTAATTGCGGTTGCCGCCGCACGGGAACTTCGCCGGGGTGACCAAATGACCGTACCCGATGGTTTATATGACGAATTTTGTGCCCGTTTTGCGTTTTCAGAAACCGAGGACCAAGCCCAGGCGATCCTCGATACCCTTGAAGACCTAGCGAGCGGCCAACCGGTCGACAGGTTGGTGTGCGGTGACGTGGGTTTCGGCAAGACGGAAGTCGCCCTTCGTGCCGCGTTTGTCACGGCCATGGCTGGCAAACAGGTTGCCATCGTCGTCCCGACAACCCTCCTGGCGCGCCAACATTACCGAAATTTTGTCGATCGGTTTAAAGGATTTCCCATCCGAATTGCCCAATTGTCCCGGATGGTAAAAGCCAAAGACGCGAGCGCAACCAAAAAAGAAATGAAGTCGGGAACCTTGGATATTGTGATCGGGACCCATGCGCTCATCGCTAAAGATGTGGGGTTTCGGGACCTCGGACTTTTAATAATCGATGAAGAACAACATTTTGGTGTGGCCCATAAGGAGCGTCTCAAACAATTAAAAGCAGACGTCCATGTGTTAACGCTGACGGCGACGCCGATCCCACGGACCTTGCAACTGGCATTAAGTGGTATCCGGGAAATGAGTTTAATCGCAACCCCACCAGTTGACCGTTTGGCCGTGCGGACTTTTGTTATGCCCTTTGACTCGGTCGTAATCCGCGAAGCCCTGTTGCGCGAGCGGTTCCGTGGCGGGCAATCGTTTTATGTTTGTCCGCGGGTGGCGGATATTCCGGCGGTTGAAGAACACCTGCGCCAACTGGTTCCGGAAATGAAAATTGGCATTGCCCACGGACGGTTGTCGCCAACGGAATTGGAAAACGTCATTAACCGGTTCTATGACGGGGCTTTTGATGTTTTGTTGTCGACAAATATTGTCGAATCCGGTCTGGACTTACCGTCCGTCAATACGATGATCATCCACAGGGCGGACATGTTTGGACTGGCCCAACTTTACCAATTGCGAGGTCGGGTCGGCCGTTCCAAAATCCGGGCTTACGCCTATTTGACACTACCGCCGAAAAAACGTCTCACCAAAACTGCCGAAAAACGACTGGACGTAATGCAAACCCTGGATACTTTAGGTGCCGGTTTTTCCCTGGCCAGTCACGATCTCGATATTCGCGGTGCCGGCAACCTGCTGGGCGAAGAACAATCGGGTCACATCCGCGAAGTGGGGATCGAACTTTACCAGCAAATGCTTGAAGAAGCTGTTGCTGAAGCGCGCGGCCTCGACGGCGCCACTGTGAGTGACGACGAATGGAGCCCGCAAATTTCGACCGGTGTGCCCGTTCTGATACCGGACCATTATGTCCGCGACTTAACCGTACGCATGGGTTTGTACAGGCGCTTGGCCTGGCTTGCCGACCAATCGGAAATTGACAGTTTTGCGGCAGAGCTCATTGACCGGTTTGGCGCCATTCCCGACGAGGCAGAAAACCTCATCAAAACCGTCTCCCTTAAGAATATGTGCAAAAAAGCCGGAATTGAAAAGATCGATGCCGGGCCAAAGGGGGCGGTCGTATCGTTCCGCAAATCCGACTTCGCCAACCCGGCCGGCCTGGTTCATTTTCTAACCATACAAAAAGGTACGGCTAAACTCAGGCCTGATCATAAGCTGGTGTTTATGCGCCGTTGGGACCAACCGGCAGACCGATTTGAGGGCGTCCGATATTTGGTTGCTGAACTGTTAAAAATAGCAACGGCAGCGTTTTAGCTCTGTAAATCGAATTGCCCTGACCCTAAAACCCGATAGTCAACCGGACTGACGGCGGTCCGCTATGATCATATCGGAGGCTTTTTCACCGATCATGATGGTCGGTGCATTGGTATTGCCGGAAACAATTGTCGGCATAATGGACGCGTCGACAACCCGTAATCCGGTTACCCCGTGAACCCGCAGGCGATCATCAACAACAGCGGCAGAATTACTGCCCATTTTACAGGTGCTGGT
>JAJFII010000055.1 GCA_021775095.1 Rhodospirillales bacterium
GTTTTCTTGTATTCGTAAGCTTACGGACAAACAGAATTGCATGAAATTAATGGGTCCTGACCCTTATGTATCGTGAATCTTACGAATAGGGTGAAGGAATTGACAAATTGTGGTATCGTACGGGCATCGACCAATCGCAGACACGGGAGACACCGCTATGGCTAACCCCTTTACGCGGCTTTGCCTGATGGTGCTGATATCGGCGCTGCTCACGGTCACGACGGCCGTTGCCGGTCCGTCGTGCACCTGTCGATATGCCGGACAATCCTTTCAGGTGAACAGTTGTGTCTGTATCACCACTGCCGCCGCCCGCCCGCAGGTCGCCTGCTGCGGTATGGTGGTGAACAACACCTCATGGACCTTCACCAAAAAGGCCTGTCCCATGGCCGCACTTGAAACCGTTCGGGACATACCGATTAAATTTGCGCAAAGCACTGCAATCGCGTTCTCTGGCAAGCAAACTCAGGGGAATACATTTAAATGAACGACGCCGAATTTAAACAGTATCTTTCGCAACAGGGGTATGGCGACGCCAATTCCGTCACCTATGATGCGGATTTTCATAACGACATGCATAGCCATGAATTTTCCGCCTGCCTGCGGGTTAAAGCCGGTGCTTTTACCCTGGTAACCGGATCCGACGCTGTCACTTACCAACCGGGCGAAATTTGCGAATTGGCTGCTGGCACGCCCCATGCCGAGCGGGCCGGTCCCGATGGGGTGACGTTTCTGGTTGGGAAAAAATAACCAACAGCGACCAGCGCTGGAAAGACAGGAGCCGCCACCGCCCGCGTGAGCGAGCCAGCAGATATCTGCCACGACCGTTGTTGCCGGCCGCGTAAAATCTGAAAATGGCCGGATTTAAGGGCAACTCGGCAGGTTCAGGGCGTGGCGTTTGGCGCTTTGTCGGGCAATTTCATATCCGGCGTCGGCGTGCCGCATAACCCCGGTAGCCGGATCATTCCACAGGGTTCGGGCGATGATTTCATCGGCCTCGGCCGAACCATCGGCGATGATCGCGATCCCGGCATGTTGGCTGAAGCCCATTCCAACGCCGCCGCCATGGTGGAAACTGACCCAGGTCGCCCCATTGGCGACATTCAGCAGGGCGTTTAAAATGGGCCAGTCGGAGATCGCGTCGGAACCATCTTTCATGCCCTCGGTTTCCCGGTTGGGGCTGGCAACGGAACCGCTGTCCATATGATCACGGCCAATGACCACCGGCGCGTCGAGTTCGCCGGTGCGGACCATTTCATTAAAGGCCAGGCCGATGCGATCACGGTCACCCAAACCGATCCAGCAAATGCGCGACGGCAACCCCTGGAATTTAATATGTTTGCGCGCCTTATCGAGCCAGGTGTGGAGGAACAGATCATCGGGCATCAGCTCGCGCACCTTGGCATCGGTTTTATAAATATCCTGCGGATTGCCCGAAAGCGCGACCCAGCGGAACGGGCCTTTGCCTTGACAAAATAATGGCCGCACATAGGCCTCGACGAACCCCGGAAACGCGAAGGCCCCTTCCAGACCGGCTTCTTCCGCCATGGCTCTGAGATTATTGCCATATTCCAAGACGATGGAACCGCGATTCTGAAACGCCAGCATCAGTTCCACATGTTTTGCCATGGATTTTTTGGCCGCTTCGGCGACCCCTGCCGGATCGCGAATTTGTCCGTCTTGCCATTCTGCAACCGACCAGCCATGGGGCAAATACCCATTTATCGGGTCATGGGCCGAGGTTTGGTCGGTTAAAACATCGGGAACAAGGGACCGGCCAGCCATATCACCGAGCACATCAATGACGTTACCCAGCAGGCCAACGCTAAGGGTTTTCCCGGCGCGGTTTGCTGCGGTTATTTTTGCCAGGGCTTCGTCCAGGGTTTCCGCCGATGTTTCCAGATACCCCGAGCGCAGGCGAAATTCGATTTTCTGGCGCTGGCACTCAACCACCAGCGCATTAAACCCGGCCATGGTTGCGGCCAAAGGTTGCGCCCCGCCCATGCCGCCCAGACCGCTGGTAACCACCAGTTTGCCGGCCACATCGCCATCGAAATGCCGACGACCGATTTCTGAAAAGGTCTCGTACGTGCCCTGGACAATGCCTTGCGAGCCGATGTAAATCCACGAGCCGGCAGTCATCTGGCCGTACATGGTCAAACCCAGTTTATCGAGCTCGTTAAATTTCTCCCAGGTCGCCCAATGGGGGACAATATTGCCGTTGGCAATCAACACCCGTGGTGCCATCCGGTGGGTTTTAAAGACGCCGGCGGCCTTGCCGCTTTGCACCAGCAGGGTTTCATCGTTTTCCAGCTGTTTGAGGGCATCAACGATGCCATCAAAACACTGCCAATTGCGCGCTGCTCGACCGATCCCGCCATAAACCACCAAGTCCTCCGGTCGTTCTGCCACGTCCGGATCGAGGTTGTTCATCAGCAATCGCAAGGGTGCTTCCGTCTGCCAGCTTTTGGCGTTAAGCCGGGTGCCGGTTGGGGCGCGAACGATCCGGCTGTTGGTCCTATCTGGCATCGTATCTCCTTAGGAAAAAAATTATCAGATGGCGTTTTTATCTCTGAGTGTGGTGATTTCGGTTTCGCTTAATCCCATGACCTGGCCCAGCACCTGGTCTGTATGCTGGCCAAGAGTTGGCGTCTCGGGCGGACCCTCAGGTGCCGGGTCCTTTGTATTTTTGGAAAACTTAACGGGTTGCGGAACCAGCGGCACGGCGCCAAATTTTTCATGGATGCCTTCAACCACCAGGTGGCGTTCTTGCACGTGATCGGAATCGACCAATTGTTTCAGGTCCCAAACAGGAGCCGCGGGAATACGCGCCTGGAGAAGTTTACCGATGGCCTGGTTCTGGGTCTGGCGCGCCGTCCATTGCGCGATCAACGCACGCAACGCCTGTTCGTTTTTATTCCGTGCGCCATTGGATTTATATTTGGGATCGTCAGCCAGACCCGTCATCCCCATGACCTCGCCAAGGGCGCGAAAGGCACCGTCGGAAAAACAGACCATGACGATATCGCCGTCTTTTGTCGGGAAACTGTCGACCGGATAGGTCACCGGATGGCGATTGCCGACGGGTTTTGGCGTATCATCCATATACAATTGGCGCGACAGGCCGGTCAGTTGCATGGCCATCATACTGTCCAGCATGGCGATATCAACATGACGGCCGCAGCCGGAACGTTGCCGATCAAACAACGCGGCGACAATGCCAAACGCCGCAAACATGCCGGTGCAGACGTCGGCAACGGACTCGCCCACCGCAGTGGCCGGACCACCCTTGGGGCCGGTTAAACTCATGAGGCCGCTCATCGCCTGAATGACCAGATCAAAAGCCGGCCAATCCTTGAGCGGGCTGATTTGTCCGAATCCGGATATCGACGCATAAATCAGTGTGGCGTTCAGTTTGCGCAGGGTTGGTTCGTCAAGCCCCAGACGGGCCATTACGCCAGGCCGGAAATTTTCAACCAAAACATCACATTTCGGCACCAAAGCCTTAATCAGGGCCCGCCCTTCTTCGGACTTCATATTAACCGTGACGCTTTTTTTGTTGCGGTTCAGAAGCATAAAGTAGGCGCTTTCATCGTCCTTGAACGGGCCAAACATCCGCCCTTCGTCGCCGCTGCCCGGCATCTCGATTTTAATGACTTCGGCCCCCAGATCGGCCAGCATGGAAGTACAGAACGGACCAGACATAACCCGCGACAAATCAAGCACCCGGATGCCCTTTAACAGTTGCGGATTGCCGGCACCATTTGCATTTGTCATTTTGTCCCCATCTTCAATACGATTTTGCCCATGGAATCCCGTGACTTTAAGGCGTGCAGGGCCGCCGGCAGCTGCTCGAACCCAAACCGCTTGTCAATCACCGGATGGATCGTTCCCGCTGCCAGCATGTTCACCAGTTTTTTATGGACCCGCTGCAGCATTGGCCCGTCGTGGTCATGGTTCCAATAGACCCCTTTGGCGGCAGCGCGTTTCAAAAGCAATCGATGGGCTTGCAACTTGGGGATCTCGCCCGATGCAAATCCAACAATCAATAGAGTGCCGTCCCGGGCAATGCAGCGCAAACTTTGCTGAGCGATCTCACCGCCGACCGGATCGACAATATGATTGGCACCCCGGCCTTTGGTTATCTGTTTCACCTGGTCGGGCCAGTCCGCATCCGAATAATTGATCGCCGCGTCCGCCCCATGGGCCGTTGCCAGCTCGAGCTTTTGTTGGCTGCCCGCAGTGGCGATCACATTGGCACCCATGGTTTTGGCGATCTCGACGGCGGCCAGGCCAATGCCGCCTGCCGCCGCATGGACAAGCACCCAGTCGTTGGGCGTGACAACAGAACATTCACCCAGGGCGACCAGAGCCGTTGTATAAACCACCGGCAGTGCCGCTGCCGTATCAAAATCCGTGCCAGCGGGAATCTCGATTGCCATGTCGACCCGAACCAGGGCCTGTTCGGCAAATCCGCCGCAGTCGACCTTGCCGGCAATTCTGTCGCCCACGGCCCAGGCCCCCGCCACGGGGGCTTCAATAACCACACCCGCCACTTCCTGGCCGGGCGTAAAAGGCCGGGCCGGCCGTACTTGGTACTGGTCCTCAATCATCAACAAATCGGAAAAATTTAAGGCCGACGCCCTGACCTCGATCAAGACCTGCGTCGGGCCGGGTTGCGGCGCGAAAGCTTCACCGAGGGTCAGACCGTCAATGCTTTTCACGTCGCCAGATAACCAATGTCTCATGGGTTGGCGTCTCCGTTGATATGCCCGGTGATCCGGTTTGCCGCCGTGCGCAACAATTGGCCGGCATCCTGTACCCAAGTTTCTGTCAAGCGGTGGACCGGGCCGGCAATCGCCACACTGCCCAGGGGGTGCCCGTCGCGGTCGGAAAATCCGGCAGCAACGCCGACCACACCCGGATAGGTTTCCTCTTTGGAAATGGCATAACCGCGGTTTTTGGTCTGCTCCAGATCAATCAGCAGTGCCGATTGATCGACAACGGTTTGCGCCGTATAGGCGTCCAAAGGTCGTTCCAGATAGGCCCGTTGCGCGGCCCTGTTTAACAGCGCCAGAATGGCCTTTGGCGCGGCACCGGCATGCAGCGGGAAACTCGTGCCAATGCGTTCAAACACCCGCAACCCGTCACGCCGGCTTTCAATCTGATCGATGCAGACGGCGGCCTGACGGGATTCGTTATATTCGGTTAAAATGATGGTTTCCTCCGTCAGGCTTGCCAGCTCCACCAGCATCGGCTGGCACAGGGCCGACAGGTCAAAACTGGCTTCGGCGCGCCGTCCCAAATCGATGGCCGCTGGCCCCAACCGGTATTTGCCGGACGACGGATTCAGGGTCAAAAATCCCTGATCGTTCAAAAACCGTGCAATGCGGGAGATCACCGGTCGCTGCATACCCGTCGCCCGCGACAGCTCAGCCTGCGTCCATGACGGCGTCTCAATTTGAAACAGATGCAAAATCTGGAAAGATTTCGCCAGCGTTCCGGTGCCGACGGGTGGTTTGGTTAAGGACATCATGTGTCAATATATAATACATGTATACAGATAATGAAACATATATCCGTTGACCTGCTGCCAATTTGATGTTTTTGTTGGCGCGGGAGCAGGCAAATATATCTTTTATCACGAAGAACGAGACTCTTTCGCTTCTCTCGTTTTAGAATAATCCGGTTTTATCATTTAAGGGTCCTCAGGGAGGGAAAATCATGAAAAAAATTACAAAATTTGCACTTATCGGCGTGGCTGTCGGCCTCGCCTTTTCAACCGCGAACGCCGCAGAAATGAAAAAAGTTGCGATCTCGACGATTGTTGAAGTTCCGGCTTTGACCGACACCAAAAAAGGCATCCTCGAGGGATTGGCTGAAAAAGGTTTTGTCGTCGGCAAAAACATCGAAGTGGATTATCAGAACGCCAATGGCAACATGCCAACCCAACAGCAAATTGCCAAAAAATTCATTGGTGCCAATCCGGATATTATTATCCCAATCACCACACCCACGTCTCAGGCTATGGTTGCCGGCACCAAGACCATTCCCATCGTCTTCGCGACCGTTACCGACCCGATCAAAGCCCAACTGATTTCCAGATACGAAAAACCCGGCGGCAACGTCACCGGGGTATCCGATGCGGCACCCATCGGTCCGCAGCTCGATATGTTCCAGGAGATCGTGCCCGGATTAAAAAAGCTTGGTTTCATTTACAACCCGGGCCTGGATAATGCCCTGGCGACCCTCGGCTGGGTCAAGGAACAAGGCGCGCCACGGGGAATTACCGTGGTCGAAAGCCCGGCACCGACCACCAATGAAGTTATTCTGGCAACCAAAAAACTGATCGGTGAAGTCGACGCCATTTACATTCCCAACGACACCACCATTGTCGCCGCCCTGGAAGCCATCATCAAGATTGCCCAGGATGTTGATATGCCCGTATTTACCGGCGAAACCGGCGGCGTCACCCGTGGTGCCGCGGCATCCGTCGGCCTCGACTACGTCGAAGTCGGCCGGGTCACCGGACGGATGGCGGCAGAAGTTCTCGCCGGCAAAAATCCCGGCGATATTGATGCGGTTATTGCCTACAAGGTGGTCGATAAATTTATTGTCGCCGTCAATCTGGGATCGGCAAAAAAAATGGGCATGACCATTCCCAAATCGGTCATGGATCGGGCCACACAAATCATCGAGTAGATCCCTAAGACGAACAACAGTCCGGCACGAAAACCGTCCTGAATGGGAACTGGTTTTCGTGCCTTTTTTTGTAGTCCGCGCATCGACAAAAAGGCGTGATCGCCCATGTCTCTATATGAAATTCTTGGCACCCTGGAAACCGGTTTTGTCTTTGGCCTGGTTGCCTTGGGTGCCTACCTGACTTTTAAAATACTCGACTTTCCCGACCTTACCGTCGAAGGCAGTTTTCCGCTCGGGGCTGCAGTTTGTGCGGCGCTGATTGTTCAGGGCGGCTGGAATCCCTGGGCAGCGACGGCGATGGCCGCCGTCATCGGCTTTGGTGCCGGATATGGGACGGCCTATTTGAACGTGCGGTTTAATATTTTGCATATTCTGGCCGGCATCCTCATGGCCATCTCGCTTTATTCGATCAATTTGCGCATCATGAACGGCCCCAACGAGCCATTGTTAAACGTCACCACCGTGTTCTCAGCCTTCGAAGATTTGGGGTACCCCGGTTATATGATCAACCCGGTATTTTTGGGATTTGTCGTCATCGGCGTTAAATTGGCCCTCGACGCTTTTCTGGCGACCGGTTGGGGCATGTCCATGCGCGCCGCCGGCGCCAACCCGGCCATGGCGGAAGCCAATGGCATCAATGTCGGCAACATGAAACTATACGGGGTTGGTCTGGCCAATGCCCTGACCGCCCTGGCCGGTGCGCTGTTTGCGCAAATCTTTGGTGCGGCCGACGCCTATATGGGAATTGGCGTTATTATCGTTGGTCTGGCGTCGGTTATTGTTGGCATGTCGATCCTGCCGTCACGGACCATTTTCCTGGCGACAATCGCCTGTATCCTGGGTGCCGTGCTTTACCGGTTGGCCGTTGCCCTGGCCCTCAATGCCGATTTCTTAGGCTTGCGCGCGTCCGACGTGCAACTGGTGACCGCCGTGCTGGTGGCGCTCGCGTTAATCGCACAGCAGTCCGGCTCATCGCTCTTTAAAATATTCAAAAAGGGGCGCGGCAAATGATCGAGCTGAAAGATATCCATGTAACCTTTAACAAGGGTACGCCGCTCGAAACCCGGGCCCTGCGCGGCATCGATCTGCATGTGCCGAAAAGTCAGTTCCTCACCGTTATCGGCTCCAACGGTGCCGGCAAATCGACCGCTCTTAACGTCATGGCCGGAATCGCACCGGTTGAACAGGGGCACTTGCGGGTCGGCCAATCCGATATGACCGACTGGCCTGTGCACAAACGCGCGCACGCCATTTCCCGGGTTTTTCAGGACCCCAAAATGGGCACCTGCGAAGATTTAACGATCCTCGAAAACTTTGCCCTCGCTTACGGCCGAACCAAACCCCGGGGGTTTCGGTTTGCCGTCGACCCGGCGATCCGCGCCTCCGTCGCCGACCGCCTCAGCGTCCTTAAACTGGGTCTTGAGGACCGCCTGGGGGATAAGGTCGGTTTGCTGTCGGGCGGTCAGCGCCAGGCGGTCAGCCTGTTAATGGCAACGACCGGCGATACCCAGGTGCTTTTACTGGATGAACACACCGCAGCCCTGGATCCAAAAACCGCCGACTTTGTTTTGCAGATTACCAATTCGATCGTCAAGGAACTGGATTTGACGGCGGTTATGGTCACCCATTCCATGGCTCAGGCCTTGCATACCGGCGACCGCACGATCATGTTCCACCAGGGCCGGATTATTTTTGATGTGGCCGGAGAACAACGCGACACGATGCAGGTGGAAGACCTGTTGCACCTGTTCAAACGCGAACAGGGCGAAGAACTGGCAGACGATTCACTTCTGCTGGGTTAATAAAACAAGGATAAAAAAATGGCCTGGATCAAAACCGTCCCCTACGACCAATCGAGCGGCAAACTCCGCAAACTCTATGACCGGGTCAAGGGACCGGACAACAACGTCGACAACATCATGATGTCGCACAGCCTGCGCCCGCACTCCATGGAAGGCCATATGGCGATCTATAAATATGTTTTGCACCATACCAACAACACGCTGCCGAAATGGTTTCTCGAGACCATTGGCGTGTGGGTCAGCCTGCTCAATAACTGCTCTTATTGTGTTGATCACCATTTTTCCGGCCTCCAGCGGTTATTAGATGACGCCGCCCGGTCGCGGGAAATCCGGGCCGCCCTGGACGGTGGAAACATTGACCAGGGGCCCTTCGATCCGGCCCAGAAAGCCGCCCTGACTTATGCAAAAAAACTCACCCAGACGGCCGATCAGGTGACCGAAGGGGATATTAACACCCTGCGCGCGGCCGGCCTCGATGATGGCGAAATTTTGGAAATCAATCAGGTCACCGCCTATTTCAGTTACGCCAACCGCACGGTTCTCGGCCTGGGCTGTTCGACCGACGGTGACATCCTTGGATTGTCGCCCAACAATTCAAATGACGAAAACGACTGGTCCCATAAATAAAAGACGCCCCTAAATCTAAATATCCATTGCCGTTTGAAGCTTCGTTTTATCCTCTCAATTTGACTGTCGAATTTCCGAGATGACCGAATTCAGCGGTAATACCCCCTTTTATAGGAGCGCTTTGAGGAAATATATTGTCCCTTGGATAACCGAATTCAGTGCCCGCAATCGTCGACGAAACCGCTTGTGGTCAGCAAGTTCCTTACTCCAGGCCCGGCCCTAGTGGTCAGGACCAGCAGCACGATAAGGACCGTAACCGCCATTCCTGTTAACCTTACGACTGACGGTCGACACCGGTCGACGAAACTCTCGTGCAATTAACGGCACCGGATTTAGCAGACGTTTGATAGTGGTGACAGCGGCTCGCGACATTGTCATACTGACAAAAACTGGAACCTCACAAGAGATCCCGCAGGCATGGCCAAGTTAACTCAAAAGCATCGCGACCGAATTTCCGAAGTCTGCATATTGCTCCGCAAGGCGGAGCGGCCTGTCCGGGTATTGAGGAGCGTCGCATGGCCATCGGCAACGGCGGAGGTTTTTTTTAAAAATGGTGGCCGGGAATTGCCAATAGTCAGCTACCCGCCCATCGATGCGGCTCCGGTCATTGAAGCCATGGAAAAAGCCCGGCGATTGGCTGATGGTTCGTCACCCATACACACGTGGTTGCAACGGGTTTCCAGGGTGATTGAAACCGGCGCCCGGATGATCAGCGCAACTGGCACGGCTGATTTTTATAAGTATTCTGTCGAGCTTTATAAATCGCCGTCGGAACCCATGCTCGATCAAGTTACGTTGCCGCTGGCACTGGCTCAGCAACTCGATGAGACCCTTTCGGCGTTCAACCACAACACGCTGAACAGACGACTTGGCTTCGGTGCCAACGAAACAACAATGTCGGCAGAACAACTTGGCAACAGAATGCGACCGATCCTCACGCGGTTTTTTGGCGACGTTTCACCGAAAATCGATATCGAAGACAACCTGTCGGCCAACGCCCTGGCCGGCAGTCAATACATCCGCCTCCGGCGCGGCGCGGTATTTTCCGAACGCGATCTGCAGCAATTGGTCCAGCACGAAGCGTTCGTGCACGTTGGAACGTCGTTAAATGGCCGCGCCCAAGAAAAAATCCCGATCATCGGCTCCGGACATCCCGGCACCACCCGCACCCAGGAAGGTTTGGCCGTGTTTTCGGAAATGATCAGTGGTGCCATGGATCCGGCGCGAATGCGGCGCCTGGCCGACCGGGTAATTGCCATTCAAAAGAGCATCGACGGCGCGGATTTTCTCGATCTTTACAAATACTTCGTCGAGCAAGGCAACGATCCCCGGCAAGCCTTCGAAAGTGCCCGGCGCGTGGTTCGGGGCGGCCTGACGACCGGCGGCGCACCCTTCACCAAGGATGTCGTGTATCTTGAAGGGTTGTTGAGTGTGCACAATTTTCTGCGGGCGACCGTGCAGTTTGGCCGGATCGACTGCCTCCACCTCTTGTTTTGCGGCAAGCTCGACATCGAGGATCTGCCGGCGATCATGATGCTGGTGGAGAACGGCATGTGCTCGTTTCCGAAATTCTTACCACCGTGGGCCGCCGACTCGGCGTTTCTGATTTCGTATCTCGCTTATTCATCGTTCCTCAATCGGGTTAATCTGGAGATCGTACGCAATCATTATACCGATCTCCTCAGTCAGGTGCCGGTCATTGATAGTGGCAGGCTTCCTTAAAAGCGCCGGCCCCCCGCATCGGATAACGCCAGTAACAGGCGGCGCAAATTAATTTAATAACCGGCTGGTGAATATCGATCCGGTAGGGGCCCTGATAAAATTTGTCCTGCGCCAAACCAAATCCGGAACTGCTGTGCCGCTGGACCCTACTTAGGGGTTATGCCCGGACCCAGCCGGGTGCCTGTTACGGCCACCCGGCTGGCATCCAGAGGAAATGCCAATGCGATCAGTTGGGCTGTTTTACCAGACGCAGGTAAGGTTTAAGGGTTTTCCAGCCATCTGGGTATTTTTCCTTGGCCATCTCGTCGGTGACGGCCGGGACAATGATCACGTCGTCGCCATCTTTCCAGTTCACCGGCGTCGCCACCTTGTGGGCAACCGTTAACTGCATGGATTCCAAGACCCGCATGATCTCGTCAAAATTACGCCCCGTGGTCATCGGATAACTCATCATCAGTTTGATGTTTTTGTCCGGTCCGATAATAAACACGGTGCGCACCGTGGCATTGGTCATGGCCGTGCGGTTTTCCATGGCGGCGTTTTCGTCTGCCGGAAACATGGAGTACAGCTTGGCGACCTTCAAATCCGTATCGGCGATCATCGGGAAATTAACTTTGGTGCCCTGGGTTTCTTCAATATCCTTGGCCCATCCGGCATGATTATCAACCGGGTCAATGCTCAGCCCGATCACCTTGCAATTGCGTTTCTCGAACTCCGGTTTCAGCTTTGCCACATATCCAAGTTCGGTTGTGCACACCGGGGTAAAGTCCTTGGGATGAGAAAACAAAATACCCCAGCTATCGCCCAGCCAGTCATGAAAATTGATTTTGCCATCCGTTGTTTCCGCATCGAAATTCGGTGCCTGATCGTTAATTCTGAGTCCCATAATCCGCCCCTTTATTAAAAATGAATGTATCCTATCGATGGTCTTTTATTTAATCCGCTAACCCGCCATTGCAAATCAAAACTTAGTCAGACCCCGCATTACAAAACAAATGCTAAGGCGAACCGTGAATTTTGGCCGCATCCAATGGTTTCGGAATTTTTATTGCAACCCCATCGATCCACTTACCAATTAAGGCCTCAGGATGATCACCGGATTGTCAGACAACGTTAACCCAGGTCTCGCCTGTTTTGCCCTATAGTCCCTTATACCACGACGGAGAGGGGACCCATGCGTTTTTTTCATTTTTTATTTTTGCTGTCCATAATGGTTTTGACGAACCTACCGTCAACCCTTTCTGCCCAATCGACGGCCCTGGCCCCAACCCTTGATGGCCGCCTCAAATCGTTCATCCGCGCCATGCAACCGCTGACCAACCAGCCAGCTCCGGCGTTAACCGAAAAACCCCTGCTCATTACTTTTTTTGCCAGTTGGTGCCCGCCCTGCGGGCCGGAATTTGCCGAAATCAATGAACTGCGCAACCGGTTTCCGGCGACCGCCGTGGAGATGATCGCCATCAATATCTTCGAACAACACTTTGAAGATGCCGGCGGCATTCGTATGAAACGTTTTTTGCGCCGCACAAAACCGGCCTTTCCGGTGCTGCGCCCGACCGATGAACCGCTGGCCCTAAAAAAACTGGGCAACCTCGACCGGATTCCGACGGTCTATTTGTACAGCGGCTCAGGCCACCCCATCTACACCTTTATCCACCAGCAAGACGCCGCAAAAACTCATATTACGGCGACGGAAATCGCGCCGCATATTGCTGCCGCCCTGGCCGCCAAAAAGCCCTGAAACGGCGTTTTTTCAACTGGGAATATCCCTCGGCACCGGTTAATCTAAAGCATCCGCTGCCTATTCCTGTATGACCTTGGAGCCCCCATGCCGCGTCTCATTCCCCGTCCCCACATCGACGCCCTGGCGGTTAGCGGGCCGCCACTAATGCCGGAACCGGATGCGGTCCTGGCGCAGGGGTTGCGACGTCTGAACCTCAACGAAGCGCCGGTTCCGCCATCACCAAAAACCCTGGCGGCGATGACCCATGCCTTGACAGATGTCTGTAAATATCCCGATCACAGCTGCACCGCCCTGGCAAAAGTCCTGTCCGAGGCGTTACAGGTTGAGCAGAACCGATTGTTTTTTGGCGGCGGCTCGGGCGAATTGCTTCTGGCATCGGCGCTGATCGCAATCGGCCCCGGTGACCCTGCGGTTATCCCCGTCCCGACCTTTCCAACTTTTGCCAAAGGGGTTCAATTGAACCGGGGAACCCTTATTGGAGTGCCGGTTAAAGAAGATGGCCGCAATGATGTCAGAGCCCTGGTCCGGGCGATCACGCCACAAACCCAGGTGGTTTATGCCTGCACCCCCAACAATCCCACGGGCGGCATGTTAAGTGGCGAAGACATCGATTACCTAACGGGTGCCGTTCCCGACGACGTTCTTTTGATCATGGACGAAGCGTATCAGGAATTTGCTGCCTTTGACGGCGGGCCTGACTGTCTCGCCCTGCTGGCAAAACGCCGTGGCCATTGGATCAGTTCACGGACCTTCTCGAAAGCCTATTCCCTGGCCGGTATGCGGGTCGGATATGGCATCGCCAGTTCAGCCCGCCTGGCGCAAGCCTACTGGAAAGTCCGGGGCAATTTTACCGTCAACCGGGTCGCCATCGCCGGTGCCGTTGCGGCCTATGGGGATGTCGAATATCGCGAGGTTTATTTGACAGAAAATGCCCGGCAACGGAGCCGGATCGCCGAGGGCATCAGCACCTTGGGTTTTATGCCGTTCCCGACATCGGCTAATTTTGTCACCGCACGGGCCCCCGGCCCGACCGACGATCTGGTTTCTTATTTGGCCAAACATCATATTCTGGTGCAATCCCTGAGCTGGCCGGGTAGCGGACCCTGCCTGCGTATTTCCGTCGGCTGCAATGACGACACCAACGCCCTGTTAAACACCATCGGGACATTTATGAGAGAGAATAATTAACATGACATCAGCTCTGAAAGACCTTCTGGACGACGGCGGATATCTGACGGAAGCCGCCGATATGGCCAAATTCAGCCATGATATTGTTGGCGATATTGTCGGCGATCCGATCGGCGTCGCCCGCCCCCGGAGCACCGAAGAGGTCTCGCAGATCATGGCCTGGTGCCATGCCAACACAGTTCAGGTCGTGCCCCAGGGCGGCAATACGGGACTCTGTGGCGGCAGCGTTCCCAAGGGCCAGGACGGCACCATTATTCTTTCTCTGGAACGCATGAACGCGGTGCGGGATCTGGATGTTATGGGCAACACGATTACCGTCGAAGCCGGATGTGTGCTTGCCGACGTTCAGCGCCTGGCGCTCGAAGCCAATCGGTTTTTTCCGGTGTCACACGGCGGTCAGGGTACAGCGCAAATTGGCGGCAACCTGTCGACCAATTCCGGCGGCAATAACGTGCTTAAATACGGCACGTCGCGGGCCCAGGTGCTCGGTCTGGAAGTGGTTTTGCCGGACGGTCGGATCTGGAACGGCATGCGGGCCCTGCATAAGGATACGGCGGGCATCGATCTTAAGCAGATCTTCATTGGCGCCGAAGGCACCCTGGGCATCATTACCGCCGCCGTACTCAAATTGCGGCCCCAACCGGTATCACGGGAAACTGCACTGGTGGCGATTAAATCGCCCGCCGACGGTTTGTGGTTGCTGCGCAAACTACAGGATTATGTCGGCGAAACCGTCTCCAGTTTTGAGCTCATGCACAAAAACGCCGTCGACACCTTTTATGCCTTCAAACCAGATGCACGCCGTCCCTTTGCCGATGACCATCCCTATCTGGTGATCATGGAAGCGGAAAGTCCAAGTCGGTTTTTTGATTTAAGAGGTGCCTTCGAAGCCGCCCTGGAAGATGCCTTTAAGGATAACAAAGTGCTTGATGCGGTGATTGCCGAAGCCAACCAACACCGCCTTGATTTTTGGGCCATTCGCGAGGGTATGGCCGTTGCCATGGTGGAAGATGACAGTTGCCTGAAAAGCGACACCTCGGTTCCGGTGGCAGCGATTGCGGATTTTGTCGAAAAGGCAACGGCCGAGTTTGAACGGCTGGTGCCGGGTATCCGTCCGTCACCCCTCGGCCATATCGGCGACGGCAACATTCACTTTAACGGTCAACGCCCGTTGGATATGCCACGGGAAATTTTTATTACCCATTGGGACAAACTCAAAGATGCGGTCGAAAATATCTCGGTCGAATTGGGCGGTTCGGTTTGCGCCGAACACGGCGTCGGTCGGATCAAGAAAAAAGCCGTTGCCCGGGCCAAATCACCCGAGGAGATGGAGCTGTTTTTCACCCTGAAAAAGGCCCTCGACCCGGACGGCATCTGCAACCCGGGGGCGGTGCTTTAAACGAGACCGTATCTTCCCTAATTGAAACCACTGAGACAGCGCGTCCGGGTCTCCGACTAGGAAGGGTCCGTGCGGCGATGCTGGCGCATCGCAAACGGGGCCTGACGCGGTTCGGTGGCCGGGACGCGTTGCCTTTGGTCGAATAGGAGCCCGTCGCGCTGCGTCGAAAACGCTTGACGATGCGCCCGCTGCCCGGCAGGGCCATGGCATGGCCCGAGAGGGACATCGCCTGCGCGTCTTCTCCTGTCGGGAGGAGCCCCTATCCGATCTCAGTGAATCCAATTAGGGAAGATACGCTCTAAAACCCCAGCGATTGGGCCTCGTCGCCGACGGGGAAATCGCGGATATCCCCCTGCGCTGCGGCGATCAGTCGCCCGGTTTTATCACACCCTTGGTTAGGATGATATTGCCGTACAGTCGGTTTTCGCCGGTTGCGACGATGGCAAAACAGCTTTGCACCCGTTCATAAAACGCGAAGCGCTCAATTTGCCCGAGCTCGGCGGGCACATCCGCCACCGAATTGATGATCGATTGGAACTCGGTACAAATCTCTGGCTGGGCGTCCGGCTCATTGACGACGCTCATGCGAAAGGCCGGGCACGCCACATAGGTATCCAACGGCATCACCGACAGCACCGCTTGCAGGACCTCGGTCGCCGCCAGGCCATCCAGTCGGATCAACCGTTGGGCATTGGTTTCGGCCGGGAAATTACCATCCACCAGGGCGATTTCGTCGCCATGACCCATGGAACGGAGCGCGTGTAACAGATCAGGTGTCAGCAGCGGGTTTAGGTTTCTAAGCATTTTAAATCCTCGGTGTTAGGGGACGGCGGGTACGGGTGCATCGGCATGAAGCAACCCTTCAGTTTTTAGATCAGACCAGAGAGATGGTGGGATTTGGCGATCCATCATTTTACGGTTACGCACCACTTCATCGACGTTTTGGCCGCCGGGAATGACCGAAACCACCGCCGGGTGACAGAGCGGAAATCGCAGGGCCGCATCGGCCAGAGCAACCCCGTGCGACCGGCACAGGGTTTCAATCGATTTAACCCGGTCCAGAATATGCGGCGGAGCGTCTTGATAATTATACTTGGCACCGGCAACGGGACCGGTCGCCAGGATGCCGCTGTTATAGGGCCCGCCCAATACAATGCCGATGCCGTCGCGTTGGCAAATCGGCAAAAAACTGTCCAGAGCTGCCTGTTCGAGCAAGGTATAGCGCCCGGCCAGCAGGAAACAGTCGAACTGGCCCAGTTCGGTTAATCGCTGGCAGGTTTCCCAATTGTTAACCCCGGCACCAATCGCCCGAACCGTGCCGGCCTGGCGCAGTTCGTCGAGGGCCCGGTAACCGCCGGCCATCACTTCTTGGATGCGTTGCTCCGACGCTTCGGCCGAGCCATGGGTGAAGCGGTCGACGTCATGGATATAAACAATATCAATCTGCTCCATGCCGAGCCGCCGGTGGCTGTCTTCCAGGGACTGCATGACGCCGTCGTAGGAATAGTCAAACTCGATGTTAACGGCGGGAACGTCCATAAAAATCCCACTGTCGACCTCGTCGGCGGCGCAGGGTTTTAACAAACGGCCGATTTTCGTCGACAGCAAAAACCCATCGCGGGGTTGTTGGCTGAGCACCGCACCGAGCCGCATTTCGCTGAGCCCATGGCCATATTGCGGTGCCGTATCAAAATAACTGACGCCGGAATCCAGTGCCGCCTGCACCGTCGCCCGGCAATCTTCCTCACTGAGGACCCGCATCATGTTGCCGAGCGGCGCACTGCCAAAGCCCAGTTCACTAAAGGTAATCTGGCGACCCAGCCGGGTCTTTAAGGTTCGTGTTTTCATGGTTTGTTTATCCCCCGTTTGTTTATCTTCGCCGGCCATCGAATTTCCGCACCTGAAAAACCGCAAATGGTGCTAAAATTCACTTAATTGAGACCTTTTTTTATTCGTCCTTGCATCGACAAAGGAGTGTTCTATAGACATCATAATTATTATCTCTATCGCTGCAATGGGAGAAACACATGATCAAAATCGCACTTTTTGGCTGTGGCCGCATTGGCCGATTACATGCTGCCAATATCGCCCACAATCCAAACGCCGAATTGGCCTGGGTCTATGACGTTTATCAACCCTCTGCCGATGAAGCGGCACAGTTACATGGCTGTCCGGTGGCCCAGTCGGTCGATGATATCCTCAATGACAGGGCCGTCGACGCGGTCCTTATCGCCACCTCGACTGACACCCATGCGGGTCTGATCGAAGCTTCCGCCAAGGCCGGCAAGGCGATTTTATGTGAGAAACCGATCGATCTGAGCCTGGACCGGGTTTTGCAATGTGCGAAAACCATCGCGCCGTACAATGTGCCCATCCAAATCGGTTTTAATCGGCGGTTCGATCCTTCGCACAGGGCAGCAAAACAGGCGCTTGATAACGGTCAGATTGGCGATTTGCACCAGGTCATCCTTACCTCGCGCGACCCGCAAATGGCCCCCAAAAGTTATTTGGCCACATCCGGCGGCCTGTTACGCGACATGACCATTCACGATTTTGATCTGGCGCGGTTTATGTTGGGAGAAGAACCGGTTGAAGTCTTTGCCCAGGCCAGTGCCCTGGTTAACCCGGCGGTTTGTGCCGAGGTTGATGACGTCGATTCGGCGATGATCCAGATGAAAACGGCGTCCGGAAAACTCTGCCACATCAACAATTCCCGCCAAGCGGTTTATGGTTACGATCAACGGGTTGAGCTGTTTGGCAGCACCGGCATGTTGATATCCGATAACCAGCGGTCGCACGAGTTAAAACAATTTGCCGCCGACCAGGCTGGCAAATCCGAGCCTTTTCAGTTCTTTTTTCTGGAGCGCTACGCCAAGGCGTTTGTAGCTGAACTCGATGCGTTCATAAAAGCCGTGGCCGACAAAACCCCGCCGCAGGTTGGCTTTGACGATGGCGCCAAAGCCCTGGCCCTGGCGGAAGCCGCTTACCGCTCACTGGCCACCGGCACGGCGGTATCCGTCAACCCGGTTGATTAATCAGGTTCAACTGCTGCGGGCCATCGTGAATGGCCCAGCTGACGCCGTCGGCTGTGATTTTAAAAACCCCGGTTGCCAGGGTCCGTCCGTAATCGTCACTGCCGTCACCAGGCCGGCGGTGAATGGTTTTGTCGGTCTCGGCCCGATCAAATAAAACAGCTTCAGGACCCCCGTCCCGATGGGTAGCGGCGGCTAACAGGTGGCTGGCACGGGTCTGGCGGGCGGCTGACGAAGCGGTTATCGATTGCTCGGTGTGGGCGAATTGCGGATCCAGCAGATGATTGGCATGGGCCGATGGTGTTGTTATGTGACGCACGGCGCAACCCGACGCCGGTGCCTCAACCGAGATCAGGCGGCGATCGCCGGCTTGCCCCAGATTGTGGTGAAAACCACTGGCCCGGTCGGTCCGGTTTAGAATCTCGATGGCGTCGTCGATCGACGAACAGCCGAGCACGGCGCGGGCACTCAGATGGCGGGGAATTCCCGGCTGCAGATCGTGAACCCGAAGATTATTGATGGTCTGCACCAGTCCGGCTCCATTTACCGCCAAGGTATGGCCGGCGATCATGCCCGGATAAAGATAACTCTCAAATGACGGGCCGCTGTCCGGCGTCGCCGATAACCAGAAACAATGGCCATATAAATCATCGCTGCCATCTTCGTTGTGGGCGATGATATGTGGATCCTCCGGGGTCATGGCACCCGGGATCAATAGCGTCGTGCAACCGTCTGCCGCCGCGTTTTTCAGGCCCACAGGCAGATCACCGGGCAACCTGAGATCACCACGGCAGTTCCAGATGAAGATCTGTTGGAACGGCAATCCAATGCCGTCGGCCATGCCTTCCATTTCGCGTACAAACTGCGGATAAAATTGCCGTGCCGCCGCTTCGAGTTGTCGCAGATAACCCGATCCGTGCCAGGTCGCTTGCAGGGATTTTAACTCGGCGTTGTGGATCGATACTGCGTGAACCCGGTCGTGCACGGCAAGGCCAATCTGGTGGCCAAGATCATAGGCATTGCCACGCGCCTGAAGGGGCTGCAGCTGAGTCATCTGGTTCTCGACGTGGCGTAAGCCGCCAGTTCGCTAATCAGACCGGTTATTTTGTCTTTAAAGGACGCATAGGCCGGCAATTTTTCGATCTTTTCCTCGTCCATATAGTGGCGGCGGTTGATTTCAATTTGCATGCTATGGCGCTTTTTTGCCGGGTTCGAATAGCGTTTAACCAGTTCAACACCTTTCATCGGAAAATTGACCTGCACGGAGTATCCCTGATTCTCCAGATAGGATTTGGCCGCACCGGTGAATCCTGGTTCACAGGACGTGCCGTCGCGGTCGCTCAGGACAAAATCGGGGCGGGCGACGGGCCCATCGGGGTCTTTGACGTTGCCGGTCGAGCGCATCGAATGACAATTTAAATGGTAGGCACAGCCAAAGGTTTCATACAGCCGGTCAAAGGTCTGCGCAATGGCCTGGTGATAGGGCCGCCAGCAGGTATCGATGCGTGTTTTTAATTCCGCTGCGGTCAGTTTGTTTTCATAGACTTCTGTCAATCCATGCAAACGAACCCAGACCAGTCCGGTGCCATTCATGGCTTTTTTACCCGGTTCCAGGTTTCCCGGCCAGGGATCCGCCAGATCGTCAGGCGAAAAATCCGCCTCGTTTCGATTGGGGTCAAGATAGGAGCGCGGAAATTTAGCGTCAATTAGCGGCGATCCCAGGTTCGGCGCATCGCCAAAAAGGTCTTCGACAAAGGCGTCTTCGGCCCGGCGCAGGCGCATCAGCGGCAACAAACTGTTAAAATCGTCGGGATAGATGCAACCGCTGTGCGGGCTGTCAAAAAACAACGGAACGGCTGAAACCCCGTCAGCCGGGTGGCGGACTTCAACCGCCGTTTCGCGGGTAATCTCTATCATTTGTCGTCATTCAGGTGGCAGGCCGCCAGCCGCCCCGGCGATATTTCACGCAATTCCGGGCGTTCGGCGGCGCAGCGGTCCATCGCATGCAGGCAACGCGGATGGAAATGGCATCCCGTCGGCGGATCCAGCGGCGACGGGATCTCACCGGAAATCGGCTGGTAATCCAGCCCCCGCATTTCAACCCGCGGTACCTCGTTTAACAGGGCCGTGGTGTAGGGGTGATTGGTTTTTTCAAACAATTCATCGGTCGGTGACACCTCAACAATACGCCCCAGATACATGATCACGACCCGGTCCGAAATATGTTCAACCACCGACAGGTCGTGGCTGATAAACAAATAGGTCAGGTCCAGATCCCGGCGTAAATCCATGAACAGGTTAATGACCTGGGCCTGAATGGATACGTCAAGGGCGGCAATCGCTTCATCACAAACCAGAAAGTCCGGTTTCACGGCCAGGGCCCGGGCGATGCCAATCCGTTGACGTTGCCCGCCGGAAAACTGGTGCGGGTAACGGCGTCGATATTCCGGATCCAGGCCAACCCGCAACATAACCTGTTCGACGTAACTGACCTTTTCCGACGCGGCGACAATGCCGTGCAGGACCGGTGCCTCGCCAATAATATCCTCAACCCGCATCCGGGGGTTGAGAGAGGCGAAGGGGTCCTGGAAGATCATCTGGATCTGCAGCGCCGCTTCGGCCGCGTCTTTACCGGTTTTGGCGGCAACCGCATTGCCCTTATAATGGATTTCGCCGGACGTCGGCTCCAGAATACCGGCGACCATGCGCCCGAGGGTCGATTTGCCGCAGCCGGACTCGCCGACCAGACCAACAACTTCACCCTTGTTAATGGCAATAGAGACGCCGTCGACGGCATGCACGACCTCTTCTTTGGCGCTGGCACCCAAGCGGTTGGCAATTTTGGCCGCCACATCCAGGCGTTTGACAAACCGTTTGCTGATGTCCTTGATTTCCAGCATGGGCGTGCTCATCGTGCCGCTTCGATCTGAGGGTGACAACAACGCACGGCTCGACCGGGCACCGGTTCGGTAATTTCCTGACGAAGGGCACAGGCGGCATCGGAAAATTCGCAGCGCTCCTTAAAGGCACAGCCGTCGGGCAAACTGAGCAGGGACGGTGTCATCCCGGGAATTTGATATAACCTCTGGCCCCGGGTGTTGTGGCCGGGCACGGAACCCAGCAATCCGATGGTGTAGGGATGCACCGGGTGGTCAAGCACGTCGTCAATGGTCCCCTGTTCGGCCAGTCTTCCGGCATACATAACACTGATTTTGTCGGCCAGGCCGGCGACCACGGCCAGATCGTGGGTAATCCAGATCAGCGCCGTTCCGGTTTCCCGGCAGAGTTTTTGCGCCTCGTAGAGGATTTGCCCCTGAATGGTCACGTCGAGCGCTGTGGTTGGCTCATCAGCGACAATCAAATCCGGTTTGTTCAACAGCGCTATGGCGATGGCAACCCGCTGGCGCATGCCGCCGGAAAACTGGTGCGGGTAGGCTCTCATGCGTTCTTCCGGTGACGGAATACCAACCTGTGCCAGGGTGTCGCGCGAACGTTGCCGTGCGGTTTCTTTGCTGACCTTTTCATGGGCCAGAACCGTCTCGATCATTTGCGTATCGATCCTGAGCACCGGATTGAGGGTCATCATCGGGTCCTGGAAGATCATGGCGATCTTGTTGCCCCTGAGTTTTTGCATGCGTTGTTCGGAGGCACCAATCAGATCCTCGCCGTTAAACAGCACCTTGCCGCCGACCACCCGGCCCGGCGGATCAACCAGACCAAGGATGGAAAAACCGGTAACCGATTTGCCCGACCCGGACTCGCCAACCAAGCCCATAATTTCGCCCCGGCCAACGGAAAAACTGACCCCGTCGACGGCTTTCGCCACACCGGCTTTGGTGAAAAAATGGGTTTCCAGGTTTTCAACGGCGAGGGTAGGAACATCTGACATCTGCCGGCTCCTATTTTTGAAGCCGGGGGTTCAAAATATCCCGCAACTGGTCGCCGACCAGATTGATACTGACAATGGTGATCAACAGGGCAACCCCCGGGAAAAAACTGATCCAGTATTTTTCCGACAGCATATACTCAAATCCATTGGCGATCAGCAATCCCAGGGACGGTTCGGTAATTGGCAAACCAACCCCCAAAAAACTGAGGGTTGCTTCGAGGGAAATGGCGTGGGCCGTTTGCACGGTGCCGACGACAATCAGCGGCGGCATACAGTTGGGCAACAGATGGCGAAACAAGATGCGGCGATCGCCTAGCGCCAGGCAGGTTGCGGCTTCGACATATTCCTTATTGCGTTCGACCAGGGCGCTGGCCCGCACGGTCCGGGCATAATAGGCCCATTGCACAATCACCAGGGCGATGATGATTTTGTCGATGCCCTTGCCGAGCACCGCCAACAACACGAGGGCCACCAAAATAGCTGGAAAACTGAGCTGGATATCAACAATTCGCATGATGATGGTATCGGTTCTGCCGCCGTAATAAGCGGCGACCAGACCGATCGACGCACCGATGCAGAGCGCAACCACGGCGCTCGCCACACCAACCCCCAGACTGATGCGCAAGCCATAAAAAATCGAACTCAAAAGACCCCGGCCGGCACCGTCGGTGCCCAGCCAATAGGTAACTCCGTCCATACTTTGACTGCCCGGCGGCAGTTTTCCGTTGAGAATGGTAACCTTCGCCAGATCATAGGGATCCATTGGCGAAATGAGCGGCGCGAACAGGGCAATAAAGATGATGCCAATGAGAACCCCCAAAGAAACAACGGCGACCCGGTCTTCCAAAAAATCAGCCATGAACCGTTGGAAAGGGGTTTCGACTAATAAAATATCCGGGTTCACATCACGGGTGGTTTGTTGAATTTCGCTCATCCTTTTAAATCCTGTAATCGGACCCGGGGGTCGAGGATCGAGTAGAGAACATCGACCACCAAATTAATGACAACAAAAATGACAACGATAATCATCAGGTAGGCGACGACCACCGGTCGGTCCAGGTTGTTCAGGGCGTCAATGATCAGTTTTCCCATGCCCGGCCAGGAGAACACGGTTTCTGTAACCACCGAAAAGGCAATCAAACCGCCAAATTCCAAACCCAGGACCGTAACCACCGGGATCATGATGTTTTTCATCAAATGGACAAAGATAATACGGTTTTGGCTGAGCCCCTTGGCCCGGGCAAACTTGATGTAATCCTGATGGACGACCTCGCGGGTGCCGGCCCGGGCCAGACGAATGACCAGGGACATTTTAAATAAAGACAAATTCAGCGCCGGCAAAAACAGATGCCGGAGGCCGTTCCAGGTGAGAAAACTGAACTCGATACCAAACAGCGACGCGGTTTCGCCGCGACCATATGAGGGCGACCAACCCAACATCACGGCAAAGACCATAATCATCATCATACCGACCCAGAAGGTCGGCAGGCTGAAGCCAAGAATGGAGGTCGCCATAATTGTTTTGGAAATTTTGCCGTCCGGTTTGAGGCCCGCATATACGCCTAAGGGAATTCCGACGATGATCGCCATCAACAGGGCGACAATGGCCAGCTCAAAGGTCGCCGGAATGCGTTGAACTATGAGTTTCAAAGCCGGTTGATTAAATATGAATGAGTTGCCGAGATCCCCCTTGAGGGCGTTCAGCAGGAAATACCAATATTGTTCGTGCAATGGCCGGTCGAGCCCGAGATCCTTAATAAATCGTTCAATTTCCGCCTGATCCGCTTCCGGATTTACAAGCATATCGACCGGATCACCGACGATATTGACGCCAACAAAGACCAACAGGGACATGATCCAAACGACCAGAACAGATTGCATCAATCGGCGGATGATGAATACGGACATGACGGGTCCTCTGGATAAATGCTGAAAAGAAAAGGATGGCCCGAAAATCGGGCCATCCTATGACTTTTGATTATTTGCTGGACGAAACCAGATTCAGAACGGTTCGTTCATCGGTCCGTGCCTTGTAGGAAATCCCTTTACGGGCCGCCCAGGTATTGACCTGGTAATGCAGTGGGATGATTCCCAATCGTTGGCCAACCGCCAGCTCTGTGGCTTTTATCAGCAACGCTTCACGGGCTTTGTCGTCGACAGTGGCCAGTGCATCTTCGATCAACGCATCGGTCGCCTTGTCGGAGTGACGACCACGATTGGCAGCACCAAACCCTTGAGACTTGTCGTAGGTATGAAGCAGGGATTTCAGCGGCGAGGAGGCTTCGCCGGTACCTGACCCCCAGCCAACGAGAACAAAACTGAACTCAGGCGACTTGTCGGGTCCGCCGCTCGAAGCGCGTTTAAAGTATACGGATTTTGGCATTGTGACCGGCGTCGTCGCGATGCCAACAGCCGACAACATTTGCGCAATGGCTTCGGCTATTTTTGCATCGTTAATATAGCGGTCGTTCGGCCCATGAATGGTCAACTTAAATCCGTCCGGGTATCCGGCTTCTGCCAACAGTTTTTTGGCCCCGGTCGGATCATACTTTTCTGGAGAAATATTTGGGCTGACGCCAAAGAACCCGCCCGGAAGCAATTGTCCGGCTGGGATCGCGACCCCTTCCATGACACGCTCGACAATCAAGTCACGATTGATCGATTTGGAAATTGCACGGCGCACCCGCACATCCAACAGGGGATTTTTTATTTTCGAGCCGTCTTTAGCCGTCGCAAAGGGCGTATCGTCACGGAATTGATCCAAATGCAGATAAATTACACGATTGGAAATGCCCTGGCTCAACTGCACTTTTGACTCTTTCTTTAACCGGCTAATGTCGGTTGGCGGAACATTGTCAATAAAATCGACATCGCCAGCGAGCAATGCTGCGACACGACCGGGTCCCGACTTGATTGTTTTTATGGTGACCCGGTCCCATTCCACAGGCTCGCCCCAATAAGTGGGATTTTTCACCAACTCGATAACATCACCCGGCACCCATTTGACAAATTTGAAGGGCCCGGTGCCATTTGTTGCCTTACCCGAGTTAAAGTCTGCGGTGGTTGCGCCTTCCGCCGTTTTTTTGGAAATAATTGACACGTTGGAGACGTCCTGCGGCATCAACGGAAAGGGTTTGGCGGTCTTAAAGTGAACCGTAAAGTCGTCAATCTTGATCGCGGTTTTGCCCTTAATATAAGTGGCAAAACTGGATGGGGAATTGGGCACATTTGGGGCCCGTTCAAAAGTGAAAATCACATCGTCGGCGGTAAACGGCGTGCCGTCATGAAATTTAACGCCTTTGCGCAGCTTAAATTCCCAGGTCAGGTCATCGACGGGTTTCCAGGAAAGCGCCAAACCGGGGTTTAACCGTTGTTTTTCATCCTGCTCGATCAAACGGCTGAAGATGTTTTGCGCCATCTGGTTGTTTGGGCCCAGATTATGATAGTGGGGATCAATGGCAGAAGGTTCTGCGTTCATCCCGACTTTTAAATCTGCCGCCAATAGTGCGCTGGCCGGTAACGACATGGCCGCCGCCAGCATCACCGCATTGAGTTTTTTATTAAAAGACATTGTCATCTCCCTGATGGTTACATATGAGATTCTTAAGCGTTATTCGCTCTTCAGTTTCTCTATTCCTCTACCTGCATTGATCCTGACACCGAGTCTTATGTCGATGCAAGTCCATAAATCACTTTGCCGCCACCCGGTGCTTTTGATTTGTCGACGATGCACTTCGCGTGTTGGTTTGCTGTCGTGAAAATTATCCCATACCTATTTATTATATGCAAATTTTTTTGACATACATTTTGGTTATGGCATGATAAGGCTGATCAACGAAAAGAACATACGCGCGCCTGCAGGCGCGCAATGAGACAGCAAATGGCGTTACCGAACATCAGTTTACGGGAGCTGGAATTTTTCAGAGAGACCGTTCGCGCCGGCTCGGCGACCCGGGCCGCCGACCGCTTGGGGGTGTCCCAGCCCGCAGTCAGCCGGGCCCTGTCACGGCTCGAAGACCGGTTCGATTTTAATCTGTTTCGCCGCGAAGAGGGCCGTCTGGCACCGACTGCGGCGGCCTTTGCCCTGATTGAAGAGCTCGATCCGGTATTTTCCACCCTGGAAAAAATTTCGCAATTTTCCCGTCCCGCACCCAGTTCTGAAAACGAGATCCTGCGAATCGCCGCGCCAACGACGCTCAGCATCTGTTTGATCCACAGCCTGATCGCAGATTTTATGGACGTGCATCCCAATGCCCGCTTTCAGTTGCAAATCTGCACCTCGCAGGAAGTCATACAGAAAATCGCCCTGGGCGATGCGGATGTCGGCATCTCCGACACCTACCTGACCCACGAAGGCATTCGTTTTGAGACAGTGCTGCGATTAAACGCGGTCTGTGTTTTGCGCGACGATGACGGCTTGGCCGATCGATCGCTAATAACCGCCAAAGACCTCGATAAACGGCCGATGATTTTCATGTCCCGTTCCTTTTCCAGCCGTTACGCCCTCGAACGGGTGTTCGAAAAAGCCAATGTCATCCCGAATATTATTGCCGAGGTAACAACCTCCTATGCAGCGTGCGCTTTTATTTCCCAGGGTATGGGGCTTGCGGTCTTAAATCCCTTTCCCGTATTGGACGGACCTTTTGACAATCTGATTGCCCGACCGTTTTCTCCTGCAGTGGCCTATCGAACCCGCATCCTGACCCCGGCAACCCGCCGCCCAAGCTGGTTGGCGCAAACCTTTTGTGCTTTTGTTATTGAGCAATCCTCAAATCGCCTCGACCGTTTACTCAAAACCTACACAATTCCGCCCTCGCCGATCACCTAAGGATAACCATGACTGACAAACCATTTGAATATCCCGTAGAACTGGCACCTGTGGATATTTCCCCCTACAAATCCGGCAATACCGGCGTCGATTATGTAACGACCTTCGATAGCGGCAGCCCCGGCTTCCACGTGATGATCATGGCGCTTACCCATGGCAACGAATTGTGTGGTGCCCTCGCCCTCGATCATTTGTTACAAAATGACGTCCGTCCCGTGGCCGGCAAAATCACCTTCGGGTTTTCCAATTATCAGGCTTATCAGAATTTCGACGCCGCCGACCCGTCGGCATCGCGGTTTGTCGATGAAGACATGAACCGGGTGTGGGCAGCAGACGTGTTAAATGGCAGCCGCGACACGGTTGAAACGGCACGGGCCCGAGCCCTCTGCCCGATCCTTGACCAGGTCGATATGCTTTTGGATATTCACTCCATGCAACATCCAACCCCGGCCCTAATGCTGTGTGGGCCCCTGGCAAAGGGCCAGCAACTGGCAAAGGATCTGGCAACGCCGGAATATATTGTCTCGGATAAAGGCCATGCGGCCGGCAAACGGATGCGCGATTATGGCGGGTTTGGCGACCCCATGAGCGAAAAAAACGCCCTGCTACTGGAAGCCGGCCAACATTGGGAGAAATCAAGTGAAGTCGTCTCCATCGATACCGCCCTGCGGTTTTTAAAACTTTTCGGGTCAATTCCTATGGAGACCCTGATGGAAGACCACCTGCATCATCCGAGCGACCAATACCTCATTGAAATCACCCACCCCATTACCATCACGACCGAAAAATTTCGCTTCGCCGAACCCTACACCGGGTTCGAATCTATTGAAAAACAAGGAACCCTTTTGGGATGGGACGGCGACGAGCCGGTGGTGACCCCCTATGATGATTGTATCCTCATCATGCCCAACCGCCGTCTGCACAAGGGGCAAACAGCGGTTCGTCTGGGTAAACGCATCAATTAATTGTCATTTGCAAAATCCGATTAGGCCGGACATTTTGCTGGTTCCCATCTCTAATTATGCCGTGAAAGCCCCACCCCCATGAGCAACGATCCGATTATTCTTCATCATTATCCGCAATCTCCCGTAACGGAAAAAGTCCGGGTTGTTCTTGGCATGAAGGGGTTACCCTGGAGATCCGTCGAAATTCCACGGTTGCCGCCGAAACCCAATCTGATGCCGCTTACCGGCGGATACCGGTTAACGCCGGTCATGCAAATCGGCGCTGACATCTATTGTGACAGCACATCTATCATTCGCGAACTTGAACGTCGGTTCCCGGACCCGACCCTGTTTCCCGGCGGCGCTGGAGGGATGGCCTGGGGTGTTGGTCAATGGACCGACGGGCCATTGTTTCAGGATGTTGTCAGCGTTGCCCTTGTCGAAATGAGCCCTAAAATGCCACCGGAATTTCTCGCCGATCGCGGCCCCCTGTACTTTGGTCCTGATTTCTCACTGGACGACATCAAAGCCAAATATTCGGAATGCCTGGCCAATGTCAGAGCTCAATTTGGTTGGATGGATGAACGTTTGTCGGCCCGCGATTTTATGTTGGGCGCGACCCCGGGTTTGCCGGACGCCCTGGCCTATTATCTGGTCTGGTTTTTAAGAGACCGGATGGCCGACGGAGAAAACTTCCTGTCGCAGTTTAAAAACCTGACCCAATGGGAAAAGCGGGTCTTTGATATCGGTCACGGCGAGGCCAGCGAGATGAGCGACCTGGAAGCCCTCGACATTGCCAAAGCAGCAATCCCGACAACTCCTGAGCAAGCCGACCCCGGAGATCCGGTGGGTTTTCATGTCGGTGACGCAGTCACTGTCGAGGCGGTATCCGGTGGACCGACCGTCGCCGGCAAATTGCACAGTCTTTCCGCCAATCACGCCGCCCTCTTGCGCGACGATGCAACCGTTGGTCAGGTCTGTGTGCATTTCCCACGAATTGGTTATCGTCTCAAAGCCCAGGTTTAATACAGAGTCTTAGACGCGGGGGCCAAGCTTGCTTACAATAAGCTGACAATCAATAGGGGGGGCTCTATTGAGGTGCAGTGAATTGGAGGCGCAAACGTGTCACTCGGGGCTGGCGATAAAACAAGGGGCCAATTTGGCACGGCCTATGCAGCGCTCGACTTAGGCACTAATAATTGCCGATTGTTAATTGCCCGTCCGACGGCGGACGGGTTCCAGATCATCGACAGTTATTCCCGGATCGTGCGGCTTGGTGAAGGCGTTGCGGCAAGCCGGCGACTGAATGCCGAGGCCATGGGACGGACCTTAAATGCGCTTCGGGTTTGCGCTCAAAAGATTAAGAACCGGGGTGTTAAGCGCGTCCGTTGTATCGCGACCGAAGCCTGCCGCCGGGCCAATAACGGCCAGGAATTTCTGGATCGGGTAACCGAAGAAACCGGCTTACCCTTTGAGATCGTCACGCCGGAGTTGGAAGCGGAACTTACCCTACACGGGTGTCTACCGCTGTTTTCATCTGAAAAACCCAAAACCCTGTTGTTTGATATCGGCGGCGGAAGCACAGAAATCGTATGGGCGGCAATCACCGCCAATAAGGTGCCGGCGCTGCTTGATGTTCTGTCATTTCCCATGGGTGTGGTCAATCTGGCGGAAACCCATGGAAGCGGAAGCATCGGTGCCGCCACCTTCGAGCGAATCTGTGCCCAGGTCGCAACCCTGTTGCATCCCTTTGATATGAAAAACAACATCCTTCAGGCTATTCAGGCCGACCAGGTGCAGATGATTGGTACATCGGGAACCATTACAACTCTGGGTGCCCTGTTCCTCAAATTAGAGCGTTATGAGCGGGCAAAAGTTGACGGCCTGCAGATCACCTTTCAGGCCGCTCAGCAACTGATTGATGACATTGCCCCCTTGGATTTGGCGGCGCGCAAGGCTATTCCCTGTATTGGACCGGACCGGGCCGACCTGATGGTAATGGGCTGCGCCATTTTAAACGCAATTTGCGCAAAATGGCCGGTTGGAGCGTTGCGCGCGGCGGACCGCGGCATTCGCGAAGGATTGCTTCTGGAAATGATCGAGAAAGACCGTCAGAATACCCCTCTCAGTGGGGTCGCACCGATGACGTCGCCACCCAACGCATTTGCTCCCGGATAACGAAACACATAGATGGCCAAATCAACTCAAAAAGGGGCGACAACGGGCAAGGGGCGCGGAGCTCAGGTCGCCAGCCGAAATTTAGCCGCCAAAGTCAAAACGGCTAAAGGACGCAAGTCATCATCGACCCGTTGGTTGCAACGCCAATTGAACGATCCTTACGTGGCCGAAGCAAAACGTTTGGGATATCGGTCTCGTGCGGCCTTCAAAATTGCCGAACTAGACGACCGATTTAACTTTCTCAAACCGGGCGGACGGATCGTTGATCTGGGGGCGGCACCGGGCGGCTGGGCCCAGATTGCCGTGGAGCGAACCAATGCGCTTGGAACCGGGAAAGGCAAACAGGGATTTGTCGTCGGCATAGACCTGCAGGAAATGGAACCGATTGCCGGAGCAACCCTGATTACCCATGATTTTATGGAGCCGGATGCCCCCGCTATCCTTAAATCTGCATTAAATGGCAAAGCCAATGTGGTCTTGTCTGATATGGCTGCTGCGTCGACGGGCCATTCGGCAACCGACCACATGCGGATTATCGGCCTACTCGAAGTCGCCCTGGATTTTGCTCAGGATGTCCTGGCCCCGCACGGGGTGTTTCTCGGCAAGGTGCTGCGTGGCGGCACGGAAAATGACCTGCTGACCCTGATGAAGCGGGATTTCAGGGTGGTTAAACATGCCAAACCCCCATCGAGCCGGGCGGATTCGAGCGAATCATATGTCATTGCAACGGGCTTTCGCGGCAAATAATCGCCAAATCCTTTTGCAATACGTGGTTTGCCGCCTTGGCGCTTGGCAAGAGCCGTCCCTTGTGTATGATGCGGCGTCAACTCTGCCCACATATCCAGGAGATTGGCATGGCAAAAATCCTTGAAGCGCTTACTTTTGATGACGTTCTTTTGGTGCCTGCCGAATCCAGCGTCCTTCCCGCCGCAGCCGACCTTCGTACCCGACTAACCCGCACCATTGGTCTGGGAATTCCCCTGTTGTCATCGGCCATGGATACGGTGACCGAAGCGCCCCTGGCAATTGCCATGGCCCAGGCCGGCGGCATGGGGGTCATTCATAAAAACCTGAGCCATTCCGAACAGGCCGACGAAGTCCGTCAGGTTAAAAAGTTTGAAAGTGGGATGGTCATCAATCCGATAACCATCAGCCCGCACGCGACCCTGGGCGATGCCCTGCGTCTGAAAGAGGCCAACGGATTTTCCGGAATTCCGGTGGTTGAACCCGACAGCGGCCGGCTGGTTGGCATTCTGACCAATCGGGATATTCGCTTTGCGGAAAACCAGGCGACCCCGGTCCGCGAGTTGATGACCACACACAGCGCCGAAAAACCGCTGATTACCGTTGGCGAAGGCATGAACCAGATGGAGGCCAAACGGCTTTTGCATAAACACCGAATTGAGCGGCTTTTGGTTGTCGACGACGATTTCCGTTGTGTCGGTTTGATCACGGTTAAAGACATGGATAAAGAACAACAACATCCCAATGCCTGTAAGGATGACAAAGGGCGGCTCCGGGTCGCGGCGGCCACGGGGGTTGGTGACGACGGTATCGCGCGGGCCGAGGCCCTGCTTGATGCCGGTGTCGATGTGATCGTTGTCGATACGGCACACGGCCATTCGCTCGGTGTGCTTGAAGCCGTCAGTCGAATTAAGGGCCTGTCAAATTATGCCCAGGTCATCGGCGGCAATATCGCAACGCCGGATGGCGCAAGAGCCTTGATCGACGCCGGCGCAGACTCCGTTAAAGTCGGCATCGGGCCCGGTACCATCTGCACAACCCGCATGGTCGCCGGTGTCGGCATGCCGCAACTGTCTGCCATTATGGAAGTGGCTGAAGTTTGCCATAAGGAAAACATTCCCTTTATTGCCGATGGCGGTATAAAATATTCAGGAGACGTGGCAAAAGCCATTGCCGCCGGTGCCGAAAGTGTGATGATCGGTTCGCTGTTTGCCGGCACCGATGAAAGCCCCGGAGAAGTTTTTCTCTATCAGGGGCGATCCTACAAATCCTATCGTGGCATGGGATCGTTGGGGGCCATGGCGCGGGGTTCCGCCGACCGTTATTTCCAGGCTGAAGTATCCGACAGTCTCAAATTGGTGCCCGAAGGTGTTGAGGGCCGCGTGCCTTACAAAGGTGCTGTCGGGGCGATAATTCATCAATTGGTCGGCGGCTTGCGGTCGTCCATGGGATACACCGGTTGCGCGACCATTCAGGAGATGCAGCAAAAAACGCAATTCCGGCGAATAACGTCGAGCGGATTACGTGAAAGCCATGTGCATGACATAACGATTACCCGGGAAGCACCAAATTATGGCGGACGTGATTAATCCCGTCCGGCACCGACCGGCATGACACCTGGGGCTCGTTTGCAGGCGGTTATTGAATTGCTCGATCAGGTTTGGTCGGGGCGCCAACCGGCGGATCAATTAACCGACGCGTATTTTAAAAAACGGCGCTACGCCGGGTCCTCTGACCGCCGTAATATTAACCATGTCCTGTATCAGATATTACGCCGCCGGGCCCGTTTGGACTGGTGGACCGAACGATCCGGAATTGCCGTTCCACAGGGTCCGCGGGCCCGTATCATTGCTAATTTGGCGCTCGCCGACAAAGCCGCGCCGGATGAAATTTCAACGCTGTTTAGTGGACAAATCCATTGCCCTGGGGCGCTCGATCAACAGGAATTGGAGCTGGCCGAAAGCCTTTATGGCCGCCCTCTGACCCATGCCGACATGACCCGTTCAACGGCGCTCGAATATCCTGAATGGATGGATGCATCCTTTTCGGCTCTTTGGGGCGACCGCCTGGAACTTGAAATATCCGCACTCAACCAACCGGCACCGGTCGACTTGCGGGTAAATACCCTAAAAACCACCCGCGAAATTGCCAAGGCAGAACTTGCTGCCCAGTTTATTGAAACCGAAGAAACCGCCCTGTCCCCCCTTGGATTGCGATTGGTTGGCAAGGCCCGGCTGGGCGGCACGCAGGCCTTTCGCGATGGTCTGGTCGAGGTCCAGGACGAAGGATCGCAAATCCTCGCGTTGCTGTGTGGTGCCGAACCACACATGACGGTGGTTGACTATTGTGCCGGTGCCGGCGGCAAGTCCTTGGCCCTGGCCGCGTCCATGGCCCTGCGCGGGCGGGTCGAAGGCCAGCTCTATGCCTGTGACATATCCCAAACCCGCATTAACCGTATGGAACCCCGCCTAAAACGCGCCGGTGCCCAGGCGGTGCGGCGTAAAATCCTAACCGGTAAAGATGACGCCTGGATAAAAAGGGCAAAAGCCTCGGCCGACCGCGTACTGGTCGACGCGCCGTGCACGGGGACCGGTGCCTGGCGCCGCGACCCGCAAGCCAAATGGCGATTTACGCCCGATCAGCTGGACGATTTGCTGGCCCAGCAACAAGCGATTCTGAGCAGCGCGGCAACATTGGTTAAACCAGGCGGTCGATTGGTTTACGCCACATGTTCTCTCCTGCAGGAAGAAAATGAACAGCAACTTTTTCGATTTTTGGAGAATCACAGTGCTTTTTCGCCCCTGCCCATCGATCACATATGGTCGGAAACCATCGGCGGTCCGCCGCCGCCCACCGGCCCCTGCCTGCGCCTGAGCCCAGCCAGCACGGGAACGGATGGATTTTTCTGCACCGTTTTACAACGGACGCCCTAAACCGCCAAAATCTGTGGCGGCGGCAGGAGTGCCGTTGCGGGGTCTGATGACGCTCTCTGACCCTGACCTCGCACCACCGAGTAGAAATAAGGAACCATAGAAACACTCAAGCGGGACATCGCCCGGGTGTTGCTTCCTACCCAGCTGCGTGCAGGGACGATTTCTAGGGTCAGAACCCATTAATTTCATCCATTCTGCGGAGGTGATTTATCTTATCGGTTAGGCGGAAAGACGCAGGAAACCCCACGGTTTTCAAGTTTTTTCAACGAAGCCAGAGAGATAAACCACCCCGCCCCAAGGGGTTTGTCCGTAAGCTCACGCCTTGTGCGAAAACAAGGCTCGAATAGGTCCAGCATGTCCTTGCGCTTGTTTTCTTGTATTCGCAAGCTTTCTGGCAAACAGAATTGCATGAAATTAATGGGTCCTGACCCTAAGGATTACATCGCTCTGCCTTGGTATCAATTGCCAATTCCAGTCTGTTTTACAATACCCACGCACAGCTCCGTTTCCCGACAAATCGTGCTTCGTCGTTATCCCCATCGTCCTCGTTGCCGACTGAAGGGTCTGTTGTTTTAATAATTAGGACAAAACATTTCGCGAAAATAAGTTGGAATTACACCATAATATTGTATTCAGTTTTAAAATAATGTTTACAAAATTGTGTGCATTATTTTATTGTCGACTAACTTATTGTAATGGTTAGGTTATATTTGTTTTCATTAGTAAAATTCCTTGCAAGTAACTGGCCCGTTCCGTATATTTTGCGGCGCAGGTAAGCTCACATTGAATGCCAATTTCGAATAAAGGGGGGAGAATAGCCTTCATGTCTTCCGATAAATCCATAACCAGCAAACCCAAACCTGAGCGCCCGCCCGTCGTCAAAAAACGAAAATGCCTAATGTGTTCAAAAGATTTCACGTCGCAACATGTGGGGGAACGGGTTTGTGTAAATTGCAAAGGCACCTCTGCCTGGCGCGAAAGTGGTTATTACGCCGCGTGAGCATCCAAATTTGACTGGCAATCCGCCCTTAACTCCGACCCCGTCCGGCTCCTCAGTGGTGGCCGAAATTAGCATCCTATCGGACCGTGCGGAAATCATCCGAACCCCGTACCGCGACGGCCAAATGACTTGGCGACGCTGGCCAAGCGATCATCCGAACCGCCCGCCTGTGGTTCTTTTACATGGTGGATTCGGGTCATGGACCCATTGGATAAGGACCATACCCCGCCTGCGCATGGCGGCATCGGTGATCGCCGCAGATCTGCCCGGCCTTGGCGATTCCGACGATGTGCGGGAACCCCACACGCCGGAAAAACTTGCAGATATTGTCGCCCAGGGCCTGGACCAGATCCTAAGTCCCAACCAAAGCTTCCACCTGGTGGGGTTTTCCTTCGGTGGATTGCTGGGCAGTCTTGTCGCCGCAACCTGTGCCGAACGGTGCCTGACCTTCACCGCTGTTGGTGCCAGCGGGTTTGGCGATCTGCACGCCGTAGTTGAAGGTATCGAAAGGCCGCGCGACGGTATGACGGCAATCGAAATTGACCACATCCACCGCAAAAACCTGGGCCTATTGATGTTCGCGGACCCGGCGGCAATCGACCCCTTAAGCCTCTATATCCATGAGACCAACGTCGCCCGTGGCCGGATCAAAAGTCGTCGCATGTCTGTATCCGATGCCCTGGTCCAGACGATCCCGCATATTAAAGCGCGGTTAGGCGGCATCTGGGGTGCCTTTGATGCAACAGCAGGCGGATATGACTCCTTACAAAAAAGGCGGCATCTTTTTCGTTCCCATCAAGTCGAAAGCCGGTTCCATATTATTGCCGACGCTGGCCACTGGGTCATGTACGAAAAAGCCGACGCCTTTAATAAGACGCTGCTTCAACATTTGTGTCTGACCGGAGACTGAAATATCCCATGCACACCCGTTATTTAGACGATTTTTCCGTTGGTGAAACATTTGAAAGCCGTTCAGCAAGTTTGACGGAAGCGCAAATCATGGATTTTGCCCTGACCTGGGACCCACAACCCTTCCATATTGACAAACAGGCGGCGCTGAAGGGACAGTTCGGCGGTATCATCGCCAGTGGTTTTCATACCCAGGCCCTGGCATTTCGATTGTTTTATGACCTGGGATTGATCGCCAAGTCCAACGTGATCGGACTGGGCGTCGACGATGCCCGTTGGCCAGCCCCTGTGCGGCCCGATGATGCGTTGCGAAATATTGTCGAAGTTGTGGAGATTAAACCGTCATCGTCAAAACCCGACCGGGGTGTCTTGAAACTGGCGCACAAGGTTGTTAACCAGAATGATGTGGTTGTCATGACTTTTACAACCCTGAAAATCCTGAAACGGAAACCGGATGCATAAGCGTGCTGAGCACAGGCCGCCTGAGAGATCAATTCAAGTATCGGTCTTGATACCCTGAATACACGAATTGCCGAAGACCGTTCAATCCCTTTGACGATGCACGGTAGTGGCTTGAGATCCTTGCGATAATGGCACGGGTTCGGCCTTCTGTTAAGCCTGTTAGCGGATCATCCACCCACGGCAGGTTGGGCAAAATTACCTCCGGTGCACCGGTCTGAATTAACGGTCATCGACGTCCTGCTCGGTTTCGTTGGCCGACAACCCAGGGGCAACAACCGCCAGCTGCTGATTGGTCGACAATCCAATTCCCGCCGCTTTTAGAGCTTTCAACACGACCTCGTTGACCCGGTACCTGACACCATAATATCGCCGCGACGGGACCCAGAACCGAAGGCCAATGATAACTCCCCCATAGGCGAAATCGTGGACACCGACCTGCAGTTTGGGGCCGTTTTTCAGATCTTCGAGCTTCGCCATCGCGGTCCGCAGGACTTCCAGGGCTTTTTCCCAGTCTTGCCCTTCAGCGATATACAAACGCGATTGCACAACGCGATTTTCATGGGAATTAACCAGGACACGACCGACAATCTCCTTGTTGGGAATGGTAATGCGTTCGCCATCCTCACCAAGTAAAATGGTGTGGGCCAGGGTTATCTCTTCGACCACTCCCGAAACATCCCTGCCAATGGTGATGGTGTTACCGATTGTAAAGGTCCGCGCCAAAACAATTGATAATCCGGCACCGTAATTGGACAGGGGTCCCTGAATGGCCATGGTCGCGCCAAATGCAGTTGCCCCGGCCAGGGCAATCAATGGCGCAATGGAAATGCCAAAATTTCCGAGCGTTATGATCACCAAAAAGATGACCATGATAATTTTGACCATATTGCCCAAAAACCGGGCCAGGGTCTGGTCAATATCCTTGGAACTCAGCGACTTGCCAACGCGACCACCGGCCCAGGCGGCAACTTTCAGGCCAATGAACAAAAATACCAAGGCACCAAAAATCTGAAACCCGTAGGTAACGGTAAATTCGATCAGGGTTTCGAGCCAACGGGAAACCGTTTCAACCTGCTGGTCGACGGCCTGGCCCAAATCGGGACTCCCTTGATTTATTGCTGCCGCTTTTTGTTCCGCCATTTTACGGTGTCCTAGTTCTTTACAACCTGGCAGGCCGTTCCGGTCGTCACTAAAAACAGCATGGACTTACCATCGCCGGAGATTTCGCTATAGTCCAAATCGACGGCAATGACGGCGTTGGCTCCGACGATCAGGGCTTCGCGCCGCAGTTCCGTCAAACAGGTATGGCGGGCGTCGCGCAAAACCTTTTGAGAGGCCTTTGAGCGGCCCCCGAAAACATCCCGTATCCCGGCAAAAAAATCCTTAAATATATTCATTCCGAACACACATTCCGCCGAGATGACTTCTATTCTCCGCTCGACCGTATATCCGGACAGGGTTGATTCCGTGGTGACAATCAAATCTTTAGCCAGTTCGTCAATCACTTCGGTCGGCAACTCATCAAATTGTTTGTTGTCGATCAGGTCTTGGATTTGTTTTTCGCTTTTGCCAAATAGGCCAAACATTCATAACTCTCCGGGTCTGCAGGTTGCGCGTTGGCCACGATCCGGCTCTGTTTTCATTAGAAACAATTCGGCACCGCCCTGTCCAATACATAATCCCCTCCTCGATTTAATCGCCATGTAATTCCCTGCACACTGCTCCCATACCCGAGTGGGGTGAACGGATAATTACACACCATATAATTCACATAAACCGAACATTCCGCTTTTCACCCGAAATTCAGGTGTTATCCTCTTTTGCACTGCAATATCGCAATTGCGAATGAACGTATAACCATCGAGGACCTTACCGCACATGCTTTACCAGGCCTATGAAGTGACACACGCCGCGATGGCCCCCATCCGGGCGATGAGCCAAATCACCCAATACGTCAATTCAAGCATCTACAATCCCGTATCTTATACGCCTTTTGGCAAATCCATGGCCGCCGTATGCAATGTTTTTAATTCGGTAACCAGACGCTACGGCAAACCGGAATGGGGGATTTCAGAGACTACGCGGGACGGAAAATCCATTGCGATAGATATTGATACGGTCCTCTGTACGCCGTTTTGTGATTTAATCAATTTCCAAAAGACCCAATCGCCAAAGCAGGCCCTTTCCGACCCCAAGGTTCTGCTGGTATCGCCCCTGTCCGGCCATTATGCAACGTTATTGCGCGGCACCGTACAGGCCATGTTACCGGATCACGACGTTTATGTGACGGACTGGCGTGACGCCCGATCGGTTCCCCTGTCCATGGGTGAATTTGACCTCGACGACCACGTTGAAACAATCATCGACTTTATTCGATTTTTGGGTCCGGACGTGCACGTCATTGCCGTTTGTCAGCCCTCCGTGTCCGTATTGGCAGCAGCCGCAGTAATGGCCAAAAATAATGATCCGTGCCAGCCAAAGTCGATGATCCTGATGGGCGGGCCGATTGATACGCGGGTAAATCCGACGGCCGTTAACCGGCACGCAAAGACCCGCGATCTCGCCTGGTTCAAACAAAACGTGATTACCCGGGTGCCGTTCCCGCACCTGGGAGCCATGCGTGCGGTTTATCCGGGTTTCGTCCAGTTATCGGGTTTCATGACGATGAACCTCAACCGCCATGTGGACGCGCACATGGAATTGTATAATCATTTGGTTGAGGGCGATGGGGATTCAGAAGCCCAGCACCGGGCCTTTTATGACGAATATCTCTCGGTTATGGATTTACCTGCCGCGTTTTTTCTGCAAACCATCCAGGTTGTCTTCAAAAACCATGATTTGGCGAAGGGCACGATGACCCACAGGGGGCAACTTGTCGACCCGGCAATGATCAAAAAAACCGCCCTCATGACCGTCGAAGGCGAAAAAGATGATATTTGCGGGGTTGGCCAAACCGGTGCCGCCCATGAATTATGCTCGGGATTGAAGGGCCAAAAAAAGCTGCAATTCGTGCAGCCGGGTGTCGGCCACTACGGGGTCTTTAATGGCCGTCGTTGGCGCGATGAAACACAACCCAGAATCGCCGCATTTATCCGCCAGCACCGGTGATCTCCACGCCGCCGGGCGGCGCGGTGGACAAACGGCAATAGAATGATCTACGGTTCCCTGCTTGAACCGGGAGATTCAGAATATGAAAATACGCGCTGCCGTCCTCGTCGAAAACAAACGCCCCCGGCCCTATGCAATATCAAAACCTGTGGAAATTGCGGATGTCGATTTGGCCCCACCTGGCGACGGTGAGGTTCTGGTAAAGATCAAAGCCGCTGGGGTTTGTCATTCTGATTTGTCCGTTGTTAATGGATCGCGGGCGCGGCGCGTTCCCCTTGTCCTGGGTCACGAGGCATCAGGTATGGTTGAAGAGACCGGACCCGGCGTCAAAAATTTCAAACCCGGTGACCGAATTGTCTTTGCGTTTTTGCCGTCCTGCGGTTCCTGTGGCCCGTGCATGGCCGGCCGGCCATCGAGTTGCGAACCAGGCCATGCGGCCAATGCCGAAGGCCGATTGCTCGGCGGCGGCACACGACTTTCCCTTAACGGCAAAGCCATTGGTCATCAGGCCGGGGTTTCGTGTTTTGCTGAATATGCCGTCGCTTCCGAACGGTCGTTGATAAAGATCGAAGACAGCCTATCCATGGAGGAAGCCTCGCTTTTCAGTTGTGCGGTCATGACGGGTGTCGGCGCGGTCCTGAATACGGCGCAAGTTCCGCCCGGTGCGACGGTTGGTATTGTCGGCCTCGGCGGTGTTGGTCTAAATGCCCTGCTGGCGGCAAAAATGCTGGGGGCCGAAAAAATAATTGCCATCGATCCGCTGGACAACAAACGGGCTCTGGCGAAACAGTTGGGGGCAACCCACACCTTTAACGCCAGCGACCCCGACTGCGTCGCTGCGGCGCGCGAAGCCACAAGTGGCGGTGTCGAATATGCGTTCGAAGCGGCGGGGTCGGTCGACGCCATGGATATCGCCTATCGTATTACCCGGCGTGGCGGCACTTCCGTTTCATCAGGCCTGAGCCATCCAGAGCACAAATTCTCCCTGTCTCATACGGTAATGGTCGCCGAGGAGCGGATCATTAAAGGCAGTTACATGGGTTCGTGTATCCCGGCACGGGACATTCCCAGGTACATGTCTATGTATCAACGCGGATTGTTACCGGTTGATCAATTGATCAGTTCGAGGATCGCCTTGGACGACATAAATCAAGCTTTTGATACCCTCGATGACGGTCAGACCATACGACAGATTATTACCTTTTAGGCCGGTTCCTGGGACAACTTTCAGTGCCCCATTGCGATTTTTGTCAAATTCGCTTAACATTTTGTCTTGGGGCCACGATTTGACGGCATAATCTTCTATTTGAGGTTGGGCGTCAGAGTAGCTGTGACGCCACGAAAGAGCACGCGACGGTCGCGTGTTGTGATAGCCAGGGAAAGAGAAAGACTATGCCGAGCGGTACTGTTAAATGGTTTAATGCAACGAAGGGGTTCGGATTTATTGAACCTTCTGATGGTGGCAGCGACGCCTTTGTTCATATTACTGCGGTTCAACGGGCTGGCCTTGACGGCCTCCGTGAAGGACAAAAAGTTGAGTATGAGCTCATTCCAGGAAACAATGGAAAAGAAGCGGCTGACAACCTCGTTGCTCTCGATTAACCGATAGACTAAACCCTTATAAAAGAGAGCCCATGGCTCTCTTTTTTTTTATTTTCTTTTTATCGCCGACGAACGGGCATCTGCGAATATCTCGTTTTGAGCGTTGATCCCCCACGGATAACTGCGGGCATCGGTGGCAATTACACGTAAGGCACCGGATTGGTGAATCCAGTTTTTTCCACCCCAGGCACTGATCGGTCCGTCCTGTCCGGCTTTTGCTGGCGGGCCAAGGATCCACGATACACCGTTGGCCGCAATTGCAATGTCGCGGGCTGTGCCTGGCGCTTTTTTCCAGACCTGGCGGGTTAATCGTAAGATTTCTTTTTTGTCATTAACGATCCATGGATTACCCTTGGGGCCAACGGCAATGCGCATACCCGCATTGTCTTCCGCCACCCAATCAACAACTCCCCATTTATAAACCCGCAACCCGCCCGGAGCCTTGTCCGTACCTAACATCCAAATGGCACCACTGGCGCCAATGGCGATATCCGTTGCCGCACCCGGCATCTGCAACCAGTCGCCCTGGTGCCAACGAAAAATTCGGTTATCACGATCAATACTCCAGATATTGCCGCCGGGTCCCGCCGCGATCCGGACCGCGCTTCCGCCCTGGTCCTGCCACTGGTCGCCGTCCCACATGTGTACAGATCCATTGGTTGACGCAATCCACGCATCGCCGTCCATTGAAATATCGATATCGACGGCGGACCCCGGCATTTTTATCCATTCAATGGCTGCCGGTTTTGTGGTTTCCTTGCTAAGGAAACGCGGAATCATGGCAATCAGGGCAAGAATCGCCAGGGCGGGCAGAAAAAGACGTTTAATGGGCAGGGTCAAAAGGCATTCTTTCAGATTTATTTTTGATCGGCGACGTGCCGGCAATCTATTCCTTACGCCCGTTTACCAAAAGCAAAAACCAAACGTACCCGGGTCCGGTAACTCGGGGGGCCATTCAGCACTGGATTAATTCCCAGATATCAATACTATTTCCATCCCTCCAGGACAGCCGATGGAACCCTTCCGCCGGACGTCCTGCATTCTCATTGCACGCCGTTGATTTATACGGTCTGCTCTCGACAGGAACTGGAATTTCAGATGTCGCTTCCGCCGTTAAACCGCGCAGCCATTTCCGACGGGATGATTGCTTATCGATCACTAGGCTCAGGTGAACCGCTGGTCTTTTTGCATGGACTTGCCGGAAACTCCCGGTCCTGGATCCGTCAATTTGAACACTTTTCATCAACCCATCAGGTCATTGCCTGGGATGCGCCGGGTTATGGCGGATCGGACGATTTTAAGGCCGATGTGGACGTATTCACGGACGCTCTCAATCAATTGCTGCAATATTGCGGTTTAAGCAAATTTGTGTTGTTGGGCCATTCCATGGGTGGAATTCTCGCAGCGCGATATGCCGCTCGATTTCCCGACCACTTACACGGCCTGATCCTGTCGTGCACCCACGTCGGCAACGGCAATCCTAAGGGTTCGGACCTGCCGCCCGGATACACAAACCGGGTTGCCGATCTGGACACAATGAGTCAGATGGACTACGGCATCAGCCGGGCCAGGGCTATGCTGGCCCCGGAAACACCGGCATCAATCTTTGATTTGGCGGCCAACATATCGGCAGAAACCCGGCCCATCGGCCTGGCGAATGCAGCACGGGTGATTAGCGAAACGGATACGTCCCCTGGACTGGCCGGACTGACAATTCCGGCATTGATTATTTCCGGCGAGGTCGATCCCGTTGTTTCGCTCGATAAAACCGAGCGCCTTTATGAATTGCTGCCGCACGCATCAAAGGCCGTTATTGCCGGTGCCGGCCATGCCCCCTATCTGGAAAACCCCGACGCCTACAATGCAAGCGTTGGTGCCTTCATCCGCAGCCTATAGGTGGAAAACCAGGGCATGGGTTAATACCAACGGGTCGTGATAATAATCCAAATTATTGTCCCAGCCCTTGCGCATGGGCTTCGTCCAGGGTCTGAACTGGCGTCAGCGCCTGGGGGTCGACGATGAGTTCAATCAGGGCCGCACGACCGGACTCGACGGCGCGTTCAAAGGCCGCAGGAAAGTCTTCCGTGCGGGTCACTTGCTCGCCTGACGCGCCATAGGCTTCAGCCAGCTTGACAAAATCTGGGTTGACCAGGTCGGTGGCAATTTTATTATTTGGATAGTGACGCTCCTGGTGCATACGAATTGTCCCCAGCATGCCGTTATTGACCACAATAAAGATCACTGGCGTGTGGAACTGCTGCGCGGTGATCATTTCCTGGCCGAACATCATAAAACAACCGTCGCCATTGAGACTGACAACCATACGTTCCGGGTAAACCACCTTGGCGGCAATCGCCGCCGGCACGGAGTATCCCATGGCGCCATTTGTTGGCGCCAACTGGGTCGGATAGGATTTGTGCTGAAAAAACCGATGTCCCCAAACCGTATAATTACCGGCACCGTTGGATATCAGTGCGTCGTCAGGCAGGCGTTTGTTCAAATATCCGATTATTTCAGCCATATTGACGTCGCCAGGTACCTGGGTCGGTTGAATGCGCTCAAGATAATCGGCATGGGCGGTCGCGGCGGCCCCGGCCCAAGCTGAACTATCGACCGGCGGCAAGGCTTTCAGGGCTTTGCAAAACTGTGGCAGCGACGCGTTGATGGCCAAATCGGGGCGATAAACGCGACCCAGTTCTTCCGCACCGGGCATAATATGAACCAGGGTTTGTGTGGTCTCGGGGATGGCCAGCAACTCATATCCCTGGGTTGTCATTTCGCCCATGCGCGGGCCAGCCAAAATCAACAGATCGGCTTCTTCTACGCGGTTTGCCAACTTCGGATTGATGGCAATGCCCACGTCTCCCGCATAATTTGGGTGGCGATTGTCGAACCGGTCCTGGTAGCGGAACGCCGCAGCGACGGGCAGGTTATTGGCTTCGGAAAATGTCGTCACATCAGCCACCGCCTGTGGCGTCCAGGTCGGCCCACCGACAATCATCATTGGTTTTTTTGATTTTGCCAACAAGTCACGCAGCTCTTCCATGTCCTCCGGGGCCGGGGCCGCTTGCGCAGGGCGAGCTTTTTTGGCATCAGCTACGGTTGCCATGCTCGACAACATATCTTCCGGTAACGCCAGAACGACCGGGCCCGGGCGGCCCGACACGGCGACATGAAACGCCCGGCTTATGTATTCGGGAATCCGGTCCGTCTGGTCGATTTGTGCAACCCATTTGGCCATTTCGCCGAACATCCGGCGATAATCAATCTCCTGAAATGCTTCGCGGTCTTGCATCGACCGGCCAATTTGCCCAATCAGGACGATCATCGGTGTCGAATCCTGGAAGGCCGTATGCACGCCAATGGATGCATTGGTCGCGCCAGGGCCACGGGTAACCATGCAAATACCCGGTTTGCCGGTCAGTTTTCCGTAGGCGTCCGCCATATTGGCGGCAGCGCCTTCGTGGCGCGTATGAATGACACGAATGGCATTTTGGTGGTGGTAAAGCCCGTCCAACAGGGTCAGATAACTTTCTCCGGCCACACAAAAGGCCGTATCAACACCCTGGATCGCCAACTGATCCGCCAGTATATGTCCGCCCAGTCTTGGCTCGAGGTTTGCCGCCATGTTATTCATCCCACCCTTGGTTAAAAATTGTCTGCGCGAACAGGTTGCCCGCCGCAGGCCCGTTATAAATGTTGATCGCCGGGTGGCAACCCAATCTGTTAATTTCCGGAAACCGTATGGATATGACCAAACAGGTTTTCCAGATGCTCCAGGGTTTCGTCCGGTAGCCGGCCGCTGATTATGGAGTTTATATTTTCGCGCAGATGATCGACACTTCCGGTTCCCGTCAGGATAACTTCGGCGCCCGGTTCGTGCCGACAAAACCGATAGGCCGCATCTATTATCGACGGCGCAACCCCGCGATCCGTCAAAAACCCCAGGGGATTGTCTGATTGTGCAAATTTGCGATCAATCTGCCCCTGCTCCGCCAGATCCAGCAACAGGGATTTAAGCGCTTCGGATTTGCTGAGAGCAGCGCGCACGGCAAACATAATCAATGTGGCGACTTGTTTTTTACGGGTCACCGGCAACACCCGTTTGCGGGCTGATGGATTGATCAGATTAAATCCGACCATCACCACATCCCAAAAATCGTCATCGAGGGCTTTTATCAGCATTTCATGGTCAGTATCGGTGATAAATCGCTCCGTAATCCCGATAAACCGCAACTTGCCTTCGTCCCGCATTTTCAATAACTCGGGCACCAGATGGTCGACACAATGGGCGTACTGGTGGGGCATGACGCCGTGCAGATGGAAAACGTCCACGTGATCCGTCTGCAATTTAACCAAACTGGATTCCAGACCCGCGCGAATTTGCTGTGGCGGTGCCAAATCATCGCCCAGGGACGGGGTTCCTGGTTTGACAATCTGTGCCTTTGTCGAAACCACAACCTTATGGCGCTGCCCTTTCAGGGCTTCACCAACTATTTCCTCAGTCTTATAAACCGCTGCCGTGTCAAAGAACGTAACCCCCAAATCCAATGCCGATTTGACCACCCGGATTGAACTTTCTTTGGTCGCACCATAGCCTTGGCCCAAACGACTGCTGCCGCCGCTTCCCAGGCCCGCGACACCAACTTCAAGACCCGTACTGCCCAACTTCACCTGTTGCATTTTTCATGACCTTTCCGGCGTACATTGACAATTGCATAGACGCACGCAATATCGATAATGACGCCTGTTGTATAAGGGTTAAAGGAATTAGAACATGAAAATTTGGATGGCAACCCTGATCGCGGGTTTTCTTGCGGTTCCAAGTCTGGCCGCCGATCGGGTTTTGATCGACGGCCATGTCCATTACAGCCATGATGCCTGGGAGATGTTGCCCCCCAAGGCCGCCATCAAGGTTTTACGCGAAGCCGGACTTAAAAAGGTTTTTGTCTCAAGTTCCAGCGATGAGGGTACGCAGATGCTGTATCGGCAGGCACCGGACATCATTGTCCCGGTATTGCGCCCCTACCGCAAACGGGGCGAACTATCCACCTGGTTTCGCGACGAAACCGTCGATGACATGATCGCCGACCGGTTGTCGAAAAACACCTACGCTGGGATCGGAGAATTTCACATTTTCGGTGCGGATACGGATCTTCCGGTGGTCCGCAACATTGTCAAACTGGCCAACACCCATAAAGTTTTCCTACATGCCCATTCGGATTCCGATGCGGTCGACCGGATTTTCGCCCAGGATCCGGAGGCCCGGGTTCTTTGGGCCCATTCCGGATTTGTCGCCCCCCAGGCGATTGCCGAGATGTTGGCCAAACATAAAAACCTGTGGAGTGATCTGGCCTTCAGAAGTGAACAGTCCGATGACGGCAAGGTGCCCGAACCGTGGCGCAAAGTGTTTACCGACTTTCCCGATCGGTTTGTCATCGGTACCGATACCTATACGCCTGAGCGTTGGTATTACCTGGTCGACCATGCCAACTGGTCGCGGCAATGGTTAAATGACCTGCCCAACGAACTGGCCGACAAAATCGCCTTTAAAAATGCCGAAACCCTGATGAATTGGGCATTGAACAAATGAACCTTAACGGGTTCCTGGGGGCCCTGGTTTTGACCTGTTTTTCCGTGCCCGCACATGCGGCGTGTGAGCAAACAGACGGTACCGCAAATCGACGGGCAGCGTCGCCTTCTTATTGGCTGAACTATCAAACCGATCCTGCCGAAATATCCGTCGCCGAACACTTCGCCCTGGACATCGAGATCTGTGCAAAAAACGAAACGCCCTTTAGCGGCTCGCTTGGCGTCGACGCCCACATGCCAATGCACAAACACGCCATGAATTATCGACCAAAAGTGAAAAGCCTTGGCGGCGGAAACTTCCGGGCCGAAGGTTTTTTATTCCATATGCCGGGTCTCTGGCAGTTTACATTCGATATCCGGGGCACGGAAAAAGCCGAACGGGTGACCTGGGACCAGAGCATTAAATGAACTGGACCCGCTTAAACCTGGTTGACGGTTTTATGTGGAGTTTTATGGCCGGTATTGTTTCCTGCGGGACGGCAAATGCCGGCGACGTGTTGCCTTTCGACGACCAGGAACGGGCCCTGATCGAAAGTCATGGGCCCTGGCCGCCGGCCTTCGTAAAGGACCCCAGCAATCGCCTGTCGGGTAATCAATCGGCCATTGAACTGGGCCGCCTGTTGTTTTTTAATCGTCGATTGGCCGTCGACGGAACCCTGTCCTGCGCAACCTGCCACAGGCCTGCAACGGGCTTTACCGATGGTTTAAAAACAGCCGTAGGCCGTAGCAATCTGCCGAGGAACACACCGGGACTCGTCAATTTACGGTGGGCCCGATGGTACGGATGGGGCGGCGGTGCCGACAGCCTGTGGGCCCAATCCATTCGCCCGATTGTCGCGCCGCAGGAAATGGCATCAAGTGGCGGCCCCATCAAAAGGCTCCTGTCGGTCGACAAAAATTTGGCCTGTTTGTACAATAAGACCTCGGCGGTGAATTTCGACGAGCAAACCGACGAACAGGTTCTCGTCGGTGCGGCAAAAGCTTTGGCGGCCTTTCAGGAAACCCTGGTCACCGGGGCCACGCCTTTTGATAAATTTCGCATCGCACTGCTCGCCGGCCCTAGCAACCCAACCACCAAGTATCCGCTAAATGCGCAACGGGGGCTAAAACTCTTTATCGGTAAGGGCCAATGCAACCTGTGCCATTTTGGTCCGCTGTTCACAAATGGTGAATTCGGCGACATCGGCATTCCGTTTTTTATTGGTAATGGCAAGGTTGACAAGGGCCGCTACGGCGGTCTGCAAAACCTGAAAACGACCCGGTTTTCCCTTACCGGTATCCATTCCGACGATGCCACAAAACAGAGTGCCCTGAAGGTCCGCCACCTGGCCCTACAGGATCGAAACTGGGGTGAATTTAAGGTCCCCTCACTGCGCAACGTCGCCGAGACAGCGCCCTACATGCACAATGGCTCGTTGGCGTCTCTTGCCGATGTGGTCCGTCATTATTCGGAAATAGACGAAGAACGCTTGCATGTGGATGGTGAGAAGATCCTCAAACCGCTGAGGCTGACCGAGCGGGAGTCCAGCGATCTTGTGGCGTTTCTCAAAACCCTATCCGCCCCGCTGCTTCAAACCACCCATGTAACCCGGCGTTCGCCGGTTTGTTCGCCCGTCAATTAAACCCAGCCGCCGTCGGCGACAAAGTTTTGATTGGTACAGATACCGCTGTCATCGGCAGCAAAAAACAGAACAACCCGGGCAATTTCCACGGGTTCTAATTTTCGTTTCAAACATTGGCGTTCCATCAGTTGGGCTTCGCCTTCCGGGGTTAACCACTTGTCGACCTGACGCTCCGTCATAATCCATCCGGGAAGGATGGAATTGACGCGAATGTTTTTCGGGCCCAGGTCACGCGCCATCGAGCGTGTTAAGCCGGTAATCGCTGACTTACAGGACAAATATATGGGCATGCCACCCTGGCCGATCATCCAACTGACCGATCCCATATTTATAATCGTCCCGCCACCGGCGTCTCCCATGGTCTTATGGACGGCCTGAATGGCAAAAAACTGGTGTTTCAGATTTACCGCCACACGCTCATCAAAATAAGCGCTGGTTACGTCATCGATGGAATGACGCTCATCGTGCGCCGCGTTATTAACCAGTGTGCGGATCGGTCCGTCGGATTTAATGACCTGACCAATGGAGGCCTGCAATTGCTCGATATCCGTTAAGTCACATTCAATGAAGCGAGGTTTATGGTGCCCCCGATTGGCGATATCTTCGACTAATTTTTCACTCGCGGCAACGCTGATGTCGACAAAGGAAACCCGTGCACCTTGTTCACAAAAATTACGAACAATGGAGGCCCCGATACCCGATCCCCCACCGGTCACAAAAACAACACGATCCTTTAAACTCGGGTATACGGCTGAAAAGGTGTTCGTCACAGAAAGTCCTCCAGAGGAAATTGAGTGTATTTTTTATTTATTTCAAGGGTTGAACTTAATGTCAGAATTCGGCGAAGTCAAATGCCAGAACAGAGCAGTTTCATTTGCCCGGAAACCGACTGGCCGGGTTCAACAAGAAACCCCGGGTCATGTAAATCACCCGGTTTATGGCTTACCGGTTCAAGACAAAACCGATCGTTGTCGCCCATGACAAAGACATGTATACGGTCAAGTGCGCCGCCAGAGGTCATTGCCACGCGTAGTCGCTTGTCCTGCAGGTCGATATTTACCCGACCCAGCCATCCGTCGAAGGTCGAGTCGAGACCGTCGTAATCCGCCGGCACAAAAGTCTCCGGCAGTTCAGCCATGTCAGCCATGGGATATTTGCTCCAGGGCGATTCACGATTTACGGCCAAGGCCTGGCCGAAGGAAACCGTTGCCTGGTGGATATGGGAGAACCATGGATGGAAACCAAGTCCCAGGGGCAGGGATTGGTCACTTAAATTTTGCAACGCCAGATCAAGGGTTATGGCCGCGTGATCGAGCGCGGCCCGCAATCGGGCGCGAAAATGGAAAGCGCCCCGGTCGCTCGCCCAGTCATGGACCAGGCTTAAAGATGTTGGTGTTTGTTCTCCAACGGCCCAGGGTTTATCCCATCCCGTGCCATGGATCGCCAGCTTCTCACCGGGCCATTGGATCGGGAACTCATAGCTGCCATTTGGTGCTTCGACAATTCCCCCGGCCATCCGGTTGGCAAAGGGAACCATCGTAAAACAACCGAAAAAAGGAATCCTGTCGGCGTCCCGAGGTTCCTGGTTTTCCGTCACAAAAGCGTCGACCCAACCGTCGACGGGGTGGTTAAATTTTAGGGCGCTGAAAAGCCCTCCCCACTGCGGTTGAAACTCAGCCCGCAACAGGGAATTTGAAATCTCAATTTTTTTCATAAGCCGACTTCCTTTGTTACAGTTTTCACGATTTCATAACCCTATATTTCAAAATATCAATTGCATTGCCATTGCCGTACTGCCATCAAAACGGTTAATCTGACATTCTCTTGCAAACAGCGGACGAATATTGTGGACCCTTTTGAAAAAAGAAATCTTGGAAATACCGGCGTGGAACTGACCCCATTGGGATATGGCTCGGCCGGAATTGGTGAATTAGCGACCCCTGTTACCGAGGAGGACGCACAAGCGGCAATTCAGGCCGCCTGGGATGCCGGTGTCCGGTTTTTTGACACGTCGCCTTGGTATGGCAGGACCCTCAGCGAACACCGCTTGGCGCACGCGCTGCGGCCAAAAAACCGGGATACCTTTATCCTGTCTACCAAGGTCGGCCGGATCTTCCGACCGGCCCCCAATCGCGATAAAATCGACAAGGATCAGTGGATTGGCGGTCTCGCCTTCGATCATTATTTTGATTATTCCTACGATGCCATCATGCGGTCGTTTGAGGACAGCCAACAGCGGATGGGTCTGACCAAAATCGATCTTTTGTTAATCCACGACCTGGACCTTGGACATTTTAAGACCGAGGCCCGGGTTGAAGCGCACATGGAAACCCTGTTCACCTCGGGCATCCGGGCCCTCGAACAGCTTAAATCCGCCGGTCTGATTGGTGGAATTGGTGCGGGCATCAACCACAAAGGCACCATGAACCAGTTTATGGATATGGTGGATCTGGATTTTTTCCTGGTGGCGTCGCCGTACACGTTAATGGACCAGGATGTCTATCACGATGAAATGGCGCGGGCCAGTGAACGGGGCATGGGATTTATCATTGGCGCCGTCCTCAATTCAGGAATTCTCGGGACCGGAGCGGTGCAGGGGGCCTATTACAACTATGCACCGGCGACGGAAGACGCCATGAACCGGGTCCGCAAAATTGAAGCCGTATGCGAACGTCATCGGGTCCCGTTGGTTGCCGCCGCCCTGCAATTTCCCTTTGGTCACCCGAACGTCGCGTCAATCATTCCCGGTGCCCTCAACGCCGAACAGCAACAGGCCAATGTCACCGCCATGAAAATAAATATACCCGGCGATTTTTGGGCCGACCTGAAAGCCGAAAAAATTCTCGCGCCGGACATTCCCACCCCTTAAAACCATTACCTGTCCGCTGCCGGTTGGCTATCGCCTGCCGCCGGTTTATTTCTCGTCCAGCGGCATGCCGGCCCGGATCCAGGCCCCCAACTGCTGACGTTCCTTATCCGACATTTTGGATTTATTGCCGAGTGGCATGGCCTTGGATAATACCACCTGGTTGAGAATTCTGGCACCATTTTTACGTACCGCTTCCATGCTTTCGAACTTGATGCCACCGGGAGCGTCTTCAAAATCCTTATCCGTCGGCCGGGCCGCATGGCAGGAGACACAATGGGTTTGAACAATTGCCAAGGCGTCCGTGGCGGAAATAAGTTCACTCTTTCGATCACCGCCCGGCTGATAACTGGCGACGACGATCAAAACCACCACCAACAACGACGCAAGCGGCCATTGCCACTGTACGGCCCGCCCGCTGCCGCCGGCATGGCTGGTATTAAAATAATGCCGGACAACACCGCCGATAAGTAATATTAAGGCAATGATGACCCACGAGTGGGCCTGGCCAAATAACACCGGGTAATGATTACTGATCATCATCAGCAGGACCGGCAGGGTGAGGTAGTTGTTATGGGTTGAGCGCTGTTTGGCTTGCATACCGAGCGCCGGGTCGGGTGTTTCGCCCGCCTTCAAAGCGGCAACCACCCGTTTCTGGTTTGGGATGATGACAAAAAACACGTTGCCGACCATCATCGATCCAACGATGGCACCGATATGCAAAAAAGCCGCACGGCCACTGAAAACCTCGAGCAATCCCCAGGACGCGCCAACAATCAGAATAAAGACACATACCGCCAAGGTGCTGGTTTTTTCGCCAAGCGGCGATTTACAGATCAGATCGTAAAAGACCCAACCAAAAACCAAAAACATCAGGCTTGCGGCAATTGCCTGCCACGGTTCGAAGGCAACTTTATCGGCATCGATGAGAAAACTTTCCGCACCCCAATAATACATGATGCCCATGAGGCCAATTCCGGAAATCCAGGTAAAATAGGCTTCATATTTAAACCAGTGCAGTTCTTCCGGCATATGTTCCGGCGCGACCATGTATTTTTGCGAATGATAAAAACCACCGCCATGGACCATCCAGGAATCTCCGGAAACGCCTTTTGCCAAACCCACAGGTTTGCGCAGGCTCAGGTCAAGAAACACAAAAAAGAAGGACGAGCCAATCCAGGCGATACCCGTCGTGATGTGCAACCAGCGAAATAGCATAGCCGCCCAATCCATTACAGCGATGTCCATAAAAGCTCCAGTTCTACGTGCCAACCTCAATGCAAAGAATTTATCGCGTCTTGCATTAACTATATATAGCCAATAATCTTAGAGCACTATATAAATTAAATTGATAATAGAACCCATGGACACAGACGATCTTATTTTGTTTGTACGCACCGTTGAACTCGGCAATCTGTCCGGAGCCGGGCGGGATATGCGCATGTCACCGGCCGTCGTCAGTTCACGCATTCAACGGCTCGAAAACCGATTGGGACTGCGTCTGCTCAACCGGACGACCCGTCAGGTCAACCTGACTCCCGATGGCGAGGTCTTTTACGATCATTGTTTGAAGATCCTGGAAGAAATTGATGCCGCTGAAGAAGCCGTCTCCGCCCGCCGCGACAGGCCCGGCGGTTCCCTAAAAGTCTCCGCTTCCAACGCCTTCGCAAAACTTCACATCGCGCCCAACATAAACAAATTTCTGGATAAGCATCCGGACATCCAGTTTCAACTGGTGGCCAGTGATCGATTTGTAAATTTCACCGACGAAAAAATCGACGTTGCCATTCGGGTCGGCCAACTCAGAGATTCGAGCCTCATCGTTCGCCGTTTGGCCCGTAACGTGCGCATGTTGTGTGCGACGCCCCAATATCTTAAATCCGCTGCGGCCTTAAAGGAACCGGCCGACCTGGCCAACCACAACTGCCTGCTCCTTCGGTTCCCCGGTTCGCAGCAATTCCAGTGGACTCTGCAAACCTCTGACGGCACACCGATTACGCCCCTAACCCCCGGCACTTTGGATTCCGATAGCGGCGAAATTTTAACAACCTGGTGCCTCAAACATCATGGGATCGCCTTGAAGTCCCTGTGGGAAGTTGGCCCCTACCTGGCCGATGGCCGTTTGCAGGTGGTCCTGCCCGAATTTCCACCCGAGGCGCACACCATCCATGCCCTGTATCCCCACGCCAGATTTTTACCGCCCCGGGTCCGGGCTTTTATAGACTTTATGGTCGAAACCATTGGCGATAATCCCTATTGGGAACAGGGCATGGAGGCCTTTTTGCCCAAGGCCTAACCGTCGCGCGGAAAAAACGACGCCGTTAACCGGTATTCGCACCGGCACCTAAAAATCCAACGGCGCGCTATCAGTGACCTCTTTCATGACAAAAAACGTCCGCGTTTGGCGGATACCGGGAAGGGCAATCAGTTTTTCCCCATGCAGTTTGTTAAAGTCCGCCATATCGCGCACCCTGATTTTCAGGAAGTAGTCGAAGTCGCCGGCTACCAGATGGCAGTCGAGAACGAACGATAATTTTTGAATAGCCATTTCAAATTCGGCAAAACTTTCCGGTGTCGACCGATCCAGAACAACCCCAACAATAACCAGAGCACCGCGCCCAACTTTGTCCGGCGACACCTGGGCCCGCACAGAACTGATAAATCCTTCGCCGAACAGTTTCTGGGTACGGCGGTGACAGGTAGCTGGACTGACATTGACCCGGTTCGCCAGTTCCGCATTGGTCAAACGACCGTCTGCCTGCAACAGTTTCAAAATACGACGGTCAATGGCGTCCAAGGCATCGACCATGCAGGTTCCTCTCGATTTTTATACTTTTATTTACATTTAACGACATTTTTTTAAACCTTTCTTGAAACATCAATAGAATTAATTGCATATTATGAGAACACCTATCAACGCTTTTTTGCTAAGTTTGCCCCTCCTGACACCACCGCTAGGGCCGTACAATGAACTTATCAAAATTTGAACGTTACCCCCTCACCTTCGGGCCAACCCCCATCGAATATCTGCCCCGAATGACCGAAGGCCTTGGCGGCAAGGTAAAGATTTTTGCCAAACGGGAAGACTGCAATTCCGGTTTGGCAATGGGCGGCAACAAACTGCGCAAACTTGAATATATTGTTCCAGATGCGATCGCGTCGGGCGCTGACACCCTGGTTTCCATCGGTGGAGTGCAGTCAAATCACACCCGCCTGGTCGCCGCAACCGCTGCAAAAATCGGTATGAAATGTCGATTGGTTCAGGAAAGCTGGGTACCCCATGATGACGCCGTATACGATCGGGTCGGCAATATCCTGATGACCCGCTTAATGGGCGCCGACAGTCGCATCGTTGACGACGGTTTTGATATCGGCATTCGCTCAAGCTGGGAAGATGCCATTCAGTCGGTTCGCGACGAGGGCGGCAAACCCTATGGAATTCCGGCCGGCGCTTCGGTTCACAAATATGGCGGTCTTGGATATGTGGGGTTTGCCGACGAAGTCCGCGCGCAGGAAAAAGATCTTGGCATCACCTTCGATTTTATCATTGTTTGTGTTGTCACAGGTTCGACCCAGGGCGGTATGATCGTCGGTTTTGCCGACGACAATCGGGCCCGACGGGTTATTGGCATCGACGCATCGGGTACCCCTCGACAGACCCGCGACCAGGTCCGCCTGATCGTTGACCAAACCGCTAATCTTGTGGAACTGGGGCGCGACGTCTTGGACGATGAGATCCATATAAATCCGGATTATGCCTACCCGGCCTATGGCGTACCGAGCGCCGAAACCAATGAGGCCATCCGGTTTGCCGCAAAAACCGAAGCGATGATCACCGACCCCGTGTACGAAGGCAAGTCCATGCAGGGGATGGTCGACCTCGTCCACAAGGGGTTTTTCCCCGATGGATCGAAACTGCTTTATGTCCATCTGGGTGGCGCGCCGGCTCTAAATGGATACAGTTACACCTATCGCAATGGCTGACACCGAGCGCAGGCTTTCCATACCTTTCGATCCCATAGGCATCCGGATTGAACAAACGGCAAGGGGTAAACAACTGGCTCGTGCACGGACGAAAGATCAGATCTGACACGCCAGGGGGCGTCCGGTATGGCTCAATCTGGAGGTGAATGGCCGCAAAACCACCATCGCACCACGTTTTTCATTGTATAGCATGTAATCTTACAACTATAATTATGTTTACAATCGAATACGTTTCCCGCACAGGTGATTTGTCCGCGATGATTGAATTCGAATATAGGGCCTTAAATAAACCACGTGAAGTTGCGCCAGAGCAGTGCACCAGTGACGACACCCAATTTGTTTATTCCTGGTGGCGCGCCAAATGTGGATCGCGAATTGGCCCCAGCTGGCGTGAAATTAATCTGCTTGAACTGCCCGCGGCGGTGATCCCCCGGGTGCTGGTGGTCGACGTCTCCTACCAACCGATGGATTTTACCTATCGGTTCTTTGGCACCTGGCACGTCACCTCGCACAATAAAGATATGTCCGGCCGCCGGGTTAACGACTTCGAATTTGCCGCCTACCGGCAGGAATTAACGAAAGGATACACCGCCGTCGTGCGACGGCGGAAACCAATCTTGCACCATCTCCACATAAACCTCAATCGGCTCACCTACCGCAGTGAACGTCTGCGTTTGCCTTTGTCCGAGGATGGAAAACAGGTAGACGGGATTATATCCATCGAATCCTTACGACCGCCAAGCATCGCTGAGCCGCCAATGGCGGCACCTGAAACGATCCGCCAGGTTCAATGAACCCGGCCGGGAACGATTGCCGGAAGGGTCCGTCGCCGGCCCCAAAAGGATGACCGTCAGAAAACCTGGACCGAGGCCCTGAAAAGCGCTGATAAAGTAAAATATCTTTCGCACTTTGAGTATTGACGGTTTCTTCAAAGAATTATTGACGGGCGAACAATCCCGAAGATGGCGGAGCACCAAGGTCAACAGACGCCGCCTGTCGAAAGCGCCCGGGCCCGCGTTACAATCCAGCGGTCAATTCCTTGGCCGCAGCCCCATGGCGCCGCATTAAATCGTCCGTATCGTAATTAACGATATGGCCTTTTTCGACCCGCCAGTTACCGCCGACCATTACATAATCAGCTCGACTGGCACCACACAGGACGAGAGTTGCGAGCGGATCATGGCCACCGGAATGGCGCAATTCATCGAGCTTAAACAAGGCCAGATCGGCCTGTTTTCCAACCTTAATGGTGCCAATATCCGTACGGTTCAAACAGCGGGCCGAGCCTTCCGTTGCCCAGCGAATGGCGTCCAGATGGGAAACCTGTGCGGATCCGTATTTTAACCGCTGCGCCATGAACGCCGTCCGCACCTCTTCGATCATGTTTGAGGCATCGTTTGAGGCCGAGCCATCGACGCCGAGACCGACGGCAATGCCTTTTTGATCCATTTCGCAAACCGGGCAAATGCCTGACGCCAAAGTCATATTCGAATGCGGACAGCTCGAGACACTGACGCCGGCTGCCGCCATGCGGTCCATCTCATGTTTATTAAAATGGATACCGTGGGCCAACCAGGTCCGGTCTTCAAGCCAGCCACAATCTTCCAGATAGTCGAGCGGTCTGACGCCAAATAAGTTTTCGCAAAAAACATTTTCATCTTCGGTTTCGGCCAGATGGGTATGCAGCAGGACATTTTTTTGCCGCGCCAGATCCGCCGTTGCGATCATCACTTCTTTGGTTACCGAAAACGGTGAACAAGGTGCCAGCGCGATCTGGATTAAGGCACCCGGCCTGGGGTCATGATAGGCGGCAATCAGCCGCTCGCTGTCACTGAGGATCGTGTCCAGGTCCTGGACGACGGATTTGGGCGGCAAACCGCCGTCCTCGACCGACAGGTCCATGGAACCGCGGGTAAGAACCGCCCGCATACCGATTTTGCGGGCAGCTGCGACCTGCAGGTCAATGCCACTTTCAAGTCCGTCTGGAAACACGTAATGATGGTCCGTCGAAGTTGTACAACCCGACAACACCAATTCAGCCAGCGCCAGCTCGGTGGCAACGGATACCATTTCCGGGGTCAACTTTGCCCATACCGGATAGAGGGCTTTCAGCCAATCAAACAGTTCTTTATTAAGCGCCGGACCAAAGGCCCGCGTCAGGCTCTGATAAAAATGATGGTGGGTATTGATAAGGCCGGGCAACACCACATGTTGGGACGCATCGAAGGTTACATCGACGGTGCCAACGGGCAGAGCGCCGGTTTTCAAGACTTCCGTAATTTTTCCATCACGGACAACAATTCCGCCTTCGCCCGCCGTTGCAAAAACCGCCAGAGGATTCTTGATCCAAACTGATGTCACGACTTTACTGCCCTTAAAAATTCTCAAAAAATTAAACGGAGGAAGGTATCAGCTTCCTCCGTTTTACCCCTGGCGTATCAGGAAACCCCAATCCCGGGGGTTAATGGTTATTTCGGGATCGAACCGACAACCCCTTCAACATAGAAATTCATACCAAGCAATTGTCCCATATCGATGATTTCACCGTCCTTAACGATGATTTTTCCATCCTGGCCTTTGATCGGTCCCTGGAAGGGGTGAACCGTCTCCTGTTCGATCGCAATACGAACGGATTCCGCAAGATCGACAACGTCTTTTGGCATCTTTTTATTGTAAGGTGCCAATTTCACCATGCCGGACTTAAACCCGCCAAAGGTATCTTTTTCTTTCCACGTGCCATCCAAAACGGCTTTGGTGCGCTCAATGTAATAGGGGGCCCAATTGTCGATGATTGCCGTCAACTGCGCGTTCGGGCCAAATTTAGACATATCTGAAGCCTGGCCAACGGCCCATACGCCACGTTTTTCGGCGGTTTGCATGGGAGCCGGTGAATCGGTGTGCTGCAAAATAATGTCTGCCCCCTGATCGATCAGAGTTTTCGCCGCATCGGCTTCCTTGCCCGGATCAAACCAGGAGTTTACCCAGACAACTTTAACGGTCACATCGGGATTTACTTTGCGCGCCGCGATAACCGTGGCATTAATGCCACGAATAACTTCCGGGATCGGGAAGGACGCAATATAACCCAGAACATTGGATTTGGTCATCCGCCCGGCAATATGACCGATTACGTAACGGCCTTCATAAAAGCGTGCAGAATAGGTCGAAAGGTTTTTACTGCGCTTAAAACCCGTTGCGTGCTCAAATTTCACTTTTTTAAATCTTTTGGCGACTTTTAAGGTCGGGTTCATATAACCAAAAGAGGTTGTGAAGATTAAACCGTGGCCCGATGTCGCCAATTTGGTGATGACCCGCTGGGCATCGGCCCCTTCAGGTACACTTTCGACATAGGTCGTTATCACCTTATCGCCAAGTTCTTTTTGCATCGCCTGGCGGGCCTGATCATGTTCATAACTCCAGCCGTGATCGCCGGTTGGTCCGACATAAATGAAGCCAACCTTAAGCGGCTCGGCGGCCAGGGTTTGCGTTACCAATCCCATACTGGCCAGTCCACCGACAACCAGTGCCGCCAAACTTTTTTTGATCGTAAAATTATGCATCTTTTATCTCCTGTTTTGTAATTGAAATGTTTTTATTATGTCTGCTTCACTTGCGTCAGATGACTTCTGCTTATGAGGCCGCATAGAATATTTTCCCCAGACTGGCCGGTGCACTCAATCGCTGTTTCCCACTGTCGCGCGAAATCACGACCAAGACAATAATAGTTACCAAATAGGGCAGCATCGACAGCAGTTGCGAAGGAATGGCCCAACCGACTCCCTGGACATGAAGTTGAATGATGGTGATGCCACCAAACAGATAGGCACCAAAGAACGCCCGGCCCGGACGCCAGGCGGCGAAGACAACCAAGGCAAGGGCGATCCAGCCCCGTCCGGCGGTCATGTTTTCGACCCACAAAGGCGTATAGACCAAGGACAGATAGGCACCGCCCAAACCGGCCATGGCCCCACCAAAAAGCACCGCCATGAAGCGCACCCGAATGACCGGATAACCGATCGCATGGGCGGCGTCGTGGTTTTCGCCGACGGCCCGCAAAATCAAGCCGGCCCGGGTACTTTTCAAAAACCAGCCGATTCCAATGGCGAAGGCGACCGACATATAAACCATCAGGTCCTGACCAAACAGGATGGTCCCGATGATCGGGATATCGGTCAATAGGGGAATGTATAAGCTCGGCACCCCGGCAAATGTCACACCAACAAAACCATGGCCGACGAGCGCACTGAGGCCGATGCCAAAGATCGTCAAAGCAAGCCCGGTCGCAACCTGATTGGATAACAAGACAAGCACCAAAAACCCAAACAACCCTCCGACCAGCGCTCCGGAAAGGGCACCGACAAGTATCGCCAGGAAGGCGTTTTCCGTGGTCACGCCGGTGGCAAATGCCATAATCGCACCAACCACCATCATGCCCTCAACACCCAAGTTCAAAACCCCTGATTTTTCCACAACCAGTTCACCCAGTGCGGCAAAGACCAGTGGGGTTGCTGCCGTGATGATTGTCAACGCGGCCGATACAACAATATCTGTTCCGTCCATCTCTATGTCTCCCTATTATCGGCCAAACCGCAGGCGGTATTTGATTAAAACGTCACTTCCCAACAGGAAGAACAACAGCATTCCCTGAAAAACGCCGGTCACTGCGTTCGGCATATTCAGCGATATTTGTGCGTTTTCGCCGCCCAGGTAACTGAGGGCCATCAACAGCGCCGCCATCAGGATACCCAAGGGATGCAACCGTCCGAGGAAGGCTACAATAATCGCCGTAAATCCATACCCGGGGGAAATCGAGGGCACAATCTGGCCCAGCGGCCCGGCGACTTCACTTAAACCAGCAACGCCCGATGCAGCACCGGCAATCATAAATGACAACCAGACCAGTTTCTTTTCCTCAAATCCGGCAAACGCCGCGGCCCGCGGTGCCATGCCGATAACCCGAATTTGAAACCCAATGACATGTCGACTGAATAACACCCAAACGGCAGCGACCGCCGCCAGCGCAAACAACCAGCCCATGTGCAACCGATAGTCTTCGATCAATACGGGAAATAACGCCGAATCACTGAACAGACGGGATTCCGGGAAGCCCTGTCCGTCCGGGTCCTTCATCGGCCCGTGGATCAGATAACTGAGGACCAGCAAACCCACATAGGTGAGCATTAAACTGGTCAAAATTTCGTTGGCATTAAATTTGCTTCGCAAAAAGGCGGGAATTGCCGCCCATGCCATGCCGCCGGCAATCGACGCCAAAACCATCAACGGCAGGATATAAAACCCTTCCATTTCATAAAAATACAAGGCCACGGCACCGCCGGCGAGGGCACCGATTGTTAATTGACCCTCGGCACCAATGTTCCATACATTTGCCCGAAAACCGACCGACAATCCAACCCCGATCAAGGTCAGTGGTGTGGCTTTAACCAGCAATTCGGTGACGCCATCAAAGGTACTGACGGGTTCAACAAAAAACGTGTAAAGCGCGACCCCCGGACTTTGCCCCATAATCATAAACAACACGATACCGGCGATCATTGTCAGGGTTACGGCGATGACCGGTGCCGCATAAACCATATTGGCCGCTGCCTCTGGCCTGGCTTCAATTCTAATCATGCGGCTTGCCCTCCGTGCTGTTCTGCTTCGTGTAATCCGCCCATAAGCAATCCAATCTGTTCAACCGTTGTTTCCGTCGCCGGCGTGCTTTCCGATAACCGGCCTTCACTGATAACCGCGATCCGGTCCGATACGGCGAACAATTCGTCCAGGTCCTGGGAAATCACCAGAACCGCCGTTCCCTGTGCCGCCAGATCGATCAATGCCTGATGAATAAATGCTGCCGACCCGGCATCAACGCCCCAGGTTGGCTGCAGGACAATCAGAACTTTGGGGTTTTGGTCGATTTCACGACCCATGATGAATTTTTGCAAATTACCACCCGATAAACTCGACGCATGGTGTTCAATACCAGCGGTTTTTACGTTAAACCGTTCGACAATGGCATTTGCGAAGTCCTTTGTTTTATCGGTTTTGATAAAACCGTTGTTCATTAACCCCTGTCCCCGGCCGGCCGTCAAAAAGCCGTTTTCCCACAGGGTCATATCCGGAACCGCGCCATGGCCAAGACGCTCTTCGGGAACAAATCCCAAGCCCAGGTCACGCCGTTCTTCCGGTCCCATGTGACCGGTCGCATGGCCTTCCATCACAATGACATCGGCATTTGACGCCAGGGCTTCCCCACTGAGCATATCCATCAGCTCCGACTGGCCGTTGCCGGCCAGCCCGGCGACCCCAAAAATCTCGCCATTTTTCAGCTCAAAAGACACTTTTTTCAGGGCCACTGCAAAGGGATCGTCGGGCGTTGTCGATAGGGCACTGACCTTAAAACGCGCCTCACCGATGGCACGCCCCTCGGCTTTTACAGCCGACGTCAAATCGCTGCCCATCATCATCTCAGCCAGCGAACGTGCCGTCTCCTGAGCCGGGTCACAGTCACTGACGACGCGGCCCAGACGAAGAATTGTTGCCTTATGGCACAATTTACGAATTTCCTCCAAACGGTGGGAAATGTAGAGGATCGCAACCCCTTCCGATGAAAGGCGCTGCAGGGTTTCAAATAATTTATCAGCTTCCTGGGGCGTTAAAACAGACGTCGGTTCATCCATAATCAGCAATTTTGGTTTCTGCAGCAAACAGCGCACGATCTCGATCCGTTGACGTTCGCCAACCGACAGTGAATGCACACCGCGGTACGGGTCGAGCGGCAGACCATAGGATTTGGACACGTCGATTATGCGATCTTCGAGGCCGGGGCCCGACAATTCGGGAGGAATACCCAAAGCGATATTTTCGGCGACTGTCAGCGCCTCGAACAGTGAAAAATGCTGGAAAACCATCCCCACACCGAGCGCCCTGGCGGTCGATGGGTTGGCGATTTGCACCGCCTGGCCGGCCCATATCATTTCGCCGCCATCGGGTTTCAGGACCCCATAAATCATCTTGACGAGCGTGCTTTTGCCGGCTCCGTTTTCGCCCAGCAAGGCATGAATCTCGCCCGGCAAAACATCCAGATCAACTTCGTCGTTGGCCAGGCAGCCCGGAAATTCCTTGCGGATATTTCTGAGCGATAACAGCGGTTTGGTTTCCACGACTTCCCCTTTTTTACGTGCCCCAATCAAGGCGTTTCCCAAATTATTTCACACGAACTAATAGGCGATTTTGTCTTCTTTTTCCTGCCATTCATCGAAGGCGATGGCCGCAACGTCATCCGGCAAATGGACCATCTCCAATGTCCGGTCCTTAATGTCCTTGGCAATTTCACCATACAAAAACTCATCATCAAACCCAATCCGTGCCGCATCGTAGCGGGAGTTTGCATAATAAATCCGATCGAGCCGGGCCCAATAGATCGAAGCCAGACACATGGGACAGGGCTCACAGCTGGTATAAATCACCGCGCCATCCAATTTGAAGGTATCGAGGTGTTTGCAGGCCTCGCGGATCGCGACCACCTCTGCGTGGGCCGTCGGGTCGTTTTCGGTGGTTACTTTGTTGAACCCAACACCAATGACTACACCGTTTTTAACAATGACCGCACCGAAGGGCCCGCCCAATCCGGCATGCATTTTTTCCCGCGAAATTCGCGACGCTTCTGCCATATGTTTGGCGTGATTATCTTTATTTTCACACATTATACGTTCTCGTTCTTTTTTAAGATTTCGGTTGAAGAGGGTTTTTCCAGCCGCATCATGAGTTCATTTAAACTGGCCAGGGCAATCATCCCGGGTTCTTTGCCGGCGATACCACCGGCGCCGATGGGACTGACCAGACGGGTAATTTCCTGCGCCGTCAAACCATCGTCCAGTTCGAACCGTCGCCGGAACCGCGCCCCCTTGGACTTGGAGCCAATAAGTCCGACATACCTTAACTGCTGATTTTTCAACAAGCTCAGGCACAGGCGATAATCAAGCGCATGGGAATAGGTCATAACCAGAACCGCATCGGTTGACGGCGCGAGGCTGGCAGCATGGGCCAGGGGATATTCCATAAAGACCGTCTCAACATTGGCTACCCGGGGTACCCTATCCAGTTCGGATTGCCGATCATCGACAATTGTCAGCCGGATCGGTAATTGCGCGGCGATGCCGGCGAAGGCGCGGGCCACGTGGCCACTGCCATATATGACGACCGACGGACGCTGATCTTTTAGGGCCTGAATGTGAACACCGTCGGCTTCATTGAGATTATCGGGTAAACGGCCACCATGAACCTGTGGCTGTTGGTCCGGCTTGTTCCAGGCAACAACCACAAATCCCGCTGTACGATTCCCGATACAGACCTCGGCCTGCTGCAGCCAGCTGAGCGAATGCGGGTCGACGGGCTCGAACACCACTTCCATGCCGCCGCCGCAGCATTGGCCCATATCGGGACCCAGCAAAAATTTTTCGTAAACCCGTTGCCAGGGACGGCGTCCGGCCAGCATATCGCGCGCCGCTGCCTCGACCACCCTCTCGACCTCGCCGCCACCCAGGGTTCCGGCAGAGCGGTCTGGGCGAATCAACATCCAGCACCCCTTGTCGCGCGGCGTTGATCCATAATTTCGGACGACAAAGACCAGCACCCCCTTGGCCTGGGACACCGCCACGTGGTGAGCCTGACTGACCCAGTCTAGGGGCCCTAAGGAGTGGCTAGGAACGGTTGGGAACGGATCGGCCATCAGCCACCAGCTTTCAGTTTGGCCGCTGCCATCAAAATGCGTTCCGGCGTCGCCGGGGCGTCCAGTTCGGGAACGGAGCGATAACCATCAAGGCTGGAAAGGGCATCTGAGATGGCATGAAAGACCGACATGGCAAGCATCAGCGGTGGTTCACCGACCGCTTTCGAGCGATGGATGGTGGCTTCGACATTGCGCCCCTTCTCCCACAGCTTTACCGCCATTCGATCCGGTCGATCACCAAAGGTGGGAATTTTGTAGGTCGAGGGCGCATGGGTTCGCAACTGACCCTTGTCGTCCCACCACAACTCCTCGGTGGTCAACCAGCCCATTCCCTGAATGAACCCGCCTTCGATCTGGCCGATATCGATTGCCGGATTCAGAGACTGGCCAACGTCGTGTAGGATATCGACCGCGAGCACCCGGTTTTCGCCGGTCAAGGTATCGATCGCCACTTCCGATACGGCGGCACCGTAAGCAAAATAATAGAACGGGCGGCCCGATGCGGTTTCCCGGTCATAGTGAATTTTAGGCGTGCGATAAAAACCCGTCGCCGACAACTGCACCCGGTTCAGATAGGCCTGCCCCACCAGATCATCAAAATCAACAACTTGATTTCCAATCCGCACCTGATTGGGAATGAATTCCACATCCGTTTCATCGACTTTATACTGATTGCAGGCAAAGGCGATCAGCCGGCGTTTAATGGTGCGCGCCGCAATCATCGCCGCCATGCCGTTCATGTCCGTACCCGACGATGCCGCCGTCGCCGACGTATTGGGCACTTTTCCCGTATTGGTGGCGGTAATCTTTATTCGGTCCACATCCGTTTGAAATTCTTCGGCAACAACCTGGGCGACCTTCAAGAACAGACCCTGGCCCATTTCCGTGCCGCCATGGTTTAACAAAATCGAACCATCTTTATAGATATGGATCAGTGCACCGGCCTGATTAAGAAATGTCGTGGTGAAGGAAATGCCAAACTTAACCGGCGTTAAAGCCAGTCCGCGTTTTATGACCGGGCTGTCGGCATTAAACGCGGTTATCTCTTTGCGCCGCTGCCAATAGTCGGAAGAGGTTTCGATCTCGGCAATCATTTCAGGTAAGACAAAATCCTCGACCTGCATATGATAGGGCGTCTGGTTGCGACCCTGGTCGCCATAAAAATTAAGTTTACGAACCTCAAGCGGGTCTTTGCCGACGGCCCGGGCAACACTTTCGATCATCCGTTCGCCGATCATCATACCCTGTGGCCCGCCAAACCCACGAAAGGCGGTATTTGAGACCGTATCCGTGCGCATGCGTTTACACAAAATGCGCACCTGATCCAGGTAATAGGCATTATCCAGATGGAACATGGCGCGGTCACTAATGGCATCAGACAGATCTTTCGAATTGCCACAGCGCGTCGCCATTTCGATATCAGCAGCCGATATCCTGCCATCGTTGTCATATCCGACCCGCCAGGTACCGGCCAATTCGTGACGTTTACCGGTCAGGCTCATGTCGTCATCGCGGTCGAGCCGGCATTTGGCCGCCCGTCCGGTTTTAACGGCGACCAGCGCGGCCAGTGCCGCCCACTGCGCTGCCTGGCTTTCCTTGCCACCAAATGCCCCACCCATGCGACGCACTTCGACGGTGACGGCGTTGGCCGGTCGGTCGAGAACATGAGCGATGTTATGCTGCACTTCGGATGGGTGCTGGGTTGAGCAATGGATCAGCACGTCGCCATCTTCCAGGGGCACGGCCATGGAGGCCTGGCCTTCCAGATAAAAGTGATCCTGTCCGCCCATTTCCATTTGGCCGCTCAGTTGATTGGCGGCCGCTTCGATCCCGGCCGCCGCATCGCCGCGCGCCATCACATGATCGGCGCTGATCAGATAATCCTTTGTCAGCGCCTGATCGATGGTCAGCACCGGTTCATCGGCGTCGCATTCGACAATACCCAAACGGGCAGCGGCCTTTGCCTGGGCAAAGGTTTCAGCGGCGACGGCAAATACCGGTTGACCAAAAAAATTAACCCGGTCCGCCACCAGCACCGGATCGTCGTGGGTATGGGTCGGGCTGACATCATTTAAACCGGGAATATCGTCGGCGGTCAGGACACAGATAACACCAGGTGACGCTTTAACTGCGACCAGGTCTATTCGGGTAATCTTACCCTGGGCGGCAGCCGCCGAGCCGACGGCAATGTGCAGAGTTCCCTGTGGCTCGGGAATGTCATCCACATAAACTGCCTGTCCGGTAACATGTTTAATGGCGCTGTCATGTTCCAGGGCCTGCGCCACACCACCGCGAATTCGTTCTTTTTGCTGTGCGTTATCACCCATGGGTCAATCCTCCCAACCAGCTGCGGTTTGCAAGCTCCAGGGGAACTTGTGGATTTTGTGTTTCCAGATAAAACCGTTCCAGCAGATTACGTGCCACCAAGGTCCGATAAGCGGCACTGGCCCGCATATCGGTCATTGGATCAAAATCCTTATCGAGGGCATGCTTGGCCGCGTCGACGGTTTCCATATTCCATGGCTTGCCAATCAACCGTGTTTCGCACTCGCTCGCCCGCAGGGGCGTCCCGGCCATTCCGCCAAAGGCGATCCGCGCCGAAACCACCATACCGTCCTCGATTTTCAAATGAAACGCGCCGAGAACAGCGGTGATGTCCTGATCGAACCGTTTCGATATTTTGTAACAGCGTAATGTGTCAACGGATCTGGGAACAAAAACCCGCTCAACGAACTCGCCCGGTTTTAGGTCCTGTTTGCCGTAGGCGATAAAAAACGATTCCAGGGGAATTTCCCGCACACCCTGCTCGCTCCGCAATTGCACGGACGCGCCCATGGCGATCAAGGCCGGCGGCATATCGCCAATAGGCGATCCATTGGCAATATTTCCACCAACCGTGCCGCTATTGCGAACCTGGCGCGAACCGATACGGCGAACCAGTTCGCCAAGGCTTTGCGAGATCTCGGCCAGGGCTGCATGGGCCTCCGAATAGGTGACGCCAGCGCCCAAATCCAGGTGGGTATCGGTCACTCGTATGGATTTCAGATCTGCCACTTCGCCCAAGGATATAAGCGGATTTAAGGTTCGACCCAGTTTGGTTACCCACAATCCAACGTCCGTCGCCCCGGCGACCAGGGTCGCGTCGGGATGGTCGGCCAGAACCCGGGCCAGTTGGTCCGAAGTTTTGGGTGCCAAATAGGGTCCGTTCGTGGTTTCAATGGCCAGATAATTTTGTTCCTGTGACCAGGCCAGCAACTGCCCGCCCGCCGTCGCGATGCGCGCCGCCCAGGCGCTGCTGATATCTGTTGCGCAGGCTTTTTCTGCGGCGTCAATAATCGGCCCATACCCGGTACACCGACACAGGTTGCCGATCAGCGCATCGTCAAGCGATTGCCGGTCGACGGCGGATTTATTCAAATGCAGGGTCAACAGGGAATTAATAATTCCCGGCGTACAGTACCCACATTGCGAACCGTGCAGGTCGACCATCGCCTGTTGCACCGGGTGCAGGGTGTCATCGGCGACGGATTCCACGGTCAGAATGTGTTTTCCGTCCATCGCCGGCAAAAACAGGATGCAGGCGTTGACGGCACGGTAACAAACCTCGCCGTCGATAACCTCACCAACGACAACGGTGCAGGCTCCACAATCGCCTTCGGCGCAGCCCTCTTTTGTGCCCTTCAGGCGGGCCTGGTCGCGCAAATATTGCAAAAGTGTTTGATTGCTGTCGTTAACGTCGAGTTCTACAGGCGACCAGCCCAACAGGAAACGAACAGTTGATCGGCTTTCAATAGTCATGGGAATCGATCCCTCCGTCTCGGTTGTCAGCTGCCACGGTAGGTGGAATAGCTGTAAGGGGAAACCAGCAATGGCACATGGTAGTTTTGGTCCACATCAAAAATCGAAAACCGCAGGGGAATTTCATCCAGAAAAGGCGGATCAGAGAGTTTGGTCCCCAGTCCCCGGAAATAATCAGCGACCTGAAAAACCAGCTCGTAGGTTCCGACTTTAACTGCCGCCCCTTCAAGCAAGGGTGCGTCCGTGCGCCCATCCCCATTGGTAAAACCGCTGCCAATTGTGACCCGTTCGGAACCCTCGATCCTGTTGAGAACCCAGGTAACGCCCTTGGCAGGACCACCGGCACTCGTATCTAAGACATGTGTACTTAATCGACCCAACACCTTAATCTCCCTGATTTCATGAAGCTGTCGTCTATTATTTTGGGGTGTTCACCCAGACGTTTCAACTGTCCCTATTGTCGTGAATCCAAATCGTTTTGTGGAGCCGTATTCGAAAGAGAATACTTTCAAAAAATAATTGATAATAAATCGGTATTCAAACCATCTACTGGGGTAATATATTGATAACCTGATGATCATAGTGACACGGAAGATGATAACCATGGCAGAAAATAACGATTATCCACGTGATTTAATTGGTTACGGTGCCAAACCGCCCAAGGCCAATTGGCCCGATGGCGCGAAAATTGCCGTGCAATTTGTCATCAATTATGAAGAGGGCGGGGAAAATTGCATTTTGCACGGCGACGTGGCATCGGAAGCGTTCCTGTCAGAAATCGTTGGTGCCAATGCCTGGGTTGGCGAACGCCATCCGAGTATGGAATCGATCTATGAATATGGCAGCCGTGTTGGCATCTGGCGGTTATTAAAACTGTTTGAGAAAAAACAAATTCCGCTCACCCTTTTTGCCGTGGCCATGGCCCTGGAACGCAATCCGGCGGTCGCCGACGCGGTCATGAAAGCCGGCCACGAAATATGCAGCCACGGCCACCGGTGGATCGATTACCGCGATGTTGCCGAAGACGTCGAACGCCAGCATATGGAACAGGCCATCGACATCATCAAACGGTTGACCGGCGAACGGCCACTGGGCTGGTATACCGGGCGGACCAGCACCAATACCCGGCGTCTGGTCGCCGAGGAAGGTGGTTTTGTCTATGACGCCGACGACTACAACGACGACCTGCCATTCTGGACAACCGCCGCCGATAAACCGCATTTGGTGGTACCCTATACGCTCGATGCCAACGACATGCGATTTGGCACACCGCAGGGGTTTAACTCTGGTGAACAGTTCTACACCTATCTCAAAGATTCCTTTGATACCCTGTATGAAGAGGGCGCAGAGACGCCGCGCATGATGTCGATTGGGTTGCATTGCCGGTTGGTTGGCCGTCCGGGCCGGATCCGGGCCCTCGAGCGGTTTATGGACCACGCCCAGAAACATTCCGGCGTCTGGTTCTGCCGGCGCATCGATATCGCCAATCACTGGCGCACCCACCATCCGTTCAGCCGTTGAGGGGATACCGATGACCGCCTTTAAATCCTTGCTACCGACGGAACTGGACCGGGCCGCCTTTGTCCAACACTTTGGCGGCGTCTATGAACATTGCCCGTGGATCGCCGAGCAGGTCTGGGACAGTGGTCTGGATGCCGGCCACAATTCACTTGAAGGACTGCAAACCGCCCTGCGGGCATTTGTTGAGAACGCCGGGTATGAACCCCAACTGGCCCTGCTGCGGGCCCACCCTGATCTTGCGGGAACGTTAGCGGTGAGTGGCAATCTGACCGAAGAATCGACCAATGAACAGGCCAGCGCCGGATTAAACGCCTGTACGCAGGAGGAATTCGAGACCTTCCAAAATCTCAATGCCGCCTATCGGGAAAAATTTGGGTTTCCCTATATCCTCGCCGTTAAGGGCCGAAAAAGGGCCGAGATCCTGGAAAATTTCAAAAGCCGGGTTGCCTTCGATCCGTTCGACGAATTTACCGAAGCCCTTTCACAGGTCCATCAGATCGCTTTTTTGAGATTAAGTGAGCTTTAGGGCGAATATCGTCAACTAGCATTTGTCAGACCCCGGCAAACAGGGTTAAGCTCCGCCTGAATATTTTGACTTGGGGGAAGACCGTGACAACAAATCGATTTGAAAATCAGAATGCCGTTATTACCGGTGGGGCCAGTGGAATTGGTTTGGCCATTGCCCAGCGTCTGGCGTCCGAAGGGGCCCGCGTATCGCTTTGGGACTTTAATTCGGCCGCCGTTGATGCGGCCCGCCCGACCTTCCAAAAACCCGATCAGGTCCACAGCGCCATGGTTAATGTCGGTGCGTACCCATCGGTTGCCGCAGCCGCAGAAAAAACCATTTCCGATTTGGGTAAGGTCGACATATTGGTCAACAGCGCCGGCATTGCCGGGGCCAATGCCTTACTCAAGGATTACGACGTCGAAGAATGGCAAAAAGTCATCGATATTAACCTGAACGGAACCTTTTACTGCTGCCGGGCACTGGTTAATAACATGGTCGAAAACGGTTACGGGCGGATCGTAAATATCGCCTCGATTGCCGGCAAAGAAGGAAACCCGACGGCCAGTCCCTATAGTGCCTCGAAGGCCGGTGTTATTGGCCTGACAAAATCACTGGGCAAGGAAACGGCGCTCAACGGTGTGACCGTCAACTGCATTACCCCGGCTGCCGTCAAAACCGCGATCTTCGACCAGATCAGCCAGCAACATATCGATTTTATGTTATCGAAAATTCCCATGAACCGGTTCGGTAAGGTTGAAGAAATAGCCAGTCTGGTTGCCTGGTTGGCATCGCAGGAATGCAGCTTCAGCACCGGCGCAGTGTTCGACATCTCCGGCGGCCGCGCAACCTACTAAAGACAGCAATTCAGACTGCCCGTTTCACCCCCATCCTAACCTTCCCCCATGTGGGGAAGGAACTTGGTAGGCGGTGACTACGGCATTCGAATTCCCTTTTCCCTTTTCCCTTTTCCCTTTTCCCTTTTCCCATTTCCCTTTTCCCTTTTCCCTTTTCCCTTTTCCCTTTTCCCTTTTCCCTTTTCCCCTCCCCCCTTGTGGGGGAGGGCTGGGGTGGGGGGTGAGTTTTTGCAACCTCACGCGCCCAGATTATCCGTCCGTGTCACCCCCATCCTAACCTTCCCCCATGTGGGGAAGGGACTAAGTAAGTGTCGCGTTTTTAATTGAGTTCCTTCTTTCCCCCTCCCCCCTTGTTGGCAAGCCACAGGCTAGAGTTCATCCTCATCCAGGCGGACCAGAACTTCCGTCGCCAGGACTTCCGGTGTCGACGTAATATCGATATGGACAATTTTTTCATCGCCGTCGGGTTCTTCCAGGGTGGCGAACTGGCTGGCCAGTAGACCCGGTGGCATGTAGTGGTTTTCGCGCTGAGCCATGCGCCGCTCAATGACCTCGAAGGGGCCGGCCAGATGGATAAACCGGATATCACCGCCAATGCCGTAATCGCCCCGCAGGACATCGCGGTATTTGCGTTTGAGGGCAGAGCAGGACAGCACGCCACCGTCCCCACTTTCGACCCAACGGGCCAGCAACGACGACAATTCCATTAACCACGGCGCCCGGTCCGCATCGGTGAGGGCCGTGCCGGAGCGCATTTTTTCGACGTTTTCGGCCGGATGGAAAGCATCGCCCTCCGCATATTCAACACCCAGCTGGCGGGCGACCAACTGGCCGCAGGTCGACTTGCCGCATCCACTGACCCCCATAAAAACCAGGACCGGCGAAATTTTCTGTTTATGCATCGGGTTTCAGCCATTCCGTATGGAAGGTGCCGTCCCGGTCGGTGCGTTCATAGGTATGGGCACCAAAACAATCGCGCTGCGCCTGGATCAGCGACGACCACAGCCGGGTATTTCTAAATCCATCGTAGTAGGATAACGCCGACGCCAGTGCCGGCACCGGGATACCGCGTTCGATGGCCCGGCCCAGACTGGCCCTTAATCCGGGCAGCGATGCCACCCAGTCGTCGGTCAGCCCGGGTGCCAGCATCAGGTTTGCCAGGTCCGGATGGGTATCATAAGCAGCAATGATTTTTTCGAGAAACGCGGCGCGAATGACACATCCGGCCTGCCAGGTGCGGGCCGCCAATTCCGGCCGCGCCACCCAGCCGTCGCCGTCGGGTTTTGCCGCCGTGATCAGATGCAATCCCTGGGCGTAACTGATCAGCACCGATGCACAGAGCGCCCCTTCCAGATCGTCGATAAACCGGTTCACATCGGCAACCTCGATCGGTGCCGGTGCCGGCAAAACGGCCTTGGCCTGGGTTCGCTCACTGCCATAACGGGAAATATGGCGGGCCGAGACCGCTTCGGACAGGGTTGGCACGGGTACGCCGAACTCCAGAGCCAGACGAACCGTCCATTGCCCGGTACCTTTTTCGCGCGCCTGATCGAGAATTTTATCAATCAAAGCGCCTTCCGCCAGATCATCTTCGCGGCGCAAAATGTCTGTCGTAATGCCAAACAGATAAGCGTTTAGGCGGCCCCCATTCCAGGCGCTAAAAACATCGGCTATTTGCGTCGCAGAGAGCCCGCCACCATCGCGCAGCAACAGAAAGGCTTCACCGATCAACTGCATGATCGCATATTCGATCCCGTTGTGGACCATCTTGACAAAATGCCCGGTACCACCAGGGCCAAAATGTGAACAACAGGGGAAACCGTCGTGCTTGGCGGCAATGGCGTTCAGGGCCGGCGCAACGCTGGCAAATAATTCAGGCGTGCCGCCCGCCATCAACGACGGGCCATGGCGGGCTCCTAATTCGCCACCGGAAATGCCCAAACCAAAAAACCCCAAATTGCGGTTTTCGGCGTCGCGGCTGCGGCGGTCCGTATCACGGGGGTGGGCGTTGCCGCCGTCACAAACCAGATCGCCGGGGCTCAGCAACGGGTACAGCTCAACCAGCAAGGCATCGACCGGTTCGCCGGCTTTGACCATCAGCAAAATGCGGCGTGGTGCCGGCAATGCAGCAACAAAAGCCGCGAGGGATTCGGTTATCTGGACCCGTTCATCCAATTCGTCTGCAAACTTTTCGGCAAACCGGGTCCGCGCCTCGGGCCACGGATCGAAGACCACGGACAGGTATCCCTTGTCGGCAAAATTAAAGGTCAAACCGGCACCCATGGGGCCCAGACCGATCACACCCATATGTGCGTTTTCAGTCATGGTGATTAAAATTTCCCAAACTTCAAATAGGCGTCCTGCGGATCCATGCCGTCAAAGATCGCCGTACGTATCTGGTTTTCCGTGCCGATAACACGCTCCGTCTCGTAAACAATCTCTGCGGCCTGGTGCTTCGGCAAAATGACCACGCCGTCGCGATCCGCCAGGACCCAGTCGCCAGCCGATATGTCAACCTCACCAATGCGAATGGTTTGATTGAAGGCCACCGGCAACCACCGGCCGACAATATCTTTCGGCGTCCTGAATTTGCACCAGACCGGAAACTGCATGTCCAGAATAAACGCGATATCCCGCGCTCCGCCGTCGACGATATATCCGTTAATGCCCTTAAGTTTGAGCACCTCGGCGGACAATTCCCCCATCAGGGCAATTTCATGGGTGTTGGGCTGGCAGATGATCACATGGCCGCCCGGGGCTTTTGATAACAGACCCGTCCACTCCAATAGGGTTTCATGGGGATCGAAGTCATCGGCTGATTTGCCCTCCACCGTATAGATCGGACCGGCCAGTTTATCGCCGTCGACGAGCGGCAGGATATCGGCAGGCAAAACAAAGTTTTTCAAACCTTTGGCACGCATGACGTCGTGCAACGCGCCGCTATAGGTGGCCGCCAACCGGGCACAAAAATCATCCATTTGTCGTGCCTCCCCGATCCGCTGCTAGATGGTCATACCACCGTCAACCATCATCAAGGTACCCGTGGTAAACGTTGCCTCATCACTGGCAAGATACACCGCAGCGGCAGCGATTTCATCGGTTGTGCCCAGGCGTCCCATGGGTTGGCGGGCAACAAAAGCCTTGCGGGCTTCGACCGGGTCACCCAACGCGGCAATGCGTTCGTCAAGTGACGGGGACTGAATGGTACCCGGGCAAATTCCGTTACAGGTCACGCCCCGGGTTACAAAATCAGCAGCGATGGATTTGGTCAAACCAATCACCGCCGATTTGGACGCGCCATAGGCGAAGCGGTTTGGAATCCCCATAACCGACGATGCAACGGAGGCAATATTGACAATCGAACCGCCGCCATTTTCGAGCATCGCCGGGAGCACTGCTTTGCACATATGGAACATCGACTTAACATTCAGGTTAAAAGAGAAATCCCAATCCTTATCGTCGCAGTCCAATATGGACCCATTGGCCACATATCCAGCGACGTTGGTCAAAATATTAAGGGCGCCAACCTGTTGGGCAATGGCGTTAATTGCTGCCGGATCCATGACATCGAGAATCTGGGTTTTGATGCCGTTGGTTCCGTCAATTTCCTTTAAGGTTTGGCTATTGATGTCGGTCGCCAATACATCAGCGCCTTCGGCCGCATACGCCAAGGCGATGGATTTGCCGATGCCCTGCCCGGCTGCCGTAACCAATGCTTTTTTTCCTGCTAAACGTCCGCTCATTTTATGTATTCCCATTCCTAGTCTATGAAAAAATCAAAATAACTACTCGCAAAACTGCCCTTGGCCTTCAAGGTGACAGGCCAACTGATATAACCCGGCGGCGGCGAGATTTTCATCACTCAGTTCGACCGTCCCGCCAAAATTTTCAATAACCCGCCCATACAGGCCGATCAAATGCCCGGAACCGATCAAAGTAACCAATCTGTCTTTATCTTTGAAGGCGTCGCGAATTTCCGAACCAATTAATAGTCCCGACAGGTAATCTTTGGTGTGGGCCTCAGGAATTTCGGAAAACAGGGCACGGGCACGGACCCCAAAAAAACCGCTAAGCAGGGGCATTCCGGCCTTTGCCTTTTGTACACCGTCATCAAACCAGCGCTGTGCCTCTTCTTCACTGCGCCCCTCTTCGGTCATCAGTTTGCCGAGAATACTGTAGCGACAAAGGACGTCGAAAACTTCGCCCGTCATGAAGGTCGTAAAACCGGTTATCCGCTGTCCGGTCACGCTCACCCATTTGCTGTGGGTGCCTGGCAAACAATAAATCTGATCGCCGTCGCGGCCGGCGCTGGCACCGAGTATTTGTGTCTCTTCGCCGCGCATGACATCAATTTGACCGTCCGCGTTACGACAGCTGTAACCGGGCGCAATCCATACCGCGCGACCATCGGCCAGGGAAACCCTTGCCATGCCAGTGGCAATTTCCGACAAACCGGGCTTGCCGGTCACATAGTCGATTTCCTGCCAGCCCTGACGGGAACCGATCATCCCGCTCATTAACACAGGCGCCGTTGTATCGTTGGCCAGCCAGTCACCAATCTGGTCGAGCAGCATGGCCGCAAATTGACCGTCCTTGACCGCCAGGATGCCATTGGCCGATGCCCGTTTTTCAAGCACCTTGCCCTGGTCAGACAAGCGATAGGCGCGAAACGACGTTGTCCCCCAGTCGATGACAATTGGGCAGATCATGGACCGTCAGTCTCCGACGTAGTCTTCAATGAAATAGGCAATCACTTCATCCAGGCCACTGTCACAGGGGAATCCAAGGGCTTCGGCCCGTTTATAAGACGCATCGCGCGGCCAGGTTTTACAAATCGCAACAATAAACGGATCGGGTTCGACGGTAATTTTGCCGAGCTTGCGGTCACCGGCAACCCGCTGCAGGGCATCGATCATGTCCTGGGCGGAAACCGTATATCCCCGCAACATGAGTGCCCGGTCAACGCCGATCTGGCTGCCGTCTGTTTCATGCAAATGGATCAAACCGTCAACGATCGCCCGGTAACCGACGACCTGCATAACCGTTTCGACGGGAACGGGAAGTTTAAAATCTACGCCATTTAACGGTTCGCGAAAAACTCCGCTGACAAAGCTCGACGCCGCAGCGTTCGGTTTGCCGGGGCGGATAATGACCGTTGGCAGACGCGCGCAGCGACCATCGAAGAACCCCTTGCGGGTATAATCATTGACCAACAGTTCGCCAATAGCCTTGGTCACCCCATAGGTGGTTTGCGGCCCTTGTTTAACCGTATCGCCAACAACCTCGGGCATATGCGGGCCGCCAAACACGGCAATCGAACTGGCCATGACGACGCGCTGCAAACCGCTGCGCGACCGGGCCGCTTCGAACACATTCATCGCCCCATCCAAATTAACACGGACCGCCAGATCAAAGTCCTTTTCGCCGCCGCCGCTGACCACCGATGCCAAATGGAAGATCGACATGTCATCGCGATCCACCAGCCCGCTTACGGTGGCGCGGTCGGAGATATCACCGGCCACTCGGGTTATTTTTATCGAGTCGGATTGGTCAATTTCGCCGGCCTGACCCACATCAAACAGGACAATTTCATCGATCGGTTCGATTTGTCCGGACGGTGCGGTTAAGACTTTCCGTTCGACCAGTTTTTGCGCCAGCCGAAAACCGATGAATCCGGCCCCTCCGGTTATCAAAACTTTCATGGTTTCGCGCCCCCCCGTGACGTGATGTAACACAATGGTCTATTGCAGCGTGCAGTCGCTATTGTTTATAAAGAAGTCCATCTCAAATTAAAGACACAGCCGCTGCCATTCTAGGGTCAGGACTCATTAATTTCATGCAATTCTGTTTGCCAGTAAGCTTACGAATACAAGAAAACAAGCGCAAGGACATGCCGGGCATATTCGAGCCTTGTTTTCGCACAAGGCGTGAGCTTCCTGGCAAACCCCTTGGGGCGGGGCGATTTATCTCTCTGGCTTCGTTGAAAAAACTTGAAAACCGTGAGGTTTCCTGCGTCTTTCCGCCTAACCGATAAGATAAATCGCCGCCGCAGAATGGATGAAATTAATGGGTCCTGACCCTAACATTTTTCTTTATTTCCAATGGAGTTATCATGAAACCAGAGCTAATAGTCGTCCACCCCCAATTGTTAGGTACCATGGCGGATCTCGCCGGGGAGTTTACCATGTATCCGATCTGGGAGGTTGATGACCGGAAAAAATTGATCGGCGATGTGGGTAAAAACATTCGCGGTATTGCGACCAATGGATCAAAAGGTGCGTCCGCCGAATTTATGGACCAATTCCCCAATCTTGAAATGATCGGCTCCTTCGGGGTCGGTTACGATGCGATCGATATTGCCCATGCCAAATCCCGTGGCATCGTCGTCACCAATACACCGGGGGTCCTGGTCGAAGGCGTTGCTGAGATGGGATTAACACTGATGCTGGCGACGACACGGCGGATCGCCGAAGGCGATCGGTACGTGCGCTCCGGGCGCTGGCCGGTCGACGGTGATATGCCCCTCGGCCGAAGCCTTGGCGGCAAACGCCTGGGCATTGTTGGACTGGGCGACATTGGCAGCCGACTGGCGGAAATGGCATCGGTTTTCCAAATGCAGATCTCCTATTACGGCCCCAATGAAAAACCAGCCTACCCCTATACCTACGAGCCGGATCTGATCAAACTCGCCGCCAACAGCGATTATTTGATGATCTGCTGCAAGGGCGGCGAAGAAACCCGCGACCTAATCAATGCCGACGTCATCGAAGCGCTTGGCCCGGACGGCACACTAATTAATATTTCACGCGGTACGGTGGTTGACGAAGATGCCCTGCTGGCAGCCCTCAAGTCCGCTAAACTTGGATTTGCCGGCCTCGATGTCTTTGACAAGGAACCCCAGGTGCCAGAAGGTTTCATGACCTTGGACAACGTTCTCCTGGTTCCGCATATTGGCAGCGCGTCGACGGAAACCCGCCAAGCCATGGGAGATCTGGTGACCAAAAACATCCGTGCCTACTTTGCCGGCGAGGCGGTTCTGACGCCGGTCCTGTAAAACACCAGTTCTGTACATCATCCGTCCCTAAATATGGGTCAGGTGGTGTTCATGCAGGAGTTTGATAAGAACCTTACCGGCGGTTTCGCGGTGGCGGCGATGGATGTCACGGGCCGTCGCCGCGTCGTTTGCCAGAATGGCGTCGACAACGGCCCGGTGGTCTTCGTTTGATTTGTCGGGTCGCGGTCGCATGTGCAGGGTCGTCATTCGCACCCGTTGCCCCTGGTCATGAAACGTCGCAATCAGGTTAATCAACCGCCTGTTGCCAGTCAGTCCAACCAATTGACTGTGAAATTCGTGGTCCGCATCGGCCCAGGCTTGCAAATCATCGGACTCTAAAGCCCTGTCCATTTCTTCGACCGCATCAATCAGCGGCTTCAGAGTTTGTTTATCCAACTCTAAGTTGGCGAGGGTTCCGGCGGCCGAGGCTTCCAAGGCGGTAATGATATCGTAAATTTCGGCCATATCCTTAGGCGATATGGGTAGCACCCGCATGCCATGGCGAGGTCTGACTTCTACCAGCCCCTCGTTGGCCAGCCGAACCATGGCTTCACGGGTCGGGGTCCGGCTCATGTTCAGGCGTTCGGCAATTTCCTGCTCCAAAAACTGCGATCCCGCAGGCAGCACATTACCTAAAATTTGCTGTTTCAGCGCATTATAAGCTTGTTCTGCAAAAGGAATTCGGCCTGTCGTGCCCCTGGTCTTATGATCCGTCGCCAATCCCTGCCCCCGAAGCAAAGGTCTTCTCTTATCACCGGAAAACCTCAAATTAACGTATACCTAAACTTATACGTTATTTCGATCCGAGGCAATTTGCAATGTATTCCCGCTTTTACCTAAAGCCGCTCGAGGGCCTGTTGCAGGTCGCCAATCAAATCATCAACACTTTCAATGCCAATGGAAATCCGGATGAGGTTGTCGGGCACCAGACTTTCAGGCCCTTCCACGGAACGCCGGTGTTCGACCAGACTCTCGACCCCGCCGAGGGACGTGGCGGCGATAAAAATCTTCAAATGGGATATCAGTTTTTTCGCCATATGGGCATCGCCATCGACCAGAAACGACAACATCCCGCCAAACCCGCCGGTCATTTGCCGAGCCGCCAAGTGATGGCCAGGGTGGCTGGTTAACCCGGGATAAAGCACGGCCTTTAATTTTTGGTGGTTCTCGAAATGACGGGCAATTTTTAAGGCCGAAGCAAAGGCCCGTTCACAGCGAATACTCAAAGTCCGCATGCCGCGCAACAGCAACCAGGCCTCGAACGGCCCCATGGTTCCACCAACCAGGGTTCGAACCTCGCAGATTTCTGCCCAGCGATCATCCATTTCGCCGGTCACCAGCACGCCGCCGAGCACATCACTGTGGCCGTTTAGGTATTTTGTCGCCGAATGGAAGACGATATCGGCACCAAAATCCAGGGCCTTGAGGGTTACCGGTGGCGTTACCGTCGCATCAACGCCCAATATGGCCCCGGCGCCATGGGCCATATCTGCGGTTTTTTGGATATCAAGAACGTCCCAGGTGGGATTAAGAAGTGTTTCTATCCACACCAAATCCGTTTGTCCCGGCCGGATCGCATTGGCCAAGCCGTCGGCGGATGTGGCGTCAAACAGGGTTAACCCAATATCTCGTTTTTCGGCCAGGCGGCGCATCCAGGCCTGAGCCCCATGGTACATAATATCCGGAGCCACGATATGACGGCCGCTGGCGACGGTTTCAAGAACGGCGGTGATCGCCGCCTGCCCCGAGGCAAAAATCCGCGCATCGCGGCCACCGTCGAGGGCGCAGATAACCCGCTCCACCTGATCAAAGGTCGGATTATGGTTTCGGCTATAGATATAATCGCCCAACAGATCGTAATTGACATCCCGACCATAGGTGGTGGACGGCTGAATGGCTGGCACCAGGGCACCGGTCGATGTGTCGATGTAATGGTTGGCTTGCGCAACCAGGGTATCAGGCGACAGGTTTTTTGCAGAACTCACCGGTCGCCGGGTCCATCGTCGGCCCAACGACCACCACTTGGGACGAGGTCAATTAATAAGGTCATAGAGTTCATTTATCAGATCGGCCTGCTTCTGCGCCCAGGTCTTCATGGGTACCAATTTCGCGTCCGCAATACCAAAGGCTTCAATGGTTTCGCTTAACACAGTTGATTCATCCACATGGAATTTATGATCGGAATAGGCGACGACCAGCATTCCCAAAATCGTTATGAACCGGGACTTCTCCGTATCGAACGGGGTTATGTTAATGGCCCCGTAAATCTCTTCGGCGGGCACCGGTTTGGGGTTTCCCAGGGCATGGGCAATATCGTCGAGAACGGCAACTTCTTCCGGCGCAACCTTACCATCAGCCAAAGCCATTTTAGTGACCAGAGCCATGAACGACCGGCGTTGTATTTCGTTCAGATGACTTAAAAACATAAAGCACCTATTCATATGAAAACCCGGAAATTGTTGGGTCGTTTTCAGTCGGATGCAACACTTGTATTCCTCAATTTATTCGCTCTTGTAATAAAACTCAAGCCGCTGGTCATGCCGGTTCGGCAGAACCGTCGGCAATCAATACCGGGGGAACCACTTGGCCTTCAACCGGCCGTGCCCCCTTGTCTACGCCCGATGATCTGACACCATGTTGCGCCAGTTCGTTCCAGATGCAATTCAGCGCCGCTTCAGAAATTTCTTCCTTCCGGCCATAGTTATCAAGCCAGTACTGGACTTCAAATTCCGACACCCAGCCCAGGTCCCAAATCACGCCCTTAAAACGAACTTCGCGATCCGGCGCGTCCAAAATATCCGGTGCCTTGGCCAAGCCCGTTTCCATCCACTCGACAACTTCATTAATCGGATATTTGGCATCCAGATAGAGCGGCAATTCCATCCGTACGGCGTCAAAAGAGTTAAAGTTATGAATTTGTGCCTCGGACACCTGACCGTTGGGGATGCTGACCACATAACCGTTGCGGACCTTAACCCGGGTTGTACGCCAGGTGATGTCAACAACCCGGCCCTCGTCCGTATCGCCAATCTTGACCCAGTCCCCCACATTGAACGGTCGTTCCATGTTGATAACAATGCCGGAAAAAATATTTGAAATGTTGGCCTGGACCGCCAACCCGATGACCAACGTCAACAAACCTCCCGTTGCCAGCAGACTGGTCAAATGTTGATCAAAAACAAAGGCAATAATGCCGCAGGCGGCGAAGGTATAAATAACGACGGAACCGAAAACCCGGATGACATTGGGAATCGCGCGTTCCGTATGGTCTTCCAGGGGCGCCCACAAAAACCGCTCCAGGGCGATGCCAGCGATCCGAGCCGGCACCAGCCACCACAAAAACTCATAACCCAAAATAATGCTGTCGATATAATGCTCAGGTATGTTTTGCACGGCAAAATCCAGCAACAAATTGCCGCTCGACAGGAGCAGGGCCGGCCAGGAAATCAGGCGCAGAGCCCACGACTGAGCCGACCAGAACCGACCGCGCTCCCGGCGATCCATACCAAGCGCAAAAACCGTTCCAATGAAGCCGAATATCCAGATATATATGAAATATTCCGACGGGATAAAGTCGCGGACAACAAACTCGCCTTTTTTGATGATGATGCCCAAATCGATTTGTGAAAAATCTGGATCGTCTGATCCATAGCCCACATAGGACGGGTTACCGAGCGTGCTTTCCGGCACAATATCCTGGCTGATCCAGGCCCGCTCAATGACCCATCCGGTCGACGGGTTAAGGGCCTGCGACTTGTCAAGTTTATCCCGCATGGTTTCGCCGGCCCCCAAACCGACGCCCAAAACGTCAACCACATATTGCAAATTGTTTTTATTTAATTTGTTATGGGAAAACGCGATCCCGGCCATCTGTTCGCCGTAAACCCGCGGGGTTTTCGAGAAATTAAAGCGAAACTTTCCTTTCACTTCGTAAAGCTGGTAGGTCATATCGCCAACCAGGCGCTCGGCTATCGGCTCGCCCAGGGCGAGCGGTTCGGCGGCGTTAAGAATTTTCAGGTCCTGGGGTTCGAACTTGCCGCGGTACCGGAACCAGATCAACATGTTCATGTCGTAAACGTTTTCTTCGTATTTGACGGCGGCGATTTCCTTGACCCTGAGGCCCGTGTAAACCACGTTGGTCTTATACATAAATCGATCGTTCACATAGAGCACCCGGCCGCGCTTCAATTCGGCAATGTAATTTTGAGTACCGCCGGGTTTGATGGGTTGCAGCTGGGTCAAGGCGGAGATAATATCGCGGCCACTGTAAACCCCAACAAACACCGGTTTTTGCGCTTCGCCGTCGATGTCAAAATAGGTCAGGCCGGTGACCCCTTGCAGGCCGTCGGCGTCCTTGGTGCGACCGGCCAAATCCAGATGTATGCCCTCGCGCAGGGAAACCTCATTGTCCGCGCCATCACCGTCTTTCAAGGTTTCGCGCAGGGCGTTAATGACCATATGGGCCGAATCATAGGCATAGGCGGCAACCCAGTCGGGCACCTCGTCAAATTTCTTAATATAGCGATTTTTAAAATTTTGCGCCGTCTCATTGGCCGTATCAAACAACAGCGGTGCCGTGACCATCATCTTGTTGGTATAATGTCCGGGGTCCTGATTTTCGCCCGGCAATTTGGCGATCAGATTATTAAAGGCATTGGTCGCAAAGGCCGTCGGCCCGACCACCAAATTACGGATGTCGGCATCGCGCATGAACTTCATCAGGCGCGCACCATCCACTTCATTGACTGCCAAAAACAGCGCGCCGGCGTCCTTTTTTTCCTTCAGTTCACTGACAATGCGCTGCAGACCGCGGACCGAATTTTCGCCGGAGTCAAATTCCCAGGTGTAACGGATTTTGGTGCCAAACCGTTTGTAGGTTTCTTCAAAATTTTTCGCCATGGTATCGCCGTAGGCGCGCCTGTCGACGATCATCGAGACCAGTTTATGTCCAAGCACATTGCGGGCGTAATTGGCCAGGAACCGGGCCTGGCGGCTTTCATTAAACAGCGCACTGACGGAATATTTGGATTTTTTGATAATATCGGGATGGATCGACGCCGGAACGATCAGCTGCAGGTTGCTCCGGTCATAAATTTTCTGCGCCACATCAACGGTTTCCGCTGTCCAGTGACCAATAACCGCTTCCGCCCGGGACATGGCAATTTTCTCGGCGACAACACGCGCCGTCGCTGGTTTGTTTTCATCGTCGTAATCATCAACGGCTAGGTCGACCCCGTTGATGCCGCCGTTTTCGTTGATGATATCGATATAAAGCTGAACCCCCTGGCGGAGCGACCGGCCAATGCCTTCGCCGTCACCGGTCATCGGTCCGACGACGGCAATCCGGATGGCATCATCTTCACTGCGGGTGGTGACGACTTCGTACAAGGACGAGCCGATCACGCTCAGGACCACAATCAAACCGATGATGACCAGGAACGTCTGTTTTTTACTCAAATGAGCCAGTTTACCTAACACCTGCCAGGTCCCCTCAAAAAACGTCCTATTATTTTAATCATTTTTTGTCTTCCCTTATAAAGCTTTCTTACGAAACAACAAAATTTAGTGTTTCTGTTGTGACATCACCATTGTCGTCGGTGATATCGATGGAAACTTCATTGGTACCGTCGATTGTCGCATGACTGTCGTAGGAATAGGTATTGCCGTCCAAGGTAAACCCTGACAGCGACGAATTGCCGCTGATCGCATAAGACAATCCGTCGCCATCGGCGTCTTCCCCCAAAATCATGCCCTTGTATGTTTCGCTGTTGCCCATGGTCACCGTCGTCAGGTTTTTATAGGTTGGGGCCCCAGTTAAAACACCGTCCTGGGAATTGCCCGTCTGGTCAATGGCAATGCCACCGGAAGCTTCATCAAAATCCCAGTAGCCAAGCAAATTTTCCTCGTCGCCATTCAGCTGGCGATCCATGTTTTCGGTGATTTGCGATGCGGTTCGTGTTGTATTCCAATATCGAACCTCATTGATATTGCCGGTGAAATCATCGCCAAAATTCGTTGCGACGATGCCGATTTTAAACGTGTCTCCCGAATTGTCGCCTAACAATTGTTGGCTCAATGCGCCTGAAACGATGGTTCCAGCTCCGGCTGCTTTCGTCAAGGCATCAGCCGTCCCGTCAACATACAACTTTGTTATTTTGTTCGTCCCGTCATGGGTGAGGGCCACATGGTGCCACGCCCCGTCGTTCAAATTGGTCAAAGTGCCTTTGACCTGAACCAGACCAAAAGAGTCAAATAATATTTGCCCGTTGGCCACACCCAGGGCCTTTCCTCCGCTGGCCAATGACTGATGCCCGACATGCGACTTACCAAGCAGGATAGCCGTATCTGTTGCCGTCGTTTGGAACCAGGCCTCCACCGACCAATCGGTAGTCCCCATATTGATGCCGTCCGCATCGAAGACTTCAACATAATCATTATTACCGTCAAAATTCATGGCGTAATCGGTGGTAAAAGCCGGGTCTGTACCAACATCAATGGCAATTGTTTCCTCATCAACCCCCGAATTGGCACCGGTAGCGCGAAGGGTAAAACTATCGAACCCCTGATAGTCCGCATTGGGCGTGTAGGTCCATTGACCGGTGACACTGTCAATATCCAGATTGCCATTCTGCGGGCTGGCACTGGTGGTGAACGTCGCCGTCCCGTTGACATCCGTCGCCGTCATTTGACCGGACGCGCTGGAATCTTCGGCGATATTTACGGTGTTGCCCTCAAGGGTTGGCGCGTTGGCTGTCCATTGCGTGCCGCTGGTTGTGCCGCTGTTGGTGTTACCGGACGAATCTTTAATTGCCCCGGTGCCCGAACCGCTACCTTCATCGAGTTTCCAATAACCGGTCAAACCCGCCTCGTCCCCATCCAGTGATTTGCTCATATAATCGTTGATCTGCGCAGTTGTCAGGGCGGTTGACCAGGAGCTGACTTCAGCCATGTCGCCGACAAAGTTTCCCCCCAACACAAGGTCCGATGTGCCGGTATTTAAGGCAATGGCCGCATTGCCCTGGGCGTTAATCATCGCCGTCAGCAGCTCGCCGTCCTGATAAATTTTGATGTTGCCCAGGGTCCCCGAACTGGGAACGACAATTGCGTAATGGTGCCATTGGCTGTCATCGGTCGGGGTCACCGGCTCAAACACAACCACATTGGAATCAATGTCTAACCGGACACCCTTTGCCGGTCCCCGATTCAGACCAAAATGAAACTCCTGTGCGGCGTTGCTGCCGCTCGGTCCATAATTGAGGAAATTGTAATTTCCGCTGTCATCGGTTTTTGCCCATAACATAAAGGTCCGGGCATTGTCGGCGGTGGCCAGAGCGACGTTGGAAATGGTGACCGTATCTGTACTGTCAAAACGCAGGGCATTTCCCAGGTGATTGACAAACATCGCATCACCGCTGCCGGAATCGATGATCGTCGCTCCCCCCGTTAAGGTGCCGTTGGTCTGGCTTGTCGTATCGTCCATGACTTTGCCAGCAAAACTCGTCGGACCAACATCGTCAAAGGTATATTGGGCCGCCAGATTGGCGGCGGTGTAATCATAGGACTGGCCCATACCCTCGCGGATCTCGTCGTCGGTACGGACATCGCTCCACATGCGAATATTATCCATCTGGCCGTTAAAGAAGGCGGATGCGCCGCCCAAAGAGCCAATATCGGAGCGAGCCGATGGGACGGTCAGGGTCAGGGTTCCCGTCGCCTCCAATTGACCATCCACATAAACCTTGATGGTCGTACCAGAACGGGTCGCCGCCACATGGTGCCACAGCTGGTCATTGACCGACGTGGTTGAGATCACGTCGGCTGAACTGTTTGTTTCAAAAACCAGTTTGTTGTTATTGATAAACAAAAAGGCACCTTCACCGACGGTGCCTGAATGCCCGATAGCCAGAATTCTCATGTCTGCAGTATTGGTGACACCGGTTTTGATCCACCCCTCCATGGAAAAATCATTGCCGGCAAAGGCCAGTTCCGAGGCCGTCCCCAAACTGACATAACCGTCGGTTCCGTTGAGGTTCAAAACATTGCCGGTTGGCCCCATTGGTGCAGCGGCGATAACGCCGTCATTATTATTGCTGATGATGTCGGCACCGCCCTGTTGCGTGGCGTTGCGGCTGGCCGTACCCTGGTCGTTAACGATTTTTGCCGGTGTGCCCGCAGCTACCGACTGAAACGAGTAGGCGGCAACCAGATCGGCTTGCGCGCCGGTGATACTGCTGCCCATATCAAAGCTGATTTCTGCCGCCGATCTGACGTCCGACCAGACCCGCACTTCGTCTATCTGCCCATGGAAATAATTTTCCGCCGTGTCATTGCGGCCAATAAACAAGGTTTCCGTATCGCCGGCTTCGAAGGTGAACGGCACCTTGGGCAAACTGACGTCCGTTTGCGAGAACTCGACGGTCGCCGAATGGACCTGATCGCCGTTCATATACATACGCAGGAGTTTGGTTGCGCCGTCATAGGATACGGCAAGATGGGTCCACTCACCCAGGGGCACCACCGCCGTCGAGACAATTTCCGAATTCATCCACACATGGAAACGCCCGTCTTCCAAGATCTGGATGGAGGCCTCGTCGGCGGAACCGCTGGTGTTGCCGACGTCCGAAATGTCCATGACCACGGCAACGGTCGATGAGCGGGCATCTTGTTTGACCCAGGCGGCCAGGGTGAAGGTATTGCTTACCGTGCCCGTACCCAGGTCCGCGGTCACATAGTCGTCGACCCCGTCGAGGGCTAAAACCGCAGACGAGTCACCGCCGCCATGTGTGTAAGACGCGGAATTTTGAACGACATCACCTTTCGTGTCATCAAAACGATAATTGGCGGTCAGCCCCTGGGACCCCGGGTCGATCTGCTCGTTGTAGTTATCGGCAATTTCCTGGGCCGTGCGGGCGTCGCTCCAGATCCGAACTTCGTCGATCATGCCGTTAAAATATTGCTGGGTGCCGTCGTAGGAACCAATCTCCAGGGGTTTTGTATCGAGCACCGGTTTTAACGCCGCATTGGTATTGGTCTCGGTTTTCACCAAAGCCCCGTCAATGTAGAGTTTGAGGGTCGAGCCGTCGAACACCCCGGCCGCATGGTGCCAGGCCCCATCGTTATAGCTATTGAGCGGCGAGACTGCTGTGTTCGAGGTGATTGTATTGGTCGCCAGATACACTTTGCCCTGCAGCATATAAAGCGAATATTGGTTGCCGCCGGTGCTCTGCGCCTTAGAGATCAGGCGGCCAATGTTTGCATCCCCCGCTGCCGTATGGGCGGTCGTTTGGAACCAGCTTTCAATGGTCCAGGTGCCTGAGTTTAGGGTGCTGTCATGGGCGACTGTCACATGGTCGTTGACACCATCCAATTGGATGGCGCCGCCATGGACGGCATGTTCCCCGTCGGCGGTAATGGTCACGGTGATGGTTTCCGTATCGACGCCCGATGTCGCCCCGCTGGCGCGAACGTTAAAAGTCACGGATCCGGCATAGTTCTCAGGCGGCGTGAAGGTCCATTGACCGGACGACGCGTCGATCTCGACGGAACCGGTGGTCGGGGCGCTCGATATCGAGTAGGTTGCCGTGCCCTGGACATCGGAATTGGTCATCACGCCGGTGGCGGTCTCGCCTTCGGTGATGGTCAGCTTGGTGCCAAAAACCACCGGCGCCACGTCAACAATCGTCGGGCCGCCGACCACGGACCCGTTGCTGGCGGCACCGGCCTTATCTGCCAGGGAAGTGCCGGTTAATTCGTCCATCAGATAGTTGACGACCAAATCGCCGCCTTCTGTGCCGGTCAGGGTCTGGTTATAGGTCTGCGCGACCTCCGCACCGGAGCGCGCCGTGTCCCAGATCCGGAAATCGCTGAGCTGTCCGTCCAGGAATTGGCTGGTTCCAGCGAGGGAGCCGATCTTCGCATCATCAAGGGTAATTGGACTGTCCGACGTATAGGCGACGGTTTCTGTCAGATTACTGTTCAGATAAAGCTGAAGAGTGTTGCTTGCCGCATCGCGAACCACACTAATATGTAACCAGTCGCCAATATTAGAAGCAAAGTCATGGGAAAAGGTCTTTTCGTTGCCCTGTTCGGACCATTTGAGCAAGGTTATCATTTTCCCGGAATTAAGGGCTCCGGTTTCAAATTGCAGTTTAAGATCACCCGCCGTGGTATAGGCAGAATTCCCTAGCAATATTTCCGTCGTGCTGGCGACCTGGGCATCGAGATTAATCCAAGTCTCAATGGTCATGTCTTTAAAGTTGATCGCCAGATCCGGCACCGTCACATAATCATTTGTGCCATCGAGATTTAGCGCCTTGGATGGCAGGTGCAGGATGTTGGGGCCACGGTCAATGGGACTATCGACCACCTCATTTACCGTCGCATCGGCAACGCCGGTGCCGTTAAAGCTTCCGGTTTCGTCTTTGTGGGTTTTGAGTTTACCGACGTCATCGTTTTCAAAGGTGTAATTGGCCAGCAGGCCCTGCGATGTGCTGGCAACGGGTTCATTCAAATTCGCCTGAATTTCCGCCTCTGTACGGACATCAGACCAAATTCTTAAATCATCGATCTGGCCGTTAAAAAGATCGGCTCCCGCATTATCGGCGCCAATGTTGGCAGTACTGGTACCGATGGCTGGCTGCGAGACATATTCATTTGTCACCTGTAACTGGCCATCGATATAAATCGAAGCCAATTTGGTTCCCATGGTCACCGCCACGTGGTGCCATTCGCCGTCATTAATTTTCAGTGTTGTCGACACCGTAACAGAGGGGTTCGACGTGAAGAATTCGATAACCCCGGTCGTCGCCACATATAACTGGATTTTACTACCGGCACCGATTCCCAATAGGGTCTGCTTTGTCGACGCCGACGTATTAATCCAGGCCTCGTAGGAGAAAAAACCCGATCCTGTATAAATAGCTCCACTGGTCGGCAACGCAACATAATCACCAGTGCCATCCAGTTGTAAGGCCGCCCTGGCCGTCGTCGCCGTAACTTGCGCGCCGCCCGCACCGGTGCCATTGTGAACCGTAGCCGAACCGGACACATCCTGCACCGTCGGATTGGCCCCCGCGTCGTCGTCGTCGAAGGTGTAATAAGCTTCCAGATTAGCTGACCCAGCGGGCACGCCCGTATGCATGCCTTCCTGAATCTCAGCCTGCGTTCTGACATCCGACCAAACGCGAACTTCATCCATCTGGCCGGTATATTCAACATTGGTTACGGCAGGAACATCGCCAAGATATAGGTCGCCGTCGTTCGCAAGGAGATGCCCCGCATAGGTGCCGGTGCCAATTTGGTTTCCCGTGCCGTTGACGTTGATGCCATCCACATAGAGGATCGGAATATTGACGTTGTCGTAGGTAAGGGCGATATGATGCCACTCGCCATCAGTGACAACCTGATTGGAGGTGAGTACGATCCGGTTAGTGCCCGTGGTCTCAAAATCGCCACGGATAGTCCCGTCGTCATGAAACCCGAGCTTCCAGCCCTTACCGGAGCCATACTTGCTTAGCAGGCCGGAATAATCTGCGGTGCCGTCGGTTTTGATCCAGGTCTCCAGGGTGATGCCTGTTGTCCCGTCAAGTGCCGTGTTATCGGCGATCTGAACACGATCATCCGCTCCATCCAGGGTCAGCACTTTGCCATGGGTCGAGGTCGCATGGCGATTGTTGCCGGAATAATCGTTCACCTGGTCGGAACCGTCATCATCAAACCGGTAATAGGCCTGCAGGCTGGCCTCCGTTCCGCTCAGTTGCTGGTTCATGTTGGCACGAATTTCGCCGTCCGTGCGCACATCATTCCACACCCGGACCTCGTCGAGCATGCCGTCGAACTCAACCCCTGGGTCAAACCCGGTAGAGCCAAGCGGATTGCCGCCAATAACCAGTTTCGCCATTTGTGAGCTGTTGTTCAGATCAATGGTCGCTGCACCCTGGCCCTTTAGGTCGCCGTCAATGTAGAATTTTGCCGTGGTTCCGTCATAGGTCATCGCGACGTGGTACCAGGTGTCGGCAGCGGCGGTGACATCGCTGATCAGGCTAAGTCCTCCGCTGCCGGCAACACGGAGTAAATTGTCGGCATTCTTGACCAAATTAAAAACGTCGTTGTTGCTCGCCCCGAATAAGTTCAGGAAGTTTTGCTGACCGGCGGTCAGATCATTGAACTGAACGATGGCTTCAATCGTAACTTGTTTGGAAGCAAATGTCGTCGTGCCCAGATCAACTGTCAAGCGATCCGGGCTGCCGTTGCTGGCGACAGTTGTATTGGCGGGTGTCCGGCTGAACTGGGCAACGCCGCCGGAGAGATCGACGGAATTCTGTTCTGCATTGTTGACCGTCACCGTAATGGTTTCTGAGCGGGCGCCACCAGCCAGCAGAGTAAAGGTGTCGGTGCCAAAAAACTCGGCGTTCGGGGTATAGGTCCAGGCCCCGGTTGTGGTGTCGATAACGGCGGTGCCGTTGGTTGCAGCGGTCGTCACAGAGAAATTTGTCGAGTCGGCCTCGAACCGCCCCGATGCGGACTGGTTTTCCTGAATGGTCATGGTGGTGCCGTAGACATCGGGCGGATCGATCCAGTTGGCGGTGCCGGTCACCGACTTGGAGGTGATGGTGCCGGAACTGTCGATCAGGGCACTGCCGCTGCCTTCGTTGAATTTATAGTTGAGGACCAGATTGCCACCTTGGTTGCCGGTCAGTTCCTGGTTGTAGGTGTCGGCGATCTCGGTATCGGTACGCGCCGTTTTCCAGATCCGCACATCGCTCATCTTGCCGTTCAGTTTATTGGTGCCGATGGATCCGCCGGCACCGTTGGCGCCGATGATCAGTTCGGCGTTTCCGCCGCCATCTGGGTCGGCCGTCGAATAGAGGTGGCTGGAGAACAATTTCCCGTCGACATAAATCTTGATCAGGTTGGAAGACACATTTCGCGTCGCCGCGATATGGTACCATTGATTGGCCAGCAGATTGGTATCGGCGATGATCTGCGTTGAATTGGCACCACTGCCTGATTCATGGGCGTATTCCAGGTCGCCGCCGGATGTCAGGCCCAGTTGATACAGGACGTTATCGGCCTGGGCGTCATTGGGATGGGCAAAATCGAACAATCCATAACCGGCTATGGCGTCGAACTTGATCCAGGTTTCCAGGGTCAGATCGCCGGCGATCGCCAGTTGGTTGGTGCCGCCGCGCCCGGCGTTGATGTAAGTGGTTGAGCCGTCAAAATCAAGCGCGCCGTTCTGGCCGGAGATCAGATCCGGACCATCCACCGTTACAACCACAGCGTTATCTTGCAGCGTACCGTCGAGGTTATTACTGGTCAGGTCGTTGCCGCCGGCGGCCGTGTCATCAAAGCTGTAATTGGCGATCAGGCCGTTTTCGTTGCCGCTCAGGGTTTGATCCTTATTTTGCTGAATTTCCGTTAAGGAGCGCACCGTGTTCCAGACACGCACATCATCTATCTGGCCGTTAAAATATTGGGCGGGTCCGGCACCGTCGTCGTAGGCACCGATATTTAAGGTCTCGGTGCCGGTAATGGACGGCGTTCCGGTGACGGTGGCGGAGTTCTCAAGCGCCCCATCCACATAGAGTTTCATGGTTGTGCCGTCGAAGGTTCCGGCGACGTGATGCCACAGACCATCGTTGTAGGTTCCCGTGGTAAAAAGTGTGCCCGGTGTTGTGCCATTTGTCGGAAAGGCGATTTTTCCCGATGTTATATAAAGCGAGAAATGGTTACCGCCGCTGCCTTCGGCCTTGGATACGATGCGGGCGGCAACGGACCCGGTGTAGGTCGTTTGGAACCAACCCTCAAGCGTCCAGTTCGTCATATCAAGGGCCGTATTATGGGCGACTGTCAGATAATCCCCATCGCCATCCAGCTTCAGGACCGTATCGGAGCGGCTGGAATGCAAAGTACCGTTTTGCGCTGTGCCCGCCGCATCCGCCACGCTGGTTCCCGCGGGGTTGTCATCGAAGTGATAATTGAGGACCAGGTCGGTTTCGTTGGTCGTGATCTGCTGATTATAATTGTCGTAAATTTCCTGCGCCGTCCGCGCATCACTCCACACCCGGACCTCGTCAACCGAACCCTTGAAGTAGTCGTCCTGAGTGAAATTACTGCGGCCAATATAGTTTGACGTCAAAGTGCCGCCGTTGCCGGCGCTGATCCCCGTATTGCCAAGCGCTTGTTCAATCCCGTTAAAATAAATGGCACCGGTACCGTCACCATTGTTGACCCCGGCCACATGGACCCATTGATTGAGGGGCAATTGGGCCGTCGTCGTCACTTCGCTGCCGGTTGTGCCAACATAATTACCAAGATCGATGGTGCCATCCTTGGCGTGGAACCCAAGGAATATATTATTGTTTGCACCCGCGCCCTGGCCCAGTTCGACAAATCGCGCATAACCGACGGTGTTTGAAAAATACTGAGCCGCATTCACCCAGGCTTCAATGGTATAGGCACCTGTCAGGCCCGGAATATCCGCCAGGTCCACAAAATCATCAATACCATCCAATTGCAGAGCGCCGCCATGGACATTGACCCGGTCATCATCGCGGACCGTGACCGAGATCACTTCGTCATCGCTGCGGGTGCCGTCAGAAGCCCGCAGCGTGAAACTGTCGGTGCCGACAAAACTTGTTGACGGGTCATAAATCCACGCCCCCGACGATTGGTCGATGGTCACTTTGCCGCCGTTGGCGGTGGTGAAGGTGGTGGCCTGGGTGGTGCCGTTCATCACATAAAAACTTGCAGATGTACCGACGACGTCGTTCGAAGTCATGGCCCCGGACACGTTGGTGTCTTGCATTGTCGTCACTTCATCGGCGAACGTCGGGATTGTGTTGGTGACCAATGAGGGATCGTTGGTTTCGCCAGTGGTGGTTGACGACCCGAGGGTGCCGTTTTGGGCGAGGCCGGCGGTGTCGAGGATCTTTCCGTCAACAATTGCATCCATGGTGTAGTTGGCCAGCAATCCCGATTGGCTGCCGTCCAGGCTTTGGTTCATGGCACCGGCAATTTCACCGGCGCTGCGCGCGGTTGACCAGATCCGCAGATCGCTCATTTCCCCCTGGAACCATTCCTGGGTATTAGTCGATTGCGTACCGATCCGCGCGTTCGTGCCGGTAATGGCAAGCGAATATCCAGCCGTGGTTGCGACTTGGTTGCCGTCCACAAACAGCGTCGCCGTTCCGCCCGTATGGGTAACCGCGACATGGTGCCACAAACCGTCCGCCACGCTTGTCCCCGACTGTAATTTAGGTCCACCATTTCTGGCCGAAAACGATAATAAGCCGGAGCTCTGGTGAACATAAAAAAACGTCTCGACCTGCCCGGACCCGGTGCTGCTGCCGGCCGAGAATATGGTCCGGTAATTGGTAACATCGGATAATTTGATCCAGCCTTCATAGGTGAACGCGCCGTTGCCTGTTGCGAAGGTGTCGGTGCCGCTCACATCAATGATGTCATTTCCATCAAAATTCAACGCCTTTGCGTGATTGGCAAGCAGCGTCGGCGTGGTATCGGTCAGGGTCGGGTCATCGGTACCAGTGGCCGTGGTCGCGCCCAGTGTGCCATTGTTGGCGGTGCCGGCATTGTCAATAATCTGGCCGCCGACAATTTCATCCATGGTGAAATGGGCGACCAAGCCGGATTGGCTGCCGTCCAGGGTCTGATTGTAATTTTCGGAAATTTCCGTGGCTGTGCGCACATCGTTCCAGATACGAACATCGCTCATCTCGCCGGTAAACTTACTACTAGAGACGATATTCGTTCCAATATGGGCGGTACCGGTTGAGATGTTTAAGCCGTACCCGGTGCCCGTTGAATCTGCAGCCCCATCCACATAAAGTTTGGCATTGCCCGAACTGTCAACCGTAACCGCCACATGATGCCAGTTGCCATCGCCAACGGTTGTGCCCGATGCAAGGGCGGCTTTCCCCTGAACGCTGAACGCCAGTTTCCCCGATGTATCGACGTAAAAATAGGTCGCCGCGCCGTTCGATCCCGAATTGCCCATGGAGACCAGGACCTGGCTTGCCGCCCCGGTCGATGTTTTAATCCAGGTTTCGTAGGACAAGGCCGTGCCAAGGGCCAGATCGGTTGCGTTGATGGCGCCCAAATTAATCACATCGCCGCCGTCGAATTTTAAGGACTTGCCGAGATTAGGTGTCAGGTCGGCACCGTTGGTCAGGGTGCCCTGATTGCCATTGCCAGACAGGTCGCGAACGGTGGTCCCAGCGGCATCATCATCGAAGCGGTAATAGGCTTTGAGGTTGGTTTCCGTGCCGGTGAGTTGTTGATCATAGGTGGCGCGAATTTGCGCGCCCGAACGGGCTTCGTCCCAAATACGAACTTCATCAATCGCGCCGCTGAAATATTCCGTACTGAATTCGGTGGAACCGATAAACGCCTGGGCCGAAGGGGTTTTCGGTGCTGTCGCGATTGTCGCGCCGAACGTGCCGCTCGTCACACCGACCTGATTGCCATCCACATAAAATTTCCAGGTGCCGCTATCGCGGACCACAGCCACATGGGCCCAGGTGTTGGCCTGCAGGGTGTAATCCGTCGTCAGGGATCCAACACCTCCCATATTTATCCCGAGTTTCAGCACACTACCGGTTGGAATACCATCAAGCTGCACGCCGTTGGCAGTGGAGTCGCCGAGGCTGATAATCGCATTTGTCTGTCCTGCGTGCAGGCCATTCCAGTTGATTTGAGCCTCCAGGGTCATGTTATCAACCGCCGTCGTTGGTGCCACGGCAATGACCACATAGTCATTCACTCCGTCCAGTTGCAGAGCATTACCAGCAACATTTGTCGACGCCTGATCTTGGCGGTTGACGGTCACCGTGATGGTCTGGTCATGGGTGCGCGCCTCGGCGTCCGTGGCGCGCAGAGTGAAGGTATCGCTGCCGTAAAAATTGTCCTTTGGCAGATAGGTCCACTGGCCGGTGGTTGCATCGATGACCGCCGTGCCGTTGGCCGCCGCCGATTGAACGGCAAAGGCCGTTGCGCCGTTGGCTTCAAACAGCCCCGAGGCCGTATCGTCTTCTTCGATGGTCAGGACTGAGCCATAAATATCTGGCGATGTATCGACGCGGGTTGTGCCGCCGGCAAGGGTGCCGTCGGGTGTTTTGTTGGCACTGGTCGCATTATTGCCGGCGGCCGTCCCCGATCCTTCATCAAACTGGTATAATCCGACCAGCCCGGATGCGTTCGGCAAGGGTGTCTGATTATACCCGTCACTGACTTCCTGGTCGGTCAGCTGGCGGTTATAAATCTGCAGTTCGCCGACCTGACCTTCGTATTCCTCCCAGAAGGTATCGATGGATTTGCCAACCGTCAGGTCCTGGCCGGCAAAGGTCCAGGCCCGTGATGCCTGACCGCTGGCCTCCAAGACTCCATCGACGTAGATCTTTTGTAACGACCCATTGACCTGGTTGTAGGAGACGGTGATTTGGTGCCACTTGTTATCGGTCAATGAGGTCGTGCCGTTTATCGATACGGCATTGGTGGTTGCATCTTTGGCATTAAGAAAAATTGTCCCTGAATTTGTCAGCAGCAGGTTCAGGCCATTTTCTGAAATGCCGGTGCTCGCCCGTCCCATGACAACCGCTGAGCCTTTGCTCCCGGTTCCGGCATCCTCGTTGTTCGAGCCCCAGGTGCCGTCGCTTTTGATCCAGATCGACCAGGTCGCTGCCGTTGCATCCAGATTGCTATTGTTGGCGATGGTCAAAACGTCATCGACACCGTCAAAGGAGAGGGCCCGCTCGGGCGTATCAACGATTTTGCTGTTGCCGACAAAGGATCCATCGGCGGCGTTGCCCAAGGTGCCTAGATTTTGTACGGTCGCCGGCTCGGACTGGTCGTCGAACCGGTAATAGGCCTGCAGGGCCGTCGGGATGGTACCGGTAATCTGCTGGTTGTAATTGTCGCTGATTTCGCTCGCGGTTCGCGCCGTATTCCAAATCCGCACTTCATCGATCTGGCCGTTGAGATCGCGGTTGGTGCTGCCGTCCGACAAACGACCAATCGTCAAAGCATCTGTGGTTGTTATAAAAGGGGTGGTCGCGGCCTTGGACACATCAAGCACACCATCGATGTACAACTTCATGGTGGTGCCATCGTAAGTCGCTGCCACATGGTGCCATTGGCCATCATCGATTACCGTTGAACCTTTGAGGAACCCCGGACCACCAGCCCCACCGCCGCTGGCGACACCGCCGAACTCAACCGCACCACGGATGTCCGTTGTGTTGTTTCGGTCCGGGCCAAAAATGCTGAGCAGGTAGTCATGGTTGCCTTTGGCCATAATGATTTGGTCTGAGGCGTTGTTACTGGTACTGGCTTTTCGGGTGACGTTAACCCAGGCTTCCAGGGTGATGGCGTTGGTCAACTGCAATCCAGAAGAACTGGCAACCTCAACATAATCACCACTGCCATCCAACTGCAGGGCGCCATCGTGGACGTTGACCTGATTGTCTGCGGTCACCGTCACCGTAATCACTTCATCATCATTGCGGGTGCCATCGCTGGCGCGGAGCGTAAAGGTATTGCTGCCAACAAATCCGGCGGTCGGGGTGTAGGTCCATTCCCCGGTATCGGAATCAATGGTTATGGCACCGTTGGCCGGTGCCGTACCGGTGGTCGAGAAGCTGATGGTTCCGGAAATATCATCGGCCAGCATCAGGCCACTTGCGACCTGGTTGCTGACCACGGTCAACTCCGTGCCGCCGATTTCCGGCCCATCGATGGGCGCGGTCGAATTGACTTTGGTGGCACCGGATATGGTTCCGTCCAACGAATTACCCGAATGATCGCTAACCGCAGTCGTTGAGGTTTCACCGAAGGTGTAGTGGGCCGTCAGGTTATCGGCGCTGGTAGGCACTTCGCCCTGGAAATTGGCTTTGATTTCATCTGCCGAACGCACATCGCCCCAGACCCGGACTTCAGCGATATCGCCTTTGAAGAACTGCCCAAACACACTTTTGCCGATGGTCGCACTGCCGGCGGTCACGTTATAACTTGTTGTCGACGATCCTGTGCTGACCGTCTCAATCTCGCCATCCACATAAAGCTTGGTCGCACCACCGGAGTGGGAAACGGCCACATGATGCCACTTGCCATCGGCGACGACGGTTGTCCCGGTCGGGCCGACAGACGCCGGATTGTGCATGGCGATCTTACCACCGGAAACAAAAAACAGCGTGCTCGACGTGGTGTTTCCGGCGGCGAATACATACTGGTTGTTGGTGCTGTCCGACGTCTTGATCCAGGCCTCATAGGTAAAGTCACCGGTGCCCGGCAACAGGGCGGCCGGGGAGCCCAGGTCAACGAAGTCATTGCTGCCATCGAACCTGAGAGCATTGCCGGTCTGTGTTGACAATAAAGCGCCATTGATCAGTTTCCCGTTGTAGAGATTTGCCGTCTGATCCGTCGCCTCGTAACCAATGGTATTTTCGTCAAACCGGTAATAGGCATTGAGGTTGCTTTCCGTTCCGACCAGCTGCTGGACATAGGTATCGCGAATTTCTTCGGCCGTGCGGACGTCATTCCAGATACGCAGGTCATCCATCTTGCCGTCGAAGGGAAGTTCAGCCACGCCATCCTTTAACCACGAACCGATTGTCGCATTCGTCGGGTTGGTGACATTCGAGACGGAATGATTGCCGGATATGATGGCGTCCAGATTTCCATCAATATAAAACCGCGCGTCGCTGGAATCAAAACTGACGGCAACATGATGCCATTCACCGTCCGAGATCGTGCCATTACTAACCGCCACTGACGCGCCACTGACTGCCCCCTGAAAATAGAGTTTACCGGCGGACCCAGCTGCTACGGTTCCCGTATTGCTCATATAAGACCCGACGGAAAATCCGGCGTATGAACCAGTGCCGTCTTTTTGCAAGGCGGTAATCATTTCGCCGGTGTTGGTATCGAGAAAAATCCAGGCTTCGATGGTACCGGTGCTCAGGTTATTGAGCGCACCGTTCGGAATGGATAGGTAATCGTCTGTCCCATCCAGGCTCAAAACATTGCCCGACACATCTGTGGATTTATGATCTTCCCGGTTAACCGTCACGGTGATGGTTTCGCTGTCCGAAATGGCAGTTGCGCCGTCACCGGTGGCGGTCAGCTTAAAACTATCCGTCCCATAAAAATGAAGCGCCGGGGTGTAGGTATATTGGCCGCTCGTCTGGTCGACCCGAACCACACCGCCGTTGGCCGTGCTCACAGTTACGAACCCGTCCGTATCCGCTGCATTGGTGGTCTGGCCGGTGACCGAGACCGAGAAAACCGTGCCGTCGTTGACCAGCGGCAAAACCGGAGCTGCCGGCAGACCGGAAACAAATCCGGTACTGTTTTCTTCGTAGGCACCATTGTGGTTGCCGGTCCGATCAATGGCGACCAGGCCACTGCCTTCGTTCAGTTGCCAGTTGGCAACCAGATTATCGCCGGTCGACGTCAGTTCTTTGTTGTAGTTGGCGGCGATTTCAGTGGCGGAGCGTACATCACCCCATATGCGCACTTCCGCCATCTGACCGTCAAAAGCATCGGCACTGGCGAACCCACCGGCAACGGAATCCTGGTCGGTGCCAAGATAGAAGGTCCCCGATGTATCGAGGGTCGTCGTTGACCCGGTCTTGGTCTCCTGAAGCACCCCGTCCTGATAGACCTTAAGGGCGCCGTTTGCACTGTCCCAACTCACGGCAAGATGGCTCCATTCGCCGATCTGCGGTTTGATAGCGGCAAATGTGTAGGTCGTATCATTGATGACGACATACACGGCACTGCTGCCATTAAGACCAATGAGAAACTCATTCGATGATCCCGTCACCGCATAAGACACCATGTCTCCGGTAGCGGCATCCGGGTTGATCCAGAGTTCGGCAGTGATCGACGTCGACGGGAAATCCGTAAAGTCAGCCCGCATACCGGTGGCGACACCATCGACACCCGGTTTACTCAAATCGAGGACCGACTGCACGATATCGTTGGCCGCCATGGCACCCGATACAGACTGGTTCTCCTGCACCGTCAGGGTGGTGCCAAAAATTTCCGGCCCGGTATCGACATAGGTCGCCACCCCCTTGATGGTGCCGTCGTTGGTCCCGGCACTATCGGTAACCGTCAGACCTTGCGCGTCCTCGAACTGATAATTGAGAACCAGGGCGTTGCCCTGATTACCGGTGAGCACTTCGTTGAAGTTATCGGCAATTTCGGCGTCCGTGCGCGCCGTGTTCCAGATCCGCAGATCGGCAATATCACCGTCATTATAATAGTCAGTGCCATTGTCCTTAAATCCGGCCAGGAAACGGCTGTTGGTCCCGCCAGCAGGGTCACTGCTGTAGGTCTCGATGCCAAACAGAACACCATCTACATACAATTTTACAGAATTGCTCGAAACGTCGCGCACAACGGCAAGGTGGTACCATTGGCCGGTAACAAGGGAGGTATCAAATCTAATGGTATTATCGGTGCCACTGCCGCTCTCATGGAAATATAGAACGTCCCCGCCGGTCGCCATTCTAAGGCCATAAAGGGTATTGTTGACAGTGGAATCTGTCCCGGCAGTTGTAAAATAGGCAATCGGGTTGGGATCTCCCACATCGAATTTCGCCCAACTTTCAATGGTCAAATCTCCGGTGATCGCGAGCGGGTCATTGGCTTTGTTGGCAACCTCGATGTAACCGGTTGAGCCGTCAAAATGCAGGGCCGTGGTCGGCAGGTTGACGATCTTTGCGCCGTTATTGATCGTGCCATCGGCAGCCGAACCAAGCCCGCCGTTGCCGCTCGTCGTCGCGAGATTTGGAACCTTCGCCGGGTCGGCCTCATTGTCAAAACGGTAATAGGCGGCAAGCCCGACTTCCGAGCCGCCCAGTTGCTGGTCAAAGTTGGCGCGAACCTCATCTGCTGTGCGCACATCGTTCCAGATCCGGACATCATCGAGCAACCCTTTGAATTCGGATGAGGCAACCCAGGAATTGCCGATTGTCAGGGTACCGGTGCCGGTATAATTGGCATTGGACGCCGAAACATCCTGGGCGACAAGGTCACCATTTTTATAGATTTTACGGATATCCGTGGTCACATCGTAGGTAACCGCCCAGTGGATCCATTCGCCGACGCCCGTCGTGTCATTGTCGAAATTGAGGTCGTTGTTGCTAAACCCGAAAGTAAATTTTTTATTGCCGCCGCCGCTATCGCGCCATCCGATATGCAAGCCGGTGTTGGTACCGCTCACCCCTTGGCCAATGGCGATGTCATAGGTGGTACTGGATTCTCTTTGTGACCAGAACTCCATGGAGAACGACTTATTGGCAACATCGATCCCGCTGACAGAAACATCGTCGTCACTGCCATCCAGCCGCAGCGCGCCGTCGCTGACGTCAACGGAATCCTTCACAACATCATTAACCGTCACCGTAAAGGATTCCTGATCATCGCCAAAGATCGAACCGACGGCTTTCAGGGTAAAGCTATCGGTGCCGTGGAAGTTTTCCTTTGGGGTGTAATGCCAGATGCCGTTGGCGTCGATTTCGACGCGGCCGTTGGTCGCCGCCGTCTGCACCGAATAGGTGGCGGTTCCGCTGATATCGTTGGCGACCATGGATCCTTCGGCGTTTTGGTTTTCCTGTACGGTGACGGCCGTGCCGCGCACCGTCGGGCCGACCTCAACAAAATTGGCCCCGCCGGTCAGGGTCCCGTTCACCGCACCGGCACCGTCAGTTACTGTCGTGCCTGAGGTTTCGTCGAAGTTGTAATGAACCTTCAGTTCGGCGTACTGAGTGGGGTCAATGATCTGGTTGTAGGTATCGGCGATCTCCTGATCGGTTCGTGCATCGCCCCAGATGCGAAGTTCCGCCATCTGGCCATTAAACTTACCGGATGCGATGGCCGAGTTTCCGGTCGGGCCGACCTGGTACCGATCAAAATTTGTGTGGATTGCTGCGACACCGGTTTTAATCGTATCGAGCTGACCGTTGATATAGAGTTTCATGGTGCTGGTATCGGCGTCATAGACCGACGCCAGGTGATACCACTGGCCGGTTTGCGCGGTAACCGTACCGACCAGTTTTTGTTCAGCCCCGTTAAATACATAGGTCGACAGTTTTCCGGCGCCATCCACATAAAGCGCGTTGGAATAGTTGCCCGCCAAACCGCCCGACGTTGTCCGCCCAATAATCGTCGTATTTGTCACTACATCGAGCTGCACCCAGGTCTCAATCGTGAAGCTGGTGGTATCGAGCAGGTTGGTATCGATAATATTCAAGACATCATCTGAGCCGTCAAAATTCAGGGCCCGACCCAAGATATTAACGATCTCGGCACCGGTGAGATCGGCGTCCAGGGTATCGCCGGCCGCCCCCAGGTTCTGCACTTTGCCCGCCACGCTCTCGTCATCGAAGCGGTAATAAACTTTGAGCGTTGCCCCATCGACTGTCGCCGGACTGCTAATCTGATTCTGGTAATTATCGCGGATTTCGCTCGCCGTGCGGACGTCACTCCAGACGCGAACCTCGTCGATCTGGCCTTCCAGATAATTGCTTTGTGAGCGTTCGATACCGACCAGAAGTTTGTCCGTGACACTGAATGCGCCGGCGTGGTTACCATCATTGGTCTTGGTGACGGACGTGTCTTCGACGCCATCCACATAGAGCCTGAGCGTGCCGGTACCGGTCGCATCATAGCTATAGGCGATGTGATGCCATTGGCCATCGTTGATGACTTTGCTTGAACTGTAAGTTTTAAAAGTGCCGGCCCCTGCCGGGGCATTCGGGCTAATCTCAACCCGCCAGGTTCCATTCCCATTGGTTACCATTTGGGCCACATCACCAGTCGTATCGTCGGTCCCGAGGATCCCCCGATCCGCAGTGGTTTCTTTGGTGTTGACCCACAGCTCCATGGAGTGGCTGGTCAGGGTGATGGAATTGGCGGTCACGACCTTGTCGGTGCCACCATCCAGCTGCAGAGCGCCGCCCGGGTTGCCGGTCGAGTTCTGCGGATCATCTTTGACCGTCACCGTGATGGTTTCGTCATCGGTGCCCGACGTCGCACCCTTGGCGCGGAGCGTGAAAGTAACTGAGCCGTGGTAATTGTTTGTCGGGTTAAAGGTCCAGTGACCGGTATCAGCGTCTATCTTGAGCGTCCCCGCAGCGCCGTTGGTAAAACTGCTTTGTTCCGCACTGGATCCATCGAGAACGTGGTAGCTGACATCTCCTGCAAGCGTTTCATTATATACCATCTGGCCGCTGGTTGACTGGTTCTCGTTAACCCGGACGATATTGCCAAAAATATTCGGCGTTTTGCCATCGGCAATACCGTCGACGATGGTCGCCCCGTCGGTCAGGGTACCGTGATTGGCACCCGCCGAATCAGCCGTTGTTCCGTTATCGAAGGTATAGTGGGCGACCAGCGCTCCCCCCTGATTGCCGCTTAACGTCTGCTGGTAATTGGACGCAATTTCTGCGTCGGTGCGCGTCGTGTTCCAAATCCGCACGTCATCGAGTTGGCCTTTGAGGAAACTATCGGCAACACCTCGCCGTCCGAGCATCAGATCAGAAGCAAGAGAAGAAGGGGCCGTCACATCGCCCGAGGCCACCAGTTCCCCGTCCACGAATATTTTCAGTTTTGGTGAGCTATTGTTATTAAACGACACCGCAACATGATGCCATGCATTCAGGGTGACGGCATTGGTAGCGAGCACACTGCCGGTATTATTGGTCTCGTATTCCAACCGACCGGCGGCATTGACGTGAATGTTAAAAGCCCCCGTCGGGTCACTACCAACGCCATCCTTGCTGATAATGGTGCCGGCGGATTCGGCAAACATCCAGGTCTCAATGGTCCAGGTATTGGTCACATCGAGCGCCGCTGCATCGGCGATCAGAACATAGTCATCGGTGCCGTCCAACTGGAGCGTTTTGCCGCTCAGAATTTTGGTATCGGAAGTTTTGTCGACGGCAACCGCACCGCTGATCGTCCCGTTATTGGTACCGGCACTGTCCAGCGCCGTTCCGTCATCAAAGGTATAATGGGCAACCAATTTACCACCCTGTGTGCCGGTCAGGGTCTGCTGGTAGGTATCCTGAATTTCCGTGTCAGAACGCGCCGTATTCCAAAGGCGCAGGTCGTCCAATTGACCGTTGAAATACTGGCTCTCACCTGAAACACCGCCAATTTGAAGCGCTTGTGTACCCTGCACCGGGTTGGTGGTAACCGCTGTCGTCGCCGCCAGCTGACCATCGACAAAAATTTTGAGTGTATCGCCCGCATTATCAAAAACGCCGGCAATGTGATGCCATTTGCCGTCATTGACACTGGCCGTGCTTTCCGCCTGAATGCCGCCGCCGCCGACCTGGTCAAAGCGCACATGCGCCTTGCCGTTATTAACAGCCAGAGAGTAGGACTGCCCGCCACCGACCGGTTTAATGAGAACTCGGTGGAAGGCACCGGACGCCGTGGTATTGATCCAGCCTTCCACGGTGAAGGACCCGCCGGTGCCAAAGTTCAGGGCCGCAGAATCGGGAACTGTGATAATATCGTTTGTCCCATCAAATTGCATGGCTTTGCCGGAAATACTGCCGACAACACTGGGTTCGGCCGCATCACCACTAACCGTCGCACTGCCGAGCGAGCCGTCATTGTCGCTGCCGACACTATTGATGACGACACCTTCGACGGTTTGATCAAACCGGTAGTAGGATTTGAGCCCGGTTTCCGTTCCCGCCAATTGCTGGTCATAATTCAAACGGATATCATCGGCAGTGCGTTCGACATTCCAGATGCGCAGATCGTCCATTTGGCCATTGAGGAAATCGGCGTTTGTGACGGTCGATCCAGCCCGCGCCGCCCCCGCCGCCACATTGAGTGTTACCGCACCCTCGGCGACCCGGACCCCATCCACATACAGTTTGGCATTGCCGCCGCCATCATAGGTGACCGCCACATGATGCCACTGGCCGTCATTGACGACGGCGTCCGATGACACCGAGGTTGCCGCGCTGCTGACGTTGCCGGTTAATTTGAGTTTGCCATTAAACAGATGGAAATAACTGCCGTCAGCGCCATTGGCACTGCCAATGTTGACCAATTGTTGGGTGGTTTTTGTCGAGCTGGAATTGACCCACAGCTCGTAGGTAAAGGCCCCCGTTCCGGTCGCGATATTGGTCGCGCCTAAATGGATATAATCATTGGTCCCGTCGAACTGCAGGGCAGCACCACTGACATCCACATCCGTATCCGCCGTCACATTAAAGCGGATGGTTTTTGAATCCAGGCTGCCATTGCTGCCTTTGACCAGATAGGTAACTGTATCGGCACCGTGATATCCGCTGTTCGGCGTATAGGTGAAGGCACCGGTTGCCGTATTGGTTATGGTAAAGGTGCCATTGGCGGTGGTCGTCGTGGTCCCGGTTGGCGCATCATTGCTATCGAGCCCGGTGCCATAGGCCAGCGTACCGCTCGCCGTTTGTGCATGCAGAACACCGCTCAGGGCCGTGCCTTCGTCGGTGATAAATCCGTGATCGAGTTGCAGATCATCAACTTTTAAGGTGTGATTTTCGCTGACCCCGTTGCGGTTGGTGATCACCACATAGTTGGTCGTCGGGTTGAGGCTGCTGGTCGCGGTGATCGTCGCCGCATTATCGCCGTTGCCGACTTCGCTGACCGAGAAACTCAATCCACTGCCATTATCGAACACTTCAAATGTGTATTCTTTGCCGACAAACAAACCGATTGCCGCATCGCCGGATGTGCTCAGAGCCGTCGCCGTGGCACTGTTGTTATAACTTTTGAGCCCGATTGAATTGCCGTTCAAATCGGCCTTGAACTCAATGCCGGTCAGCGGCAGGCCACCGTTGGTCGACGAGCCGGTTCCGGTGGCGCGCGTCATCACATGGAAAAAATCGCCGGCATCGGTGAAGGTGAACCGCCCGGTCAAATGAACCGGATTGCCCGCCGTCGGGTCAAACTGCTCGGCCGAGCGCAACAGTTCACGGTTGCTGATTGCCGCTTCACCGCCCTGTATGAGGATCGCGTCCTTGCCCTCGCTCGCCACGCCTTCGACCACCGTCCAGTCTGTGGAGTTGGGGGTCGTCAGGGAAACCGTTGTTTCCGTCGGGTTGCCATTGTGGGTCGCCGTATTGCTGTTGCTCGATGAATCCGTAACACCCGCGCTGCCGGCAATGTCACTGTCCTTCATATTCCAGTAACCGGTGAGATTTGTCGTCGTTCCCGGATTGGAGAGATTATAACCGAAATTGTCAGCGATTTCCGTATCGGACATGACCTTGTCCCAGACCCTGACTTCGGCCAACTGGCCGGTAAAGGCGTCCGTCGTGCCGGTCGATGACTTGCCGATGAAGGCATTTCCGGCAAGCATTTCCTTGGTCACGCCAGTCACCGTTTTAACCAGCAGGCCATCCACATACATTTTGAGGGTAGTGTCGCCATCGTGGCTCATGGAAACGTGATGCCAGTTGCCATCTGCGACTGCCGCGCCCGAGCCGGTGATTGTCGTGCCGGACTGTGCCGTCGTCTTGAAGGCAAGTTCACCGTCCTCAACGACAAGCGCATTGGCGGTACCGACACTGGTCGCGGTAATATTCAGATCATCAACAACATGCTGGTCACCGGTGCTTTTGCCGGTGGCACCGATAATAAATTCATGGGCGGATGTGGGGTTGAAGTCTGTTCCCAGCTGATAATTGGAAATTCTGGTGGAGCCGTCATAGATCACATCCAGCCCGTTGGCGTCATTGCGGATTGTGACATCAACGAAAGTTGCGTTCTCGGCTTTGTTCTCGGGTTCGCCAACATGCAGGGTCGGACCATTTATAGCCGTCCCATGGTTCTTTGTTCCCGAGGCTGAATCGTTGTAGTTGCCGTCAAATTTGTACCGCGCGACGAGACCTGTTGTCGAATCACTGACATCGGTCGAGTAACCGGTTGAGATTTCTGTATTGGTCCGCAAATCGCTCCAGATTTTCACGTCATCAATCTGACCATTAAAGGTATTGGTGGGATTTCCACTTGCATTCAGCCGGGCACCAATGATCAGTTTAGCGTTGGATCCACCCGTCGGGCCATCCGTATTGGCACCCGCCGTCGAATAGGTTTTGGTTTGAACAAAGCTCCCGTCAAGATACAGATTGTAAGAATTGGCGGAAACATCCCGAGTGACAGTGACGTGCTTCCAGGTACCCGCAGTGAGTTTCTGAGCGTTGAAGATAACCTGTTCATCAATGCCAGCCCCACGCTCGTGGAAAACACGAATCTGACCCAATCCATCAACCAGAACTTCCATCACGAAATTATCGGCTTCAGCATCGGGTGCCCCGGTCGGGCCGCCGATCAGAACGATGGTCTGGCGGTCATCCCCAGCGGTATCCTGAATGAGATCCGGATTGACCCAGGCTTCGATTGTCATATCGGTCAGATCGACCAACCCAGTATTTGTCGTTACACTGACGTAATCATTTGTCCCATCAAGGTTTACATACTGATCGTCATCTGTGCGGAAGTTGGGTGTTGAGGATGGGGCCGTACCCGTCGTTTTGGTTGAACCATTAAGCCTGACCGTGGCGACGCCGGCACCTGAACCATATGTATCAAACATAATCGACAGGCCGTCCGTGACGCCGTTAAGGGGCGTGCCGTTGTAGGTCCCGTAGTTGAAGTTGAAACCTTCCCCGCCAACACTGCCGTCACCGACTTTAACCTTGAATGTCGCTTCAAAATATTTTGTCTGTTCCGCGACACCGGTGGGATTAATTCGCAAAGCGCCCCCAGCAATCGAGTCAGCCGCATTCAATTGAAGCGCATTGTTAACACGGCTCGCTTGTGTCAACGAAAGCCCTGTCGTATTGCTGTTAAAATCCTGGGAAACAACAGTGGAACTCCCCAGAGCCCCCATCCCGAGGATCGTCTGCGTACCGGTCACCTCTGACGTATTGATCCAGCCTTCCCAGGTCGTCGCATTGCCGTTGATCAGCGTGGCCGAATTGCCGAGCGATAGAAAGTCCCCCGTTCCATCAAGGGCGAGAACCTTCTGCGACGGGCTGCTGGTCGAGAAGGTCTCGGCCGTCTGGTCAATACTGAGCGTGCGGGTAACCGAGGTCGACAGATTGCCGTCGGCGTCCTTGACACTGAAGCTGATCACACGGTTGTCGGTCAACGGGTCGCTGTTGACATTGTTAAACTGCACCGCCCGGCCGAGGGCCTGCACCGCAGCGTTGCTGGCGGCAGTGTTCAGGTTAACGGTCAAGGCCTGGCCGCTGGAACCGTTGGCGGTTCCGTCGATGGTGCCGATTTGGGTGGTTGTGCCGCCGCTGGTATAAGAAATGTTGGTGCCGGCGACGGAGATCTGGCCGTTGGCTGTGCCTTGATTGTCGATCACCAAACGGTCGTTGGCATCGGTTACACCGCCGATCGTCACCTTCAGGAAGCCGCTGTTATAAGTGCCTTGCGTATCGATGACCAATAGGCCCGGGTCTATGGTAACGGCCCCATCGCCGGACAAAAATCCACTCTCACCGTTGGATGTCGCGACGTCCGGGTTAACGCCGCCGCCAGTAATATCAACGGTCCGCGTCACCACCGCAGACGTCCCGCCATCGCCGTCAGACAAAACGAAGGAAACCACCGGATCCTTCAGGGAATTGGCGGCGGCGTTGGTATTATCGTAGGTGATATTTCGGGCCAGGGCCTGTACCGCAGCGGCGGTGGCGTTGGTGCCTAGGGTTATGGTCAGGGCGGTCGTGCCACTGCCACCGGCAAAAGAGCCGATGACATTGCTCGAGGTTCCGTTATGATAGGAAATGGTGGAGCCGGTGACGGAGATCTGACCAGAGCCGACCCCTTCATTGCGCACCGCCAATAGGTCCGTACTAACATTGTTAACTGCAATACGCACCACCAGTTGGCCGCTGTCGTAGTCGGTGGAATCAATATCTGTGAACTTTATGGCACCATCGATAACCACCGCAGCGCCACCCCGGGTGAACGCGGCGCTGCCGGTGCTTATGGTTCCCACCGGCGCATCGTTGACGGCGGTGACCGTGAGGGTTGCCGTTGCAGCGGTTGTTAAACGGCCGTCCGAGACGTCAAAGGTCAGGTTGATGGTGCCGTTAAAATTTGCTGCCGGGGTCAGAGACCAGGTGCCATCATTGTTGTTGATCAAGGTACCACCTGCGGCAACCACGTTGCTGACGCTCAGGGTGTTGCCTTCGACATCCGTTGTGTTTTTTAACAGATCGGCCTGGCTGATCAACAGAGTTGTGTCCTCAGCAACCGTCAACGCTGCAGGCGCGGATATTTCCGGTGCATCGTTGACCGCTGCCAGATTAATCGAGACTTCTTTTTGTCCGGCAACGACCGAACCCCGTTCAGCAGCAGCCGTATATTTGAACGATGCGGTTCCATTAAAATCGGCCGTCGGTTGAAACTTCAGTTGGCCGGATTCCAACAGCGCGCGGCCAACACTTTGTCCGACCGTCACCGCGTTGCCGCCAAGAGTTAACGCCCCGCCCGTTGGCAGACCGACAATCACAATGCGGGACAAAGCGCCATTGTCGTTGCCGCGAAAACCGCCGGCGAAATCCGCCAGGGATAACGTAACGGTGGTATCTTCGGTGCCGGTTAAGGCGATATCACTGACGGTCGCTTGTACGGGCTCCGGGCGCGGCGGCGGTGTTGGTGACGGCGATGGCGACGGCCTGGGAGCCGGCGGCGGCGGCGGCGGTGGCGGCGGTGGCGGCGGCGGTGGCGGCGGTGGCGGCGGTGGCGGTGGCGGCGGTGGCGGCGGTGGCGGCGGTGGCAGCGGCGGTGGCGGCGGCGGTGGTGCTACAGGAGGCGGCGCTACGGTCGGTGGCACCACAGGTGCGGCTGGCGGGGCGACGGGAGGCGGGGCAACGGGAGGCGGAACCACGGGTGCCGCTGGCGGAGCGGCGGGCGGCGGTGCCACGGGCACTGGCGGCGGCGCGACAGGGGTCGGCGGCGGCGGCGCTGGTGGCGGTGCCACCGGGGCCGCCACATCAACCGTTTGCGTTGTTTCCGTTGTCGCCGCCGTTTGCACAAGCGGTTGCGTCGTCGTCGCCGTTTCCGACGCAACCACCGGGGCCGAAACAGGTGCAACAACGGGGTCGGCAACGGGGGCGGCAACGGGAACAGCCACAGGGGCGGCAACGGGAACAGCAACCGGGGCGGCAGCGGGAACAGCAACGGGGGCGGCAACGGGGGCGGCAACGGGGGCTGCGGCAACGGCGACAGGAGCCGGCGGCGCGGCAGGTGCCTCCGGGGCAGTTGGCGGCGTGGCCGTCGGTTCCGTCGTCGTTTCGGCGACCGCCGCTGTTTGCGCCGCGGTTTCCGCTTGCGCCACGGCGACCGCGTCGGAGGCCGATCGGCCATTTTCCAAGGCGGCGGTAATGGCTTCGGCACCGGCGTCTGAATTTCCGGTATTTCCAAGCGCCGTATCAGCGCCTTGGCCAGAGGCCAGGGCCGCCAACACCGGGTCACCTCCGCCGGTGTCGGATTCCGACGTGGCCTGAGCTAATTGTGCCACTTGCTGGCTGGCAACGTTTGACGCCGCAGCGACGTTTCCGCCATTTTGCAGGGCATCGCCGAGGGCATTGGCAAAATCAGCGGAATCACCTACCGCCTCATTAACACCTTCGCCGGACGCCAATGCGGCGAGCAGGGGGTCAGCCGAGTTTGGGTCATTGGATTGTTCCTGCGCCGTCGCTACGGAGTTTTGTGCGGCCTGCGCCAGATTTTGCGCCTCACCGATGGACTGGCCGGTTTGCAAAGCTTCGACCAGGGCATTTTGAAAATCCGCCGAATCACCGACCACGCCTTCGACGCCATCGCCCGTTGCCAGGGCGGAAAGCAGGGGATCGGCCAGGCTTGGATCATCCTGCTCGGCTGCGGCGTCCACCAGGTCAGTCTGCAGTTGGTTGGCCAGTTCCAGGGCCGCGCCAACGGGCTGACCGGTTTCCAGGGCGGTGACCAGGGCATCGGCAAAAGCTTCCGCACCGGCTCCTTCGGCTTCCGGCAAGACGCCGCCTTCGTTGTCACCCGTTGCCAGGGCTGCCAGCAAAGCGTCGCCGTCCGATCTGCCGACAAGCGGTGCCGCAGCCTGCAGGGCACCCTCGGCAGCCAAATTGGCACCAGCAATAATATCCGTTGGCGCTTCGCCGTTCGACAAGCCAACCTGCAGGTTAGCCAGAAAGGCATCGGTCGCCGCCGATAACTGTTCGCCCGTCAGCGGTGTATCGCCCTGGTTTTCCTGAATGTACGCGGCGACTGCCTGTTCGATCCCTTCGCCGGTTGCCAGGGCCGCCATGATATTGCCCTCGGCGTCTTCACCATCCGGCCCGGCCACTGTCGGTGCCGGCGTCACCTGGAACAGGGATTTTGCATCTGCCAGGGCGTCCAGCGGGGAGACGCCGTCGGCAATGTTTGCCAACAACAGATCAACAAAAGCCTGTTGTTGAGACTCCGCCTGATCCGGCGATGCGCCGTCTGCGACGGCTTCCGCCAGAGCCGCCTGGAAAACCGTGAGCATTTGCGAATCAACCGCCGCCTCACCCGACAAATTCACCAACAGGGATTCCAATGAATTCAGCGCGTCCTCGCCGTCGCTCAGCGGTTCGACTAACGGTTCGACGAGCGGTGCTCCGGGAATTACTGTTCCCGCGTCCTGCGCAACCTGGATCTCATCTGCCGCCGCCAGCTGCACGGCAATTGCCTGCGCCGATATTTCCTGGCCGGTAAATGTGATCAGCGACGGCGGCGGGGTGTGTGTGAAATATCCATCCAGTGTCAGGCGTTCGCCATCCCCACCCAACAGGACCAGGTCATCGCCAACCTGTTCAAAGGTTGCCTTGGCGGCCCAGTTGGGAACCTCAAAAACGGCGGCTGAACCAGGCGCAGACACAGGGTCGATGACAGACTCCCGGGAGGAACCGTCGACCCCTGCTTTTGAATGTTTATCTTCGACAGCCATGACCCCGATAAATCAACTCTGGAGGACGGCCCGCTTCGCAAGATTTTATCAGAAAAATCTGACAACAACCTTAAGAACGATGTTGCTGCGGACCAATTATATTTATAGGTTGGATAATAGCTGAATTTGGCTCCTTTTGTCACCCAAATGAATGATTGTGAACATACCATGAACACAACATACAACGAGATGGAATTTCGTCTCCTCAAATTGGCCACACGCAAACTGCTTGATTCCTTTGGCAGTTTAAAAACCGCCGCCAGCATGTGTCGGGTCAAACCGACAAATTTATCGCAATACCAAAGTTTCGAACATTCGGCATTTATGCCCGTCGATGTCCTGCTTGAATTAGAACGGGCCGCCAACACATCCATATTGAGCGAAGAAATGGCGCGCATTGCCGGCACCGCACCAGCCCCGGAATCTGATCGCGGTGTGCGCGATGAGGCCCTCGATGTTCCTGTTGCCGTGGGCGAACTCCTGGCCTTTGTCTGCGAAGCGACGGCGGCCGGAAGCGCCGGCGGTCAGACCCTGTCGGAAAATGAAAAGCGGCGGTATTTTGAACTTCGCAATCAAGTTGAAGCTGAATTACGCGAATTGGATGCGGCCGTTGAACAGAAGGGTTCCCTGGTCCGGATCCGGCGGATATAATCAACCAAACGGGGCATTGTTAACCGACGATGAAATTGATTTTTAACAATGTTTTTTCGGCAGTTAAGGCAATAAAATCAGTATTTTAAATGGTTAATTTCAACCATTTACCGGGTTGATTCTGACTTTTCCACAAAAAAACCATTAGCTGTTTCCGAAGAAGTCTGTCAGGAAAGACTTTGTAAAAGCGGATACCCGAAAAGGGACCGCCCAGGGATGGATATTAAAAAGTGAAGACAATTCGATGAGGCCTAACCTCACCGCATGTGTCTTGCTGGGCCTTTTGTGTGGATGTGTCTCTGCCCGCCCAACGATGGCACAAAGCCTGGAAACGCTCTTGGAACGCGTTGTCCAGACCGACCATCGCGTTATTGGCGCTCAAGCTGATATCGCGGCAGCGCAGGACCGTGCCCGCGAGGCATTGGGTGACTGGTTTCCATTCTTTGAGCCGACGGTTAACCATGGGTACGAATTAACCCAGAACCCGCACGCGTCGGATACCGGCCTGCCGTTTTCCGAACTGGACCTCTCGCTGACCCAAAAATTATGGGATTTTGGCGCGACGGACGCGCTTGTTGAAAAAGCCCGCTTACAGTTGGTTGAAAAACAGCTGACCTTAATCAAGGTAAAAGAAGATCTCATTCTCGAAGCGATTAATGCCTACGTGAATTTATTCAAGGTTTTTCACTCCCTGACATTTGCCCGCCAATCCAAGGACAATGTACAAAAACAAACGGGGCTTGAAGTTGCAAAGGTTGAATCCGGTTCGGGTCTGTCGACGGATGTTCTGCAGGCAAAATCCCAATTGGCCGGTGCCATCGCCCGCGAAATCCAGTCGGAAGGTGCCCTGTTGGCGGCGCGCAATCGGTATCGGGCGGTTTTCGGCAAACCGCCTGTTCCTGAAAAAATGTTGCCCGTCGCCCTGCCATTGGATCAACTGTCCCATACCCTGGAGTCCGCCCTCGACAAGGCCCTCGACAACAATACACAAATTGCCATTGACAGTGTCGCCGAAGCAATCGCCCGTCAGGATCAGAAAAACGCCTTCAGCGACAAATTTTTTCCCAAGGTAGAGGGTGTGCTCACCCACAAATGGAAAAACAATGTCAGCGGAACGGTCGATTTGAAAAAAGAAACCCTGGCAAAAATTGAATTGACCATGCCCTTCAACATGGGCTTTACGGCCTACAACACCCTTCGCGCCGCCGAGAGCGACGTGATTGCCAGTTCCCGGGTCGTTGCCGATACCCGACGCAATATTGAAGAACAGGTACGCAATGCCTGGCAGGAATTAAATACCGCCAAGCTGACGGCCAGGTCATTACAAAACCAAGCGGATATTTCCGCCGCTTTTCTTGGCCTGGCGCGCCAGGAACGCAATCTGGGACAACGCTCGCTGATCGACGTTTTAAGCGGTGAAACGTCCTTATTGAACGCCCAAAGTGATTCCATTTCTGCGGAAACCGACGTCATTGTTGCTGCCTTCAAACTGTTAAGTGTGACCGGCGATCTGAAGGAAAATTTCATCCGCCGGTCGGCCCGCGGGTTCCCGACACCGCCGCCGTCGGTGGCCCGACAAAAACCGCGATTAAATAACCGCCCCGCTATCGCGCCCGCCGGACCGGCATCGTCCCCGGCAACTGCCCAACCTGGCGCAGCCGCCGTAGCGCCACACGCCGTGCTATCTGTCGAAAAAATAAGTGCCTCGTTAAATCTGCCGACAGCAGCCGGGCCGGCCCTTGTAGAGCCGGCAAACCCCCTCCCCTCCGCGCCCGCCAGGCGGATTGCCGCAGATGAAATTGCCCCTGCGACGACACAATCGGTTACGCCGCGGTCCGTCAAATCAACTTCCGGGTTAACTCCGGCAGCGCTTAAACCGTTTGACACGTTCTCAAAGGGCGTCCAGGAAATTTTTCATGGACGGTTTCATAACCAGAGCCTGAGCAACACCGGAGGCGGTCAATAATAATCGCGCCTGCCCTGTTTCTGTGCGACACGACGACGATCAAAGGTTGCCAGAGATCAGCCGCTTGTGAGATGATTCAGGATGAACGAGTTTTTTCAGCGTATGGCGTCTCATCCGTGGATTGCCTGTGAGCTTTTGCTGGCTTCGTTGTTTGCCAATTTTCTGGCGCTGGCATCGCCGCTTTTTGTTGTCCAGGTCTTAAATCGATATGTTTCCTATGGCGTTGACGCCACACTGGCAACATTAACAGCTGGCGTTTTGGCGGCAATTCTTCTGGAGATGGGATTCCGTCAGGCCCGACTGCTGCTCGCATCTTCGATGCTAGAACCGCGTGACGAAGAACGGGCCATTGGCACCTATGGCATTATGGTTTCCGCAAAAACCCAGGCCCTCGAAAAAATTCCGCCCGGTTCGCGGCGGGAAGTGGTCGCCGGATTAACGACCATTGAAAGCACCTACAACGCGCCAAATATCGCGGCCATTCTGGATTTGCCCTTTGCCCTGGTCTTCGTTTTGGCCTTGTTTTTATTAAATCCTGTTCTCGGTGCGATCGCCCTGTCCTTTATCGGAATGACCTGCCTGTATAGTGTCGTCAATCAACGTCTCTTGGCACCAATTACCCAGGCCCTGTCACAGGCCACGGGCGTCGGTAATATGCTCATAACAACATCATCACGAGCGGCTGACACCATTCGGGTATTTGGCGGACAAACCCACATTATGGGAGCCTGGCGCAAATATATCGAACACTCCCAGCGATTTCGCAGCTCAATCAGCCGTCGTCAGGGTCTTGCCCAGACCCTGACCCAAAGTCTGCAGGCCGTCATGGGTGTGGCAATAATCGGGATCGGTGCCATTCTTGTTGTCGGGGGCGAGCTTGACGTTGGCACCATGATCGGTGCTAACATCCTGGCCGCCCGTGGGCTCGGGCCAGCCATCAAATGGGCTCAACTGAGTGAAAGCATGGTCAAGGCCCAGGATGCGGCGGCCAAAATCGTTGGTTTGGCGCATATGCCCGTTGAGCAAGACAATGGTTCTGCCCTTGAAAGTTACGGCGGCGCTGTCGAGTTTCGTGATCTTGCCTTTGGCCACGATAACGCACAGGCGCCGTTGTTCGAACAGTTAAATTTATCCCTGCCGGCGGGATCCGTGCTGTTGATCAATGGTCGCAATGGGGCCGGCAAAACCACATTGGCGCGCATGCTCGTTGGCTTGTTGGAACCGAGCCGCGGGCAAATTCTGATCGATGGTGTCGACATGCGCCAATTGTCGGCCAGTTGGTGGCGCCGCCAAACCGTCTATATGCCACAGGAACCGGTCTTCCTGCCCGGCACCATCCGCGACAATCTGTTGGCGGTAAATGATAAATTGGACGATGAACAGATCAATCAATATTTAAGGCGGACTGAACTGGGATCCTTTATTGACGAAAGCCAACAGGGGTTGGAAACCGAACTGGTGGACAATGGCATGACCCTGGCCGTCGGCATTCGGCGCCGCCTGGCCCTGGCCCGGGCCATCGCCTCCGAGGGCCGGCTGGTTGTTTTTGATGAACCGACGGAAGGCCTGGACCGGGAAGGTTGCGCGGCGGTCTACCAGATTATGAAGGAACTTGCCCAGGACCGCCGGACGATAATTGTCATCACCAGTGACCCGGTTATTCAACGCGGTGCCAGACTGGTTCTGGATCTTAACTCCAAACCGGTGCCGACGATTACACGGGAGTCCAAAAATCCGCCGCTGGCGGAAGCCAACGCCGCCAAAGTTACCTCACGCCGCAGGCAACCCAAAAAATGACCCCACCAGAACCCGCATCGACCCGCCCCGCTCCCATTGGCACACACCTTTTCCTGGGCTGTTGCACCTTGTTGGTGGTTGTCTTTCTGATCTGGACAGCCGTCGGAAAATTGGATGTCGTCAGTATGGCCATGGGTGAAGTGGTGCCGTCCAGTCAGGTCAAGTCCGTACAGCACCTGGAAGGGGGAATTGTCAGCAACATTTTGGTCAAGGAAGGGGAACGGGTCCTAAAGGGGCAACCGCTGATCGAACTGGAACCAACGCGGTCCGGGGCCGAAGTTGATGAGCTTGAAATACGTCTTACGGCGCTTCGAATAAACATTTTGCGACTGGAAGCCGAAGCTTCGTCCCTCAACCAATTGATTATTCCTGGCGAATTGCGCGACAGGGAACCCGACCAGGTCCTGCAGGTTCGGGCACTTTTCAAAGCCCGGCAAAACCGGGTTCGCAACCAGATCCGCGCGCAACGCCAGGAGATCATTCAACGTGAGCAGGAAATCAAGGAAGTACAGGCGCGTATCCGAACCAATTCCGGCGGTCTGCGATTGATCCGCGAGCAACTAAAAATTTCCAGCAAACTCATCAAACTGGATCTTTCCAATCGCATGAACCATCTCAACCTACAGAAGGAAGAATCCGATTACCGCGGGCGCCTGGATGAGGACAGAATTGCCTTGCCCAGAACCAAGGCCGCCCTGAATGCCGCCCAGGCCCAATTACAGGCCATTGAAAATGGGTTCCGCGAAGAAGCAACCCTAGAATTGACCGACGCCAAACGGACCTACCGGGAACTCTCGCAACGGGTGTTGACCGCCAAGGACAGCTTGCGCCGCACCGTCCTTCGCGCGCCCGTCGATGGGATCATTAAAACCTTGTATTTGGTAACGGTTGGCGGTGTCGTGCAAGCCGGAAAAACCGTCCTTGATATTGTTCCTGGTGATGATCGTTTGGTCATCGAGTCTCGGCTGGCGACGACCGACATCGGCTATATCGAGATCGGACAACCGGCCCGTATTCAATTGGCCTCGGCCGAGGCCGTGCGGTTTGGAACCCTGGAAGGCAAGGTCGTCCATATAAGCCCCGACACCATCGTCACCCAGGACGGCGCGCCCTATTATAAGGTGCGGATCCAAACTCAGCGTGATTATTTTGAGCGGGGCAACCTGCGATACCGGCTTTCGCCGGGTATGCAGGTTCAATCAAGCATTCAAACCGGGACCCGAACGGTGGCCCGTTATTTGCTCGATCCCTATATTGGAAAGCTGAGTTTTGCCTTAAAAGAACGTTAGAAGTAACAGCCCGGTTTTCAAATCCTAAAATCGGTGATAAAACCAGATGGGCTTAAAAAAAGCAGGGCCTTTTACAGGACATGGAGACGAGGGTATTGCATGGGTTGGTTTTCAAAAATAACCGGCGGCGGTGAGAAAAAAGATAAACCCGAACGCGAGTTTGACCGCTATACGGGAACCGGTGAAACGGTCGAAATATTGGTCGACAATTCGGGTTCGGGAAAACCCTACGAATTGTTGGATGTCAGCCTGGGCGGTTTCGCCATCAAAGGTTATGAAGGCACTTTGCACGGCAATCAGTATTTCGAGTTTAAGTTTTGTGGGCGTAAATTAGATGCCCCGGCCGAAATATCCGGTTTTGCGAATATCGTCCGTGTTAAGGAGGGCATGTTGGCCGCCAAATTTACACCGCAGCCACGCATCAAAGCCTTCCTGCGGGATTACATCAATAGTTAACCCCTATCGGAACTCATAGCAGCGCTTTACGATTTCCACTTTTCTTTGACCCCGGCAACCGCGTCGGTCAGTTGCGGGCTGTTTCCGGTATCGTCACTGATCTGTAATTTGAGGTCCAACCCATAAGAGGGTTCGTTGTACGGATGCCCGGCGTCGGTAAACACGGCCGTATCATTTTTTAGCATCATAACTTCCCTGATCGCCCGCATGGTATTTCGGCTCAGGTCAAAGGCATCGACAAATTTATTCAAGATCGCCCGTTCACCCGTAGCGACCTGACCATCAACCAGCATGGCGTCATAAAGATTGATAACTATGCTCACTTTTTGGCCATGGGTAAGGTCGGATACAATTTGTTTAATGAAACGGTCGATATCAACTTTACCGACAAAATCAAAAGCATCGTTCATGACGCCGTGCAGTTCGTTCTGAGTCAAATCGTTTCGACTGACATGTTTACCAAATACAGTTATCAATTTGGCCTTTTCCTCAAAGGTTGTGCGGGTGTCGGCATCAATCAGGTAAGCGATGCAGGTCGCGAGAATGTACAGGGGAGATTTTAACACATTGGCCATTCCAGTTTCTCCTTAAATTCGTTTAATGGGCACACGGTTGTTGCGCCGAAACGCGGCCAATCGACGGGCGGTCGATATCAATAAATAATGCGTTGGGCTTCAATTTTGACGCCGGATATTTCGTAGATTTTCTCTTCGCAGTTAAAGGTGACACCGTCCCGTAAAAGGCCCATTGCCGATTGTGTCACGAGAATATCACCGGGACCACCGATATCTTCGCTGAGTTTACTGGCGGTATTAACGCAGGAACCGAAAAAATTGGATCGATTGACCAGCAGGAAGCGACCAAAATCGATCCCGCAGGTAATGTATATGTTCAGATCATCCTGGGTCTTCATGTTCATGCCATCGAAGGCAATGTTCATGGCAATGGATGCATCAATGGCATTTTGCACATCGGGAAACCGACAATACCCGTTGTCCGCCTCAAACTTGACGACGGCACCGCCAAACCGTTCGACGATCGGCTGGGTAACCCGTTGCATATGGCGAACCATGGACAGGTAATGAACGATACCGCGCTTTTGCGTCAGCCGCGAAAAACCGGACATATCGATAATATGGACGGTTTCCTCAACCCCATATTGGTCCCAGACCTGGTTTTGTATTTGTTGGCGGGCGGTGTCCGTATCGGCCCGCGCATAGGCTTCTATCAAGTCATAAAACTGCAACACAAACCTGCCCCTGAACATCCACTGCGTACCATAAAAAAACCCTTTCTAGCGACGTCCAACCGGTTTGTACAGGAGCCACCCGTCGCCACGTTATCTGCAACATTTGAAGCCTACGTCCACCTCAATCAGGTGTTCTTGATACCGGTCAGAAATTTCTCGACTTCGGATTTTAAAACCTCGGATTGTTTGTCTAATTCGCCGACTGCAAACAAAACATCATCGGATTTTTCGCCTGTGCTTTTTGCCGCTGCTTGCACCACGACGATGCTTTCGGTGACCATTTGAGTCCCATTCGACGCCTGTTCGACGCTTTTAGCAATTTCCTGTGTTGCCGATTTTTGTTCGTCAACCCCCGCTGATATTGCCGTTGAGATCGCGTTCACTCCGTTAACCGCATGACCAATTCCATTGATTGATTCAATGGTTTCCTGGGTCGCCTGCTGGATACCCGTCACCTGCCCAGCGATCTCTTCCGTCGCCTTAGCTGTCTGGTTGGCCAGTTTCTTTACCTCCGAGGCAACAACGGCAAACCCTTTGCCGGCGTCACCGGCCCGGGCCGCCTCAATCGTCGCATTCAGGGCCAACAGGTTTGTTTGTTCCGCAATGTCCTGAATTAACGACAAGACTTCACCAATATGCTGGCCCGCGTCTGCCAAACCACGGACACGCTCATTGGCGCTGGCAACCGCCTCGACGGCACCATCGGTCATTTTATTTGCCTGGGTAACCTGATTGGCAATTTCGTTTATGGATGCGGCCAATTGTTCGGCGGCACTTGCCACGGTTTGCACATTGTTCGACGCTTTTTCGGAGGCTGCGGAAACAGAGGTCGACTGGCGGCTCGCATCGTCGGCAACGGTATGCATGGAATCGGCGGTGGTCCGTAAATTGGATGTTGAAGCCGAGAAGGCATCGATGATCTTAGAGGCTTTTTTGTCAAATTCATCCATAAGCAGCTCTCTTGCTTTCGATCGTTTGTCTTTTTCGATGCGTTCGGATTCCCCGCCTGCTGTCATTTCCAAATTGCGAATTAAACTTTCCTTGAAGACCTGTACCGCACCGGCGATTTGTCCCAGTTCGTTTGCCGACTGAGTTTCCGGTATTTCCACCGAGCTGTCGCCGTTCGCCAATTCACGCATGCATCCGGTCAATTGGGTAATAGGACGTGAGATGCCTCTGGCAATCCATACGGAACACGCAATAACGAGAATCAGGGTCAAAACTATTATAGAGACCATCGTCAATGCGGTTTTATCGGCATTGGTTTTAGCGGCGTCCAGTGAACGTTCATAGTCGGCCCGATTGACGCTGATAATGGCATCAAATTGAGGCCCGGTTGCGGCAAATAATTTACTGAGTTTTGACACATCGGTTTTTAATTCCAGGCGAACTCGGGCAAGGTCGGCAAACGCCGCGTGATAAAATATCATCCGTTTGATAATTTCTGCGCGGGCCCCGTCAGGAATGTCAGACTTCGCAAGCGCCGTTTCGAATTCGGCCATTCGCAAGGGCATGCGTTTTACATAGTCGTCATCGACACGCAGCAGAAAATCTTTCTCATGGCGGCGCATCATTAACATGATCACGGTCAAATCGTCTGCTTTAAATTCTTTGAGTCTGGATTCCACGTCCTGCACGGCTTTTCGCAGGGTGCCACGCATTCCTGATTTTTCATCCAGGCCAATGGATATCCACGCATCCGAAACTTTTTTAAATTGCACCACATATGTTGCAAACTTTGCCAGAACACCATCCACATTGGCGGTGATCATTTTGGATGGGTGAAAGTCGCGTAAGTTTTCGAGGCCGTTCATGACGTTGTCTACATTTTCCGCATGTTGGGCGATATACGTTTGTTGTTTTCGAATCAGAAAATCTTTTTCGCTGCGACGGGCATTTAAAAACTCATATTTGATGGCGTCCGCAAGGGTTAAGGCAGCGGCACTTCGGATCTGTACGTGCCCAAGATCAGCCGATTTTTTTGCTGTCATCATGTAGATACTGCCGACAATCACAAAACCAATCATCGAGACAAAAGCGATCACTAATATTTGAAAATTAATCTTCAAGGTTTTCATGTCTTTTTTCAGCGACCGACGCTGTTCACCCTTCAGGAGTTTTTATCCCTAACCATCCACATGCCTTATTGTTTCTGTTTAGGATATTTATTCTACTTGCCAGTTAGATATAAATTTACGGTTCCCTAAAAGAATAGGAAAATCCAAGATTTGTTAAGTAAAAAGCACCCTTGCTAGATTAACGTCGTGTGAACATGTGTAAATTCGGCGTCCTTTACCGAGGCTGTCAATTGGCAGAAAAATCTGTACATATGGAGTGCAGTACATCCCACGGGCCGGCGAGCAAGGACGTTAGCGTATGTTTTGGAAAACCAGTGAACCTCACGGGTTACCCCACAATCCTTTTAAAAGTTGTGTTGTGCCGCGGCCGATCGGTTGGATTTCAAGTATAAGTGCGGATGGTTACATTAATTTGGCTCCCTACAGTTTTTTTAATGGAGTCGCCGGAGAACCACCACTGGTTATGTTTTCCAGCACCGGGTCGCCGCCTCGGGCATCAAAGGACACGGTTAGCAATGTTGAAGCAACGGGCGAGTTTGTCTGCAATATGGCAACCTGGGAATTGCGCGACCGCATCAATGCCAGCAGCGCCCCGGCCCCATCCGAAACCAACGAGTTTGAATTGGCTGACCTGGAAATGGCCCCCTCAAAACTGGTTAAACCACCGCGCGTTAAAATTGCGCCCATCCACATGGAATGTATCTACGTCGATACTATGGAACTGCCCTGTGATACGCCGGGCGGCCGCAACGCTCTGGTCGTCGGACAGGTCATTGGCATCCATATCCACGACACCTACATGTCCGATGGCATGGTTGATATCACCAAAATCCGACCCCTGGCCCGCATGGGGTACCAGGACTACACCTCGGTTGAGAACGTGTTCACACTGAACCGTCCAACAAAGTAGTCGATTACAAAGACGTCAATGAACACGACATTCCCGGCAAATGTTGTTAGACTGTGTTCCATCACAATCGGTTTTGTTCACAACATATGAGACACCGCCATGACCCTGCAATGTATTAATCATTTGGCTTTCATCACGCCCGACATCGTCAAAACCGTGCGGTTTTATCGTGATCTGTTGGGCATGAAATTAACCGCTGGTATTGGCCATGACGGTTATCGCCACTACTTTTTCCGGTTGGGGGATAACGCATCTCATATTGCTTTCTTCGAATATGATGGTGCGTCGCCCATGAAACGCAAATTTCCCGGTGACCGGACTAGTGAACCCATCGGCTTTGATCATGTTTCCTTCACGCTCGACAGCCGCCAGCAACTTTTTGCCCTCAAAGATAAACTCGAAGCGGCTGGATTGGACGTTCACGGGGCCGTTGATCACGGCATTTTTTGGTCCATTTATTTTTATGATCCCAATGGCATCCCCCTGGAAGCCACGTGGGAAATCATGGAATTGACCCGGTTTCCGGCAATTGAAGACGACGACCCGCTGGCCATCGCGGCGGAAGGCGCGGAACCTCAAGCGGGCCATTGGCCGGAAGTGACGTCGCCCACGGCAGCCGAAGACATGATCGCCAAATCGGGCAATGGACTGCCCATGCGCGAGAGTTTTCTCAAACAGGGGTTGGCCCGTTACCGCGAAGAATCGGACGCTGTTGCTGCAGAATAAATAAACCCGACCGACTATTCAGGTCACTTCATATTCATTCTATCTCATAAAAGGACAAAAAACGTGCTTCAACTTTTCAATCGCGCTTTCGCTTGCGCCCTGTTATTTACGGCTATTTCATCTGTATCATCGGTGCAGGCGGGTCTATTTGATAATGCAAAAGGTATTCTCGACACGCTGCAAAATTCCGGCGAGAGCGCCACACCGGGGACTTTGGCCGGGACCTTAAGCGGCGATGAAATCGTTGCCGGCCTGAAAGAAGCGTTGCGCGTTGGTACGGAAAAGGTTGTCGGTCAGGTGGGCAAAAAAGACGGGTACTTAAACGATGAAACCATCCACATTCCCTTGCCCGACAGCCTGTCCACCGTTCACAAGACCCTTGAAAAAATTGGTTTTGGCAACCTCACTGCGGATTTGGAAACCCGCTTGAATCGCGCCGCCGAAAAAGCCGCTCCCGAAGCCAAAGACGTGTTTTGGCAATCGATAAGTGAAATGACACTCGATGACGCGAAAAACATACTGAACGGCAACGAAACGGCGGCGACGGACTATTTCCGCAGCCATATGTCGGCACCTCTGACCGAACGGTTCACTCCCATCGTTGACGCCAGTCTGGCGGAAGTCGGTGCCGTACAGGCCTATGACCAGATGATCAGTCAGTACAAAACACTGCCCTTTTTACCCGACGTTAAGGCCGACCTGACGGCCCATGCCGTATCGAAGGCCCTGGACGGGCTGTTCCATTACATTGCGACGGAAGAGGCGGCAATCCGCGCCAATCCTGCTGCCAGGACCACGGATATCCTAAAAAAGGTTTTCGCCAACTGATACCGCAGTCAGCTCGGATTTGCCCGCTGCCGCACCGCTTCTTCGGCAATGATTTCGACGATGTCTCGGCAGTCGTTTTCGGAAAACGTCAACGGCACACGGATGTCACAGGTCGTTGCTAAAACCTCAATGGTCGTCGGCAGGGGTGCCAATTCACCCAGGTAATGCCAACTGTCATATCGGCTGGTAAAGGCGACCGGTTCGGTACCACCGAACCATTTGATATCGACCCCGCGGGCCGAACAGCGTGCCAGGAAGTCCAGAACGTCGGCCGCTGCCGGCCCGGACACCTGAAACTGCAGGGACGATCCAACAAATGCTTCGTGTTGTTTCCGTTCGACAATATTCACGCCCGTCGCAGCGCGCAATCCACTTTCCAAAATCCGGTAACGCACATTCCAGCGCTCGATGTTCTGTTCAAGTAACGGCAATTGGCCACGCAGAATTGCCGCCCTGAGATTGTCCAGCCGGGCCGAACAATTGGGGCTGTCCAGTCGAACCTTGCGGAACACCTCTTCCGCTGGAATTGCCCCGTGCGCCCCGTACAACATGTAAGAACCCGAGGCGACGACGGCTCGGGCGGCAAATTCCGGGTTATTTGTGGTTAATAATCCGCCCTCACCGGAATTCATATGTTTATAGGTTTGCGTGGAAAAACAGGCGATATCGCCAAAATTGCCGGAGCGAATGCCCTTCCACTTTGCCCCCATGGTGTGGGCGCAGTCCTCAATAAGAGTGATTTTATGGACCTCACATATTTCCACGATGGCATCCATATCGGCGATGTGGCCGCGCATGTGTGAGAGCATAAAATATTTGGCTCCGCTGGTTTTGGCCTTGGCCTGCAGGTCGTCCATGTCGGTGTGCCAATTGGCGTCGATCTCCACCAGTACCGGTACACCGCCAACGGCAAATATGGCCCCCGGCACGGGTGCCAGCGTATAGGCATTGGCCAGCACTTTTGCCCCCGGTTTGACACCTGCGGCGCGCAGGGCAATTTGCATGGCCTGGCCGCCGGAGGTTGTCGCCAGACAATAGCGCGCGCGTTGCCAGGCCGCGTACTCGGTTTCCAGGAGACTGGCTTCCGACGGTTCTCCGGCGATACTGTTGTAGCGGTGCAAGCGGCCGCCCCGCAAAATTTCCACGACCCGGGCAATGGTTTTTTCCGAGATGGGTTCCTGCTGGGTAAACGGTTTTTCGAATATTTTGGCCACGGCTAATCGTACCGCTGTTGGTCGGCGACGTCGAAATCCCAGTCGTGGTCTGGATAATACTTATTCAGGCGCCAGTCACAGGCCCTGGCGTGACCATCCATGCCCTCCAGCCGGCTGATCCGTGAGGCGACGGCACTAAAAGTAAAATTAGCCTCTTCATTTATTTCCTGCCAGGTGAGAACTTTCAGGAACTTCATGACGTTCAGACCACCGGTATATCTGGCGGCACCTTTTGTCGGCAGGATATGATTGGTGCCTGAGCATTTATCCCCGTGGGTGACGTTGGCCCCTTCGCCCAAAAACAACGAACCATAATTTGTCAATCGGGCCTTCCACCAATCCAAATCCCTGGCAATCACCTGCAGATGTTCACTGGCATAACGGTCGGAGACCTGACAGACTTCTTCGCGGCTGTCGCACAGGATGATTTCCCCGTAGTCCCGCCAGGCGGTTGAAATGACGTCGCCGCTGGGAAAATCGGCGGCAATTTTTGGCAGAATCCGGTCCACAGTTTCAGCCAATTGACGGGACGTGGTAAACAGCCAGACGGGCGAATTTGTGCCATGTTCGGCCTGACCTGCCAGGTCGATGGCGACGGTCATGGGATCTGCCGTTTCGTCGGCGATAACTGCACTTTCCGTTGGTCCGGCAAACACATCAATGCCGACTTCGCCAAACAACAGCCGTTTGGCCTCTGCCACATAGGCGTTTCCCGGGCCAACCAGAATATCCGCCGGCGGGGCACCAAAAAGCCCAAAGGCCATGGTTGCAATCGCCTGCACCCCGCCCATTTCCAGAATCATGTCGGCTCCGGCCAAATCCATGGCATAGGCAACCTGCGGGGCGATCGCATTGCCACGCGGCGGTGATGCGGCGACAACAAAGGGCACACCGGCAACCTTGGCCGTGGCTATGCTCATAATTGCCGATGCCGCATGGGCGTAACGCCCGCCGGGCACGTAACATCCGGCACAATTGATCGGTATTATCCGTTGCCCGAGACGCACACCGGGCTCCGTTTCCAGGTCAAACTCGCTCAAGCTGGCACGCTGCGCCTCGGCAAACCGTTTGACCTGTTTGTGGGCGAACTGAATATCCTGTTTTTCCTGGTCGGTGACCTGTGCAATCAGCTGTTGTTTTTTTTCAGCCGTCAAAACAAACGCCCCGTCCCAGTCATCCAGGGTCCTTGCGTAATCGATGACCGTTTCTTCACCACCGGACCTGATGTTGGCAAGCATACCCTCGACGGTTTCGTGAATTAGATTATTTTCAGCCTGTTTCTCAATCCGCGATCGCTTTATGACTTCCATAATCCAAAACCCCCATTTAATTTTCCAAATGCCACATGGGTTATACAAAAAAGCAGAGATAATAACCCATAACCGTCAGTTCACTCCCAGATCAAAAGGGTTACCAGAGAGAACTTACATGTTTAGATATATTGAACAGTCATTTAGGAAAAAGTGAAAAGGTTGTTGCCGTCATGTCAGGGTTTCAATCGCGTTGGCCATATGCGGAACAATTTTGGCGAACCGGGGTATGACCTGGGTATCAATCAGATCGCGGCATTCAATTGCCAGTTGATCCGGCAATTCGCCCAGTTCCGCACTGCGAGCCACCAAATAAATGTGGCGCGAAAAAGCGGGAAATGGAACTTCAGTCACATCGACCTGCGAAATAAATCGTTCCGCATCAAGCAGGTTGAGGGGGGTTGTCAGGGTCCATCCCCTGGCCTGGACAACCATAGCAATGACGGAACGCGACGCTTCCAGCGAAAACTTTCGCGGCACATTAAAGCGGATTCTTTTCAGGTGCTGGGTGACGGATCGACCAATGGGTATGGCGTCGGAATACTGTATAAACGGGGCTTCTGTTAACTGTGAGGTCACATCGTTTTTAAGTTCTAGCAATCCCTTAACCGTCACCAGAATAAAAGGTTCACGGACCAGGGGGATTGTGCGAAAGCCGTTTACATCATCGGGCAGACTGGCCGTTACGCATATATCGGCTTCGCGTTGGCGCAGCAATTCGAGCAGATGGTCGGAGCGACCGGAATAGGCATTAACAAAACAATCACGAAAACGACGCTGCAGGTTGGCAACAAGAACCGGAGTCAGCGACGTGTCGAGATCATCGATAATCGCCAGAGTCAATTTCGGCATGTCAACCAGCCCATGGGCCGATAACTCCGCCTCGGCGTCGGCAACGGTCTTCAGAATTTTGTGGGCATGGGCGCGCAACATTTGGCCGGCCGGCGTTACCTTCAGAGGGCGAGACTGGCGATCAAAAATTTTAGCCCCGACGGCGTCCTCTAAGACAGAGATTTGCTGGGAAACTGCGGATGTGCTGGTGCCCAGGCGTTTGGCACCTTCACTGATGGAACCGGTTTCTTCGACGACAACAAACGCCCGAAGGCCACGAAGCGTTAAATCAGATTTGGTTTTTGCCGACATATTGGAAATTTTCCGCGATATCTTGAGAATTCCGAAAGGACCAATCACCGCATGTGAAGCGACCCATTGCAAATCCTGAAATTACGGAATGACAATTTAAGTTATCTTAATCTAAGCCCTTTGCCTTGACAAACATGGCCCTTCTAAAGGCCACTGTATCTGTTAAAGAATTGCAGGGACCGGTTCCGCCTAATTGTACTGGAAAATTTATAATAATTTCACAAGGAGACTTTAATGAACCCGTTAAAATCACTACTTGCCAGGGCATCTGCCCTCGCCTTACTGACCACATCCTCATTTGCCGCAACGGTCGCGACGACCACTACCGCTGACGCCGAGGGATTAACCGTCGCCTACTTCCTGGAATGGCCGACCCCGAACCAGTTTGCCCAGGCAAAAAAATTGTACGCGGAAAAATTGGGCATGGATATCAAGTGGGTATCCTTCGACGCCGGAACCGCGATGTCGGCAGCGATGGCGTCCGGTGACGTGCAAATTTCCTTTTCTCAAGGGATTCCGCCGTTTGTTGTTGCGGCCTCTGCCGGTCAGGATCTGCAAGTTGTCGATGTTGCTGTTTCCTATTCGGAAAATGACAATTGTGTGGTTCGCGAAAGCCACGAGATCACCAAGGAAAATGCCAAGGAACTGGAAGGCAAACAAGTGGGCGTGCCGCTTGGTACCGCTGCCCATTATGGGTTCCTGAAGCAGATGGATCATTTTGGTGTTAACACTTCGACCATGAAAATTGTCGATATGGCACCGGCCGATGGTGCGGCGGCATTTGCGTCAGGCAATCTCGATATGGTTTGTGGTTGGGGTGGTGCTCTGCGCCGCATGAAAGAACATGGCAACGTTTTGCTAAGCGGGGCCGAAAAAGAACAGCTCGGTATCCAGGTGTTTGACGCCACCACGGTTTCGGCGCAATGGGCGAAAGAGAACCCGGATGTTCTCGCTAAATTCCTGAAGGTCACGGCAGATATGAACGCCAAGTATGCCGCTGGCGGAATGGCAGAAATGTTGCCGACAATCGCCAAGGCCGCCGGCATGGATGCGGATGCGACCAAAGCCACATTGGCCGGCTTTGCCTTCCCGACCGTCGACGAGCAACTGAGCGCCAAATGGCTTGGTGGTGGAACCCAGAAGTTCCTGAAGGAAGTCGGTGACTTCTTTGTCAAACAAGGGACCATTCCAAAGGCCCGTGCCAATTACGACAGTGCCGTCGATGCCAGTTACCTGAGAGCGGCGAAAAATATGTAACCGTTGCGTTCACTCAAAAGCGGCTCGTAACTTCGGTTACGAGCCGTATTTGATTGAAAGTTCTTGTTAATAATACGAACCATTGGGGGTGAGCACTTTGGCCGACGAAAAACAGTCATCTTTACTTATAGATAACATATCCATGACCTTCAACCTGCCCGATGGCAGTTCCGTCGAGGCCCTGAAGGATGTTTCACTGGGGCTGGCCACGGGCGAGTTGTTATCTGTTCTCGGCCCCTCCGGTTGTGGAAAAACCACCCTGCTCAATATCATTGCCGGTTTTTTGGCACCGACCGGCGGACAAATCATCCTCAATGACCATCAGGTCCAGGGTCCAGCGCCGGAACGGGGAATGGTGTTCCAGCGCGGTGCCCTTTTTGAATGGATGTCGGTGCGGAAAAATGTTGGTTTTGGGCCCGCCATGAAAGGGGTTCCTGAAAAACAAATCCGCACCCGGGTCGATGAACTGTTGGAAATTGTCGGGTTACACGATTTTGGTGACAAAGCCGTTTATGAGCTTTCCGGTGGCATGCAACAACGCGTTGCCCTGGCCCGTTGCCTGGCCAACGACCCGGACGTCATTTTGATGGACGAGCCGCTCGGTGCCCTTGACGCCCTGACCCGGGAAAAGATGCAGGGTTTGGTGCTCAAACTTTGGAAAGAAACGGGAAAAACCATTATCCTCATAACCCACTCGGTGGAAGAAGCACTGTTGCTCGGTGAACGCCTGCTGGTAATGGCCCCGAGGCCCGGTCGTATCCACAAGGAATACCATCTGCCGTTTGCCGAAATGGGCGTCGACGCCGATTTACGTGAAGTCAAAAAACACGGTGATTATGGGTCGAAGCGCGAAGAGATCCTGTCCATGATCTGGGAGATGGAAGAAGAAATTATGGGCAGAAAGGAATAACGCCATGTTAGTTTTAATGATCTATGTCACGATATTTGTTCTTGCCTACGTTATATACCAGGCCGTCGCCGGGCGCAGTTCTAAAAAGGTTGGATTTAATGCGCGCAAAACGGTGACCTTCGGAGATGAGAGTGCAGTTACCGCCAACCGGGCCGCCTCGGTGATTTCGGTCGTCTCCATATTCCTCATCTGGGGTGCCTTTACCGGCTCAAATTTAACGCCGATCCACGTTCCCGGACCGTTTGTCGGAAAAACATCCTTTACCTACACAGCGACCAATGCAGAAAACCAGACGGACGATGGCACGGTTCACATCAACGTCGCCAAAGTCGGCAACGATTCGAAAAAACCGACCCTCCCGGAATCCGGCCAATCGGGTTTTGCCAAGGACGATGCTTTGAAAGTCGGTGCCTGGCGCAGCGCCCTCATCCGCGTGCAAAACAACGATGATGGCGGTAAAATCAAGGGGTATCGGGTCACCGCGATCAATGGTCAGGCCATCGCACCAAACCAGATGGTCGAGGTTGCTGATGGGGTCGTCAGCATGACCTCAAAGGGCAGCCTGTCCTTTGCTCCGAGCAAGGGCTGGCAAATGGAACCCATTTGGTTGCCGGCACCTGAAGCCATTGTCACCCGGTTGTTTGAGATTTCCAGAGACGGTTACCAGAACGTCGCGCTTTCTGAAAACATCGGCTGGTCGCTGTTTCGCGTGGTTGTCGGGTTTTTGCTGGGCAGCCTGGTCGGTATCCCGCTTGGCTATGCCATGGGTTTAAATGACTGGTTTCGTGGCTGGTTCGACCCGATTGTCGAATTCATGCGGCCAATCCCACCGCTGGCGCTGATCCCCTTGGTCATTATCTGGTTCGGTATTTGGGAGCAGGGCAAAATCAGCTTGCTGTTCCTGGCCGCCCTTTGGATCATGACCATTTCAGCAAGAGCTGGCGTTTCCGGTGTGAACATCTCGAAGGTTCATGCCGCCTACTCGCTTGGGGCGTCCAAGCTGCAGATCCTTTTGCATGTCATCATTCCCAATTCCCTGCCCGAAATATTCACCGGGGCCCGGGTTGCCATGGGAGTCTGTTGGGGAACGGTGGTCGCGGCTGAACTGGTTGCCGCAGAAAAAGGCGCGGGAAAAATGATCATTGCCGCCTCCAAGTTTCAGCAGACCGACATTGTCATCATGGGGATTATCCTGATCGGCATCATCGGATTTGGCATTGATATTCTCATGCGCATGGCTGAAAGCGTGCTCGTTCCGTGGAAGGGAAAGGGATAGTATGGCCGATAGGGACGATAAATAATTCGCTAACAGGGTTTTGCCACAACAAGCGAAAAAACCCGGCCGGGCGCTAGATTATGTCTACTCAACCGATGATCAAAGTGGATCTCGAAAATGCAAAGAGAGCCGGTTTGGCCTTTGCCAGTGCCCGCCGACGGGATTCGGGGTGTGTCGGTCCGTCACACACTGTCGGCAAAATCGGTTTTTCTTTAAGCGCCGTCAATTGTACATCTGAATTGTCAGGTGTGAATTTAGCGGCAACAAGTTTTGTTGGATACCTAGTCGATAATGCAAGAACCTTGCTAGAAAACCCTGTGCTTCAATACGCCGATGTCGCTCACACCGAAATAACTTTTCTCGGTCAGGGTCTCGCGACAAATCTATTTTGGCATCTTGGTCATTTCGAATTAAGAAATGGACGATTCGTTGATCCAGACTTTCAGAATTCCACGTCTTTGCCTCCTGTTCGAAAATGGAGCAAAAACCGTTTAAGAACGACACCATATCATCTGCAAAGAAATCTATCGTCGCCGCCTCATCACATGCGCCCTGATTGACGCAAACCACAACTTCCGTGAAATAGGACATAATCTTGAACACGTACCCCTTACTTGCGCCATCAAATATCATTCCATTTTCGAAGGCATCAAGTCCTGCTCCGCCAATTTTCTGCCTCAAGGTTTTTCGTTGCACATTATTTAAAGGACTTCGGTTCAGTATCTCAATATACCCTGTTTTTCCGCAATCCAATTGATCCTCAATTTGTAAATCGCCTTTCGCAATTAAATCGAGATAAAACTGGCAACGGGTCACATCAATGATTGGTCCCAGTTTATCGTTGTATGTGTTCAATAAATCATTGAGGGATTTCTTATCGGTAAGTTCTCCGACGTAAGCGTGGTAAAGTTCTAATGTCTGCACGACCCGCTGCGCGTCATTGTTTGCTTTATACTGATAAAGGCCAAACCCTCCGGCAATCATTGCAAACGCGAGGGTCACCCACGGAAGGAGGCGATCAGATACGAACTTTGGCGGCAATTGCCTTGCAAGCGACAAAACAAAGTTGCGCATCCGGCGTGCCTATTCAAATATTCTTTGCATTGACGCATCAAACTCCGGTCGTGGAATCAGGCGCCAGTTTTTTTTGACTTCATCAATATTTGTTTTTCCCTGTTTGAAACGACTCCAATCAAACTTGAGTTCCTGATCACAACATTCGCATCGATCACAAATATCCTTGCGTGAACCAAGAAATGTGAACACATCAATTGACTTTTTATCTGGATTCAAGCGTTGCTGACGCAAGGTGATTAGACCTTCTACATCGGGTTTTGTAATTGCCATCCAATTATTTTGTAATACGGTCCCTTCATATTGTTGCGCTTGCGACCAGTCGAAGGTGGCACCGGATTCGATGCAACACCTGCAGCGGGCACAAAAATCTTTTGACGATAGAGCGCCTGTCGCACCGGTACTTTCCAACCGCTGCATTAGCGTGTCAATCACCGGATCGCCGGCAAACGCCTGCGCAGGCAACAGAACGGAACCAAGGAATATAACACTCGCCAAGGCACGCCACGGCCAGCACTTCTGGACACGGTTCATCATCTGCACCTTCTAACGCCAAAGGCATTTCAGCTAATTTTCACGAACGGCGTGGATTATAGCACGCGACGCTAGAAAAGTGAAGGAAGCACCCTCTTTCTAGAGTGTATCTCCCATCGCGAAATATTGCTGCAGCAGTCCGTTCGTATCCTCGTTTGCACCCTGTTGCCACGGACTAACGGGGACGCAAATATAGGTCCCTCTTTGTTGCCAATGGGAACCTTTTGTAAGCGGCCAGATGTGTGCCCGATCCCATGTCAGGCTCTGCTTTAGGGTCCAGGAAGATTTTTTATCATAGGCCTGGATAATGCAGAAACAAACCTCTCTGTGTTTTTTCCATCGACTTCCAGCAAGACTGTAAAACAAAATCGCCGGGGCCGGATGCGCCCATGATACCTGAGATATGAGAAGACCGTAGCAGGTGGTTTGCTCATGGCATGAGCGATTAGAGCTAAGGGAACCCTAGGGTCAGGACCCATATAACCGCTTTCTTCTAGTCCTTCCTCAAGGCTGATTTCTGCGTATACCGCACTCTCCCCTATAGCTAAGTCTTCAAGCTATGTTGCATCGACCCAACGTCGCCATCGCCTCCAAAAAGGGGGTAATACCGGGTCGCCAGTTAAGCGGGCCAACTGGTATTACACGTCCTTTGATTTTGCTAAACGGCGCTCCACCAGCCGGGCGTAATAACTGGCGCCCAGGGCCAGGATTTCATCATTAAAATCGTACCCCGGATTGTGAATTTCACAGTCCACCACACCGCCGCCATTGCCAATATTGATATAGGCACCGGGGCATTTGTCGAGCATGAAAGAAAAATCTTCCGAGCCCATGATCAAAGGACCATGGCGGTTGATGTTTTCCTCGCCGACCAGTTCCGCTGCCGTATCGCCGGCAAATTCCGCCTCCTTGTTGTTATTGATCAGGGGCAGAAAGATGGTCTTAAAATCCAGGGTCGTGGTGGCACCGAAAGCCGCCGCTACATTTTCAGCGACTTCCAGCATACGGGTTTCCGCCATGGCCATAACCTCGTTTGAAAAAGCCCGGATCGTACCGCTCATGACGGCCGACTGGGGGATCACATTATAGGCGTCGCCGGAATGAATTTTGGTGACACTGAGGACCAGGGGTTCGGCCGGTTTGACATTGCGTGAAACAATGGATTGCAAAGCCGTGGTGATATGCGCGGCAATCAGTACCGGATCGATGCTCGATTCCGGGCGCCCGGCGTGGGCACCTTTGCCGTCGATGGTTAAATCAAAAAACCCGCCGCCGGCCATCATCGGTCCGGAACGGATGGCAAACTGCCCGGCGGGTGTGCTCGGCCGGTTGTGCATGCCAAAAATCGCGTCCATGGGGAATTTTTCAAACAGGCCGTCTTGTACCATGGCGTCGCCGCCGCCTAGCCCCTCCTCCGCCGGCTGGAAGACAAAATGCACACAGCCTTCGAAGTTTTTTGTTTCCGCCAGATAGCGGGCGGCGCCCAACAACATGGTGGTATGGCCGTCATGGCCACAGGCATGCATCTTGCCATCAAAGACTGAACGATGGGCGAAGGTGTTTGCCTCCATGATCGGCAGAGCGTCCATATCCGCCCGCAGGCCAATGGTCGCGCCGTGATTACCGACCCGCAAAGTGCCGACCACACCGGTTTTACCCAGGCCCCGGTGCACATCAATGCCAAAGCAACGGAGTTTTTCCGCCACCAGATCGGATGTTCGGTTTTCTTCAAATCCCAATTCGGGATGGGCGTGGATGTCTCGCCGCCACTGGATTAAGTCCTCGTGGAACTCGGCGATTTGATCTCGTGGGCTCATGGCTATCCTCTGGCTGTTATCGGGACCTGGTAAAATGCTGCCAGCCTGTTAATCCCACACGGGAGACATAGGGATGTCTTGACGGTGGCTGGTATTCCTCCGGTTAAATCATCCAGCGCCCGGTAAATATTGTAAAGGATTTTCGATTCTTTCTGTTTATACGAAAATATGCATGATATAAAAAACTCTGATTACAGATATGGGGGAGTTCCATGAAAGCGGTATTAAAGGTCAATGGTCCACGCGCGCCCTGGTGGAAAACCCACATGTCGTCCCTGCTTCCGGAATTCGAGGTGTTTTTGTCGGACGATGAAATGGATCGATCGACCATCGATTTTGCCATCGTCTGGAAACCCGAACCGGGGTGGTTAAAAACCTTCGAAAACCTGAAATGTATTGTTTCCATCGGTTCCGGTATTGACCACATTCTGTGTGACCCGGACCTGCCCAAACATTTACCGATCATTCGAACCACTGGCCATGACCTGAGCGTTCGTATGCGCGAATATGTGGCCCTGCATGTGCTGCGGTTACACCGGCGGCTGCCAGAAATCGTCGCCGCCCAGGCGGTTCGCGAATGGCGCCAGATCATCGAACCGCCGGCCCATCAGCGCCGGGTCGGGATCATGGGTCTGGGCAATCTGGGGGCCGATTGCGCCCGCACCCTGGCGACCATCGGATTTGATGTGGCCGGATGGGCGCGCAGTCAAAAATCCATTGACGGCATCGACTGTTACGCTGGGCCCGAGGGCAAACAGGCGTTTTTACAACGGGCAGAAATTCTCGTTTGTATGTTGCCCTTAACGTCACAAACCGAAGGCATTCTCAACGCCGACTTGTTCCGGACCCTGCCGAAAGGGGCCTGCATTATCAACACGGCGCGCGGCCAGCATCTGGTCGAGCAAGACCTGCTCGATGCCCTGCAAAGCGGCCACATCAAAGCCGCCACCCTCGACGTTTTCCATCGCGAACCCCTGCCCGCCGACCATGCCTTCTGGGATCATCCCAACATTTTGGTCACGCCGCACGTCGCCAGCCTGCTCGACCCGGAAGCCGGCGGCAAAACCATCGCCGAAAACATCCGCAAATTCATCGCCGGCGAACCGATTGATAATTTAATCCCTGAGGGTAAGGATTACTGACCTGAGCGGTCGTCACGCCCGCACCGACGGCGTGCCTGCATCTGCCCCACTGTCCAACGAAAACGGCCCCTCGGCGACCGCCCCGGCGACGGGGTTTGCCTTGTCGCCCATGCCGCAGGTGTGGCCGCTGACCGGGTCCCGGTAGACCCCGGACGGGCAGGAATAGAGTTTGGGGAACACCAGGTTCTGGGCGATTTCCAGTTCAAACTCGGTGGCCAGTTGATCGATCACCGCTTGTCCCAGGGCCGGATCAACGCGGATGCTCGTCCGTCCGCCGGCATCAATGCGGGGCCGGTTAAAGGCGTCTTCGAGGGAGATGCCGTAGTCCAGCAACAAGGCCGTCAACTGCATGGTGCAGGGTACGATATGGTTGGCACCGGACGCGCCGACGGCAAACAGCGCCTGGTCGTCGCGCACACAAACGGTTGGGCACATGTTTGATGAATTGATGCGTTTGCCGCCGGCCATGGTCGTCGGAAAACCGGGCCGGGGGTCAAAATAGGAGACGGAATTGTTCATCAGCATGCCGGTCGACGGCAACATAACCTTTGAGCCGAAGCGATTAAGCAACGTATAGGTCAGAGCAACCATGTTGCCGTCGCCATCAACGGCGCTCATGTGCGACGTGCAACCGGCATTGATAACCGGTTTGAGCCGTTGCTGATGGCTGGTAAAGGCTTTGTTCAGGCCGTGGGCATAGGTGGCAAAGGTATGAGCACCGATCGGTTGATCCAGATCCAGGTGTTGAGCGACATATTGCAAGGCTTCGTTTAACCGCCGACCGCCGGAGTTTTCGCCTGCCGTATAAATTTCCGCACCCCGGTGATGACCGACCAGGGGCGCCATGATAACCGGTCGGTAGGCCGCTAGGTCGTCGGTAGTGATGCGGCTGCCACCGGCCTGCAGGTCGGCGGCCATGCGCTCGGCGGTTTGCCCCTGGTAAAAATCCCGGGGGCCGTGCTCGGCCAGACGTTTCAGGGTTGCCGGCAATTTACCCAGGGATAAAAACTGTTCCGGTTGAGCCGGCGCTCCACCTGGCAGATAGGTCGCGGCCGAGCTTGGGAACTTTGCCAGTTCGCCGGCTTCCAGGGCGATTTGCAGGGTGGCGAACCAGTCGACGGGCATACCCCGTTCTGCCAGTTGCAGGGCCGGACCCAAGACCCGGTCCAGGGCCAGATTGCCATGGTTCTCGAGTGCCGTCGTCAAACCCGATACGGCGCCGGGAACGGTGATTGAACGGTACCCGACCACATGGGCATTGTCGGCGACGCCGGGGAATCCCATGATCGATTCTGGGACATTGGGGTCGAGGGGATAATCGTCGAGGGATATGGTCTGGGGCAAGGTGCCTTGAAAATCAATGACCGTGGCGCGTTTTTCGGCGGCCAGCCAAATCACCATATATCCGCTGCCACCCAATCCACACATCCACGGCTCAACCGCCCCCAGGGCAAAGGCACAGGCAACGGCCGCATCAATGGCATTGCCACCCTTCGACAGGGCGTCGGCTCCGGCCGCTGCGGCCATCCAGTTTTGCGATGCGACGACGCCGCGCTCCGATGCCACGGCCCGTTTATGCACGTGCCATTGTTCGATGTTTTTATTCATTACTCAGATACTCCCTGATGCCAGCCGGTCATAGATAAAACAAAAAGGGGGTTCCGAGTGTCTCGGAACCCCAGGTCTGGGAGGCAAATTACAGGTCTTGTTTACCGATCTCGACGATTTTTTTGTAGGTCTCCTCACCCCAGCGGTTTTTACCCAATTTGTCGCGAACCGGCTGGGTCGCCGCGATGAACTCGGCCTTGTCCGGGTAGGTGATGGTGATCCCGCGCTTTTTCATATCTTCGATGAACTTTTCCTGCTGGCCGGGCAACAGGCCCTGAACCAGGGTGCGCGATGCTGCCTGGGCCTTTTTCACCATGGCTTTTTCGGCGTCCGATAATTGGCTCCAAAAGGGCTCTCCGATCATCACGTAGGCGGGTTTGTCGATATAGTCGACCATGGCGATGCCCTTTTGTACCTCATAAAACTTCTGGGCATAAATCGTCTCGATGGGATTTTCCTGACCGTCGACGAGTCCCGTTTGCAGGGCCGTATAAACCTCCTTGAAAGCCATCGGTGTGGGTTTGGCACCCAGCGCCGTCAGCGATTCCACGTAATAATCACGCTGCGGTGCCCGCAGTTTGAGGCCATTTAGGTCCGACATTTTGTGGATGATCTTGTTCGAACTGATCTGGCGCGGACTGCGCGGCAGGAAACCCAGCAAACTCATTTTCCGGGTTTTTACCAGGAGTTTGTTCCAGTCGCTGCCAATGTCACTGTTGATGACGGCCGCATAATTGTTGATGCCTTTCATTAAATAAGGCAGTGCCAGATATTCGATTTCCTTGATCCCGGGATCGCCACTGGCCATGATTTGGGTGGTATCCAGAGCCAGTTGGGTGTGCATTTCGCGCGGTGTTCCCAGTTGATTGCCGGGATAAACCGTGACCTTGAAGTGGCCCTTGGACTCGGCCTCCAAAACCTCCTTAAACTTCAGGGCACCGAGGTGCTGGGCTTCGCCTTCCTTGGCCCACAATCCATAACGGACGTCGACGGCATTGGCTGGTGAATAGATTCCGGTGATCAGCAACGCCGTGACGGCGAGGCTGCAGCAGATAAGCGTTTTCCTAAGTTCCATTTGTCCTCTCCTTATGTGTTAATGCGGGTATTTACGGTTTTAAAATGTTTTAGAAATGCGACGGTATAGTCGGTTATGTAATCGGCAATTTGTTCGCCGATTTCGGCGGTTGAGCGGGTTGGATCGCCACCGGCAATTCCGTTACCGCACCGGTCGGTGATGTCGACCGCCATGTTCACGTCAACGCCCTGAAATTTCACGGCATTGAGACCGACCGTAGGCAGGCCGATCATCTCCCCCTTTTCCGCTTCCACCTTGATTAAATCCATGCGCATGAGTTCCGGCAACAAATGCAGATAGACGGAGGTCAGCGGATCCCCGCCGTGGCCAAAGGCCTTGGTGCCGAACCCGGGGTGAAATTCCTCCCATTTTTCCGGGGTTATGAGCCGCCAGACATTCAGGCAGGGGATCAGCACCCCCCGTTCCTCTTTGATCTTGCGGATGGTCTGGTCAATCAGCGGATAGTTTCCCGAATGACCGTTAAAGATAACCAAATGGTCCAGATCGTGGTTGAGGAAATTTTCGCAGATGTCTTCGAGCACCCGGCGAAAGGTATCGGGCCGAAAGGCAACACCGCCGGCAATCGGCCGGAAATAATCGGCGTACCCAAAGGGCACCGTTGGCGCCGCGATGACATCGGCTTGTTCGGCAATACGCCCGGCCAGAATTTCCGTCAGCATCCAGTCGCCCATGGGCGCCATGGGCCCCTGTTCTTCCTGCGAGCCAAAAGGCAACAACAGGGTTGGTTTTTCACTGAGGCGCTCTTTAAATTCAAGCCAGGTCATTTCCTGCAACAGGTATTTTTTATTGCTCATTTCGGGTCTCACTTTATCTCCGCGCCAAACACCATGTCCGGCAACCACAGGCTTAAATCGGGGAAAACCGCAATCACAACTACGGCACCAAATAACGGTATATAATAGGGCAACATAGCGCGAACCATGCTCGAGAAGGGAATTTCAGCGATGTCCTGGGCGATGAACAACAAAACACCGACCGGCGGCGTGCCGCCGCCAATGATCAAAACAAAAATCATCAAAACACCAAAGTGTACCGGGTCAACGCCAAAGGTCACCACGACCGGCACCAGGATCGGCGTCAGGACAATTTCCGCCGATGAGGCAATCATAAACAACCCGACCAAAAACAGCAGGACAACCATGACTGCGAGAATCACGTGGGGGTTGTCGGTAAAGGTTGCGAGAAAATGAGCAATGGTCTGCGGCACCTGTTCGCGGATCATGATCCAGCTGAACGACGACGCCACGGCGATAATGATGAGCACCCGGATACTGCCCCACGATACCTTCATCAGGGTTTCCCACAACTCCCGGAAACCGACATTGCGATAAATACCGACGCCCAGGATCAAGCCATAAAGAACCGCCGCTGCGGCCGCTTCCGTTGGTGTAAACACACCCGACAAGATGCCGCCAACGATGATTACGGGAAACAGCACGGCCGGCGACCCCCGCCAGGTGGCACGCGCCACCTCGGGTAATTTGGCGCGGGGATAACGGGGGTAATTGCGACGCCGGGCGAGAAACCAGGTAAAAACCATTTGCACGATAATAATGGTGATGCCCGGCAGAATTCCGGCCAGCAACAATCTGCCGATCGACACATCGGCCAAGGCCCCATAGATCACCATCCCGATGGACGGCGGAATGATCGGCCCGACCATGGCCGAGGCGACGGTGACCGCCGCCGAAAAATTAGCCGGGTATCCTTCTTTTTTCATGGCCGGTATGAGCACCGATCCGAGCGCTGCCGTATCAGCGGTAGCCGAACCCGACATGCCGGCAAAAATCATCGAGGCAAAGATATTGACCTGCGCCAGTCCACCATGGATGTGCCCGACAAAGGCCCGGGCCATGGCGATGATGCGATCGGTCAATTTGCAGGCGTTCATCAGTTCGCCGGCCAGGTAAAAAAACGGGATCGCCAAAATCAAAAAAGAATCAACCGCCGTGGTCATCCGCTGGGTCATCATTGACAGGGAGATATCGGCCAGAAACATGTAAACCATGGAGGTCGTTCCCATGGCAAAGACCAGTGGCAGTCCGGAAATCAATAAGACAACCAGCAAACCGAGGACAAGCACCGTCAGCATGGCCCGCCCCTACATCACGCTGTCTTTTTCGGCGTTGTCGGTCGTCCAGCCAGGACGGGGCCAACGCAAAAAAATACGCAGGAAAATAAAAACAATCATCAAGATGCCGCCGATTGTCGCCGGGACCCGGTAAATGGCTTCCGGCAGGTCCATGGCACCGAGGCTGACATACATGGACAATTCAACGATGGGAATTGAATACCACACCAGGAAACTTAAAAACCCGAGAGCCACGGCGCAATTGAACAGCCGCAAAGCCCGCCGCAGTTTTTTCGGCAACCGGACAAACAGCACATCAACGCTCAGGTGGCGGCCATCCCAACAAATCACAGCAGCGCCAATGAAGGTCATCCAGACAACCAATAAGCGGACCAGTTCTTCGCTCCAGACGAGCGGGCTGTTAAGGACAAACCGAAAAAAGATCTGGGCAATGGTCAGCACAACAATTGTCGCAAATACGGAACCGACAATGATCCGCAGGGGCAGGGCCCAATCGCGCCAGCGGTCCTTGTCCTGATCTGTAACAGGTATTTTTATCATGTGAACCGCCCCCAACAGCATACAAAAACTGTGGAATTGATGTTAACACCATTCAACTATTTTCGTAAATATGTTTTTTTCCGAAAATATATTGCACTGGATTGTTTTTGCCATGTACTATATTCGGTGTCCGCAGGACATGAGGTTCAGGAGGGTTATGTTATCAAAACAGCAGAACATTTGAGAATTGATCCACAGCCGACGACCCTGGCTGTTGTTGCCTATGAAAACCTGCGCCGCGATATCCGCAGCGGCAGTTTGGTACCGGGCCAGCCCCTGCGCACCGAATGGTTAAAGACCCACTACGAGACCGGGGTCAGCCCACTGCGCGAAGCCCTGGCGCGCCTAGCCGCCGAACATTTTGTCACGGCCGAAGGCAAACGCGGATTTCGGGTGTCGCAGATTTCCGAAGACGATTTTGATCAGTTGATCGATTTACGCAAAGATCTGGAAGCCCGTGCCCTAAAATTATCCATCGCCAAGGGCGACGATGACTGGGAAGCGGGCATTGTCGCCAGTTTTCACAAAATGAACCGCACCTTTCCACCGGGCCTAATCCGAGACCCGGCGGCCGAAGAGGAGCGTGAACTGCGCCACCGCACTTTTCACCATGCCCTGTTAAAAGCCTGCGGGTCAAAATGGCAGCTCCGGTTTCTCGATCATTTGACCGGCCACCTGGAACGGTATCGCAGGATCATGACGCCGCGCTCAAAAATCACCGATGTGGTTGCCAACGACATTGAAGAGGAACACCGTCAACTGGTCGAAAGTGTTATCGACAGAAAAACCAAAGATGCCCTGGCAATCCTTGACGTCCACCGCCATCGCACCTATTCGGCAATCAAGGAAAAATTCACGGAACAAGGTGTCGGTTCGGCATCCGATAGCAATTAAGCCCAAAATCCCGTCCTGTGGAACAGGCATAGAAGGAGTTAGAACCCATGAGTTATGTGATTAAGGAAATGCCCAACCCGGTCGCACCGGCGCTGATTGAAAAATGTGCGCGCACGGAGACCGCGACCGTCGGCCACATTCGCCATATGGGGTTCGCCGACCGTTCGATCCAGAATGTTCTGGGCGACCGTTTGACCCGGGCCGGTACCGCCGTGACCCTGGCCCTTCCCGGTCAGGATTCCACCTTGCTGCATCACATCGTCCAGTTCCTGCGTCCCGGAGATATTTTGTGTATTGACCGATTGGGCGATGACAAACATGCCTGTCTGGGCGGTGGCGTTGCGGCAGCTATTGTCGCCACGGGCTGCACCGGCGTGGTGATTGATGGACCGTGCACGGACGTGCCGGAAATCGACCAGTATCAGTTGCCCGTCTGGTGCCGGGGCACGGCACCGATTACCACCCGGCTTTATGACGTGGGTGGCAGTTTTAACGTTCCCATTTGCATCGGCGGGGCGGTCGTTAACCCGGGTGACGTGGTGATTGCCGATTTTTCCGGCGTCCTCGTCATGCCCGCCGGCCAAGCCGAAGCCGATGTCGACTGGGCTTTGAGCAAACAACAGGCCGAACCGGAAGGACACAAACTGATGTTGGCCGGTGCCCTATTGGGAGATCGCTCCGGCGCATCGGCAAAGGTTGCGGCAAAACTCAAATAAACACCTGCGAGAATAACCACCAGGGCGGATCAGGGGGGCTTCGGACGGGGCTCAGCGAATGGGGGTGTCCGGCCCGAGGACCAGATCCGGCAACCACAGGGTCAGTTGCGGCACATAGGTAATCAGAACCAGCACAACCATCAGCGGAATCATAAACGGCAGGACGGCAATGGCGACCTTCTCGAAGGGCACTTTGCCAACCTCAACCATGATGTACAGGCCAATTCCCATGGGTGGCGTGGCAATGCCAATGAGCAGGCCCAATTGAATGATGATGCCAAAATGCACCCGGTCGATACCAAAACTATCAATCACCGGCAATAACATGGGAACCAACATTAATTTGGCCGGCACCCCTTCAACCACACAGCCCACCAGAATGATAAAAACCAGCATCAGGGCAAGAAATACCGAACGGGATTCGGTCACGGAAAATACCGCGTCGCCGATCATTTGCGGCACCTGTTCGATCGCCAGAAGCCAGCCCATGGCAATGGAAAATCCGATTATGATCATGATCACCGATGTCATTAACATGGTATCGGTCAGGGCTTTCCATAACCGTTCCCTGGTCAGGGTTTTGTAAAACAAACCCAAAATCATCGAGTATATGCAGGCCAAAACGCCGGCTTCCGTTGCCGTGACAAAACCACCCAGAATGGATCCCAGAATAATCCCCGGTGCGATCAGCGCCAAGACCCCGTCGATGCCGGCTTCGCGGATTTCATGGAAACTGGCCCGTTCCTGGGTTGGGAATTTGTATTTAATCGCCAGCAACCGGTTAAAAACCATCAACGAGCCACCTACCACAAGCCCGGGAATGAGCCCGGCCAGGAACATTCTCTCGACCGACTGCTGGGCCAGGAAGGCGTATATAACAAGGCCGATGGAGGGCGGAATGATCGGTCCGACCACCGCCGAACAGACGGTCACGGCGGCGGCAAATTCCGGCTTGTAACCCCGTTCCTTCATGGCTTTGATTTCAATCGCGCCAAGCCCGGCACAATCGGCAACGGCGGCCCCGGAGACGCCAGCAAAAATCATTGACGACAACACGTTAACCTGTGCCAACCCGGCGCGAAAATGCCCGACCAGGGCATTGGCAAAATTAAATATCCGGTCGGTCATGCCAACCACATTCATCAAGTTGCCGGCCATGATGAAAAACGGCACGGCCGCCAGGGACGGTTTGTTAACCCCCTCGAGGATCTGTTGCGGGATGATGTAGAGGGAATCGGAAAATTCGCTGGTCGCAAAGGTCATCAGCACGGCCGCACCAATCGCCATGGAAACCGGGACCCGTAACAAAATCAAGACGATAAAACCGATGAATAAAACCAGAAACATGATTAACTGTCCGGGTCGGTGGCGTGGGACGGTGCCAGTTCGGGCATGCCAACCCAGGTTTTCAAAATATCAAGAATGGCGTTGAGAAAGATCAACAGGCAGGAAACGCCAAGGGGAATGGACAGGGTATACCGTTCGATTTCCCCCCAGGGGGTGACAACCCCGTCGATCACACCAACCTGGCTGGCCAGGATCTTCGGCATTTCCAAAAGCATCATGCCCATGACGATCAGGATCAAAACCGGCACCCCATAGCGGGTTGCCAGCAGGGCCTTCGGGCCCAGTTTGATGACCAGAAAATCAACGGCTATATCCTTGCCCAGCCGATAGACCACATAAAACCCGATAAACGACATCCAGACAAAAAACTGCATGGTCCAGGGCCAGATCCAGTAAAAGGAAACATTGATCAGGCGCAACAAGATGGTCGCCGCTGTGCCGATTAACATCAGTCCCAGACACAAGTTCGCCAGCACCAGGAAAACCTGGGAAATCGCTCCCATGACCTGATCAAACCGATGGACCGCCGCCAGCAGCGGCCCATCTTTGATTTCACTGTTCATTTATGCCGGCCTGAGTCACAGGGGCGCGTCAGCGGGTTTTTTCCACGGTCTCCAGAAACCCTTGTGGAAGCTCTCCATCGGCAGCCATCTTTTTGTAAAAATCAGCCATCACCGAGACGAAGGGACTGCGATCCACATCCATGAATGTAACGCCTTTCGAGCTCATCCGTTTGATCGATTCATCGGCAGATTTATTCATCACCTCAAAACTGAACTTTCCGGCTTGTGCATAGGCTTTGTTAACAACCGCCTGCAGGTCCGGGCTCAGTTTGTCATAGGACGGCTGGTGCACCATAAAACCGATTGACTGATAATATTCGTCATGGCGCACGACATGGGGTGCCACTTCATAAAACCGCATGGATTCAACCAGGGCGATGGGGCTGTTGACGGCACTGACAATGCCCTTGTCAATGGACTGATAAACATCCGTCCAGGCCAGGGTTTTCACATCGGCACCGATGGTTGTCCAGGTGGCGATGGCGGTTTTGTTGGGATGCATTCGGAGTTTCAGCCCCTTCATGTCATCAAAATTCTTCACATCTTTTTTGGTAACCATCACCCGGTAGGGGCCACGCAGGATCGCCGTAGGGTCCCCCAACACGCCAACGCCAGCCTGTTTTGAGGCCTTGGCGTACCACCCCTTGACCAGATCCGTATTCATAAACCGAACCCAGTGGGCATGGCTGTCGAACAGGAATGCCGCACTGATCCAGGTAATCTCGGGGACCCACTTTTTCATGTAGGTCGAGCCTTCCGCATAGAGATGCACGGTTCCCAGTTTAAGCTGCTCCATGACCGCATTGGTTTTGCCAAGCTGCTCATTGGGGAACATTTTGACTTTCATTTGTCCGCTGGAATATTTATCGACAAGATCGGAAAACTTCTGAAAGACTTGGCCTTCCGGACTATCGGGCGGCATTTTATGGGCCATCCGCCAGGTCACTTCGGCAAAAGCCACATTGGTCATCAGGACCAGACCGAGAAGGCTGGCGATGGATAACAAGCCAAATTTACCCTTGAACATTACAATCCTCCTTGCGTGATTTATGGGGACCGACAGATATGTGAGGTCGATCCGGTTGACAAATTGGTACCAGAAAAGTATTTCCGGGGAAAGAAAATTTTCGATTATTTGTGTTTTTCATAATATATCTACAAATTCCAGAAAGTTGTCGAACCCATGACGCTAACCCAGGATCGCCTTAACATTTTTATCACCTCGCCGCTTGAGCCGGTTCACGTGGAGCGCATTCGGGCGACCTGCCCGGACCGGATTGAGGTCCACTACACCCCGGAACTGCTGCCGCCGCTTCGTTACGTGGCGGATCACAAAGGCGTCGACGGGTTTGTCCGGACAGCCGAGCAGGAAATCCGGTGGCAAAACCACTTGTCCAAGGCCCATATTCTATGGGATTTTCCCGTCGGTCAAAGCGGACCAGATGAATTTCAATTGCCAGCACATGTCAAATGGGTCCAGACCACCAGTTCCGGGGTCGGGCAAATGGTCAAAAACTTGGGTTTACAATCCTCTGATCTGCTCATTACCACGGCCCGCGGCATCCACGCACGGCCCCTGGCGGATTTTGTTTTTTCTGCCTTGCTGGGGTTTTACAAAGATCACCGTCACTTAGAGATCGAACGTCAGGCGCGGCGTTGGAACAGATATTGCGGTGAAGGCATTGCCGGCAAAACCCTGGCGGTCATTGGCGCCGGTGGCGTCGGCCGACAGGTCATGGCCATTGGCCGGGCCTTTGGCATGACGGTCATTGCTCTGGCCCGCCCCGGTGCCAAACACAGGGCCGAGGAGCTGGGGGCAGATGCCTTATATCCCTCCGATCAGCTCTTTGAGTTTCTCGCCGAAGCCGACGCTTTGGTCCTGAGCATGCCCCATACACCGCAGACGCAGGGCATGATCAGCCGCCAGGCCCTTGCCGCCCTAAAACCCGGCGCGGTTTTTATAAATATTGCCCGCGGTCAGGTCGTCGACGAGCAGGCCCTGGCCGACGCCCTGGCGTCCGGCCACATTGGTTTTGCCGCCCTGGATGTGTTTGAAACGGAACCTTTGCCGAAAACCAGTCCCCTGTGGGATCTGGAAAATGTCCTGATCAGCCCCCATTCGGCCAGCACCGTGGCACAGGAAAACCAGCTCATCACCGATATTTTTTGCCACAACCTCAGCTGTTTTATCGACGGCAGAACCCGGGACATGCGCAATATTCTCGACAAAACCAGGATGTATTAAACCGCCATACCGCCAACCTCCGGCTATAACCTTTGCTGTGCAACCGACCGTTCAGGAAACAGGGCGGGCCACACCGGGCCCGCCGCCGATCCACGGCACCTGGAAATTCAGTGCCTTATGGGGATTGTCTTACCACCCGCGCCATTCGATGGTATTTTCGCCAGGTTGACCGTCAACACCCCGTTTTTAACGGTTGCCTGTACCTGGTCCGTATCGACCGTATCGGGCAAAGTAAAGGACCTAAGGAAGGAACCAAAACGGCGTTCCCTGACACAGCCCTGGGCGTCTGACGCAACAGACTTTTTACCTGATATGGTTAACACGTTGTCATCGATATTGAGATGAATGTCGTCGCTATTGAGGCCTGGCAACTCGGCCGAAATGGCATAGACGTCGTCATCTTCTTCGATATCAACCTTCAACTTAAACAAAAATCCGTTAGGTATCCGGTACATATCAAAGGGGTTGAGGGCACTGGCCCCGGTCCAACGGCGGTTGATTTCCTCAAAATACCGATCCGCTTGCTGCTTCCAGCTCTCCAGGCTGATTGCATCATTTTTATTTTGCGACAAAGCCTCACCAAACGGCATTAACGTGCTGAGAGTCGACCAGGACTGAAACATATCGTCCATCATCCGTCCGATGTCCTTCGACCAATCGGTCAACGCGGGGGCCGTCGCTTGCCGGTTAACGACCGGTTGTTCGAGGTTTTGATTGACCGGTTTTTCGCTTTTCTTTGGTGTCGGTTCGGTTTTCCGTGTCGGTTCGGTTTTCGCCAATATGTTTTTATCGGCCTTGTCAGTTGTCATTTGTGGTGATGCAGTCATTGAACCTCTCCTCGGTAAAAAGTTAAACTCAGTTGCCATGATAGGCCGTCCACCGTTTCGCGCATTGATTCAAATCAGACCGGGCATCGTCTGTCGGATACTCGAGCGATGGTGATGAACCCAGATCAATGACCGCGACATTTGACGGGTCTAAACTGGCCCACCCGATAACTCATGTGAGCCAAACGCCATGTCTAAACCGTCCCTGCAAAATCAGCAAAGCATCGATGATCAAGAGGAGATTCTTATTTTTTTGTCGGATGCCGATACCTACGGGCTGCCTGTCGGTTCGGTCAGCCGCATTGACACACACATATCCCATGTCTTTCTGGCGGGTCCCTTTGCCTACAAACTGAAAAAGGCCCTTGTCCTGCCCTATCTGAATTTTTCGACGGTGAGCCGGCGACGAAAAACCTGCGAGATTGAGCTGCGGATAAATCGCCGGACGGCGCCAGACATGTATCTCGATGTTGTACCGGTGACCCGCCAGCCGAACGGCCGATTACAACTGGCCGGTGACGGACAAGCGGTTGACTGGCTGGTGAAAATGTTAAGATTTGATAACGCGACGCTGTTTCGTAATTTGGCTGAACGTCGACAGTTAACGGAACCTTTGACCGACCAACTGGCCGCGGCCATTGCCGACTTTCATGGGGCAAGTGAGGTCATCCGGGGCGGCTTTGAGCCCAACCGTACCGGCGCCCTGTTGGACGTCAATTTAGCCAGTTTTCGGGCCCACGGGCGCAACCTGATCTCGGCCCAACAGGCCCGGAGCCTGACCCGGCGAACGCATCAAGTGCTTGAGCAACAGGCGTCGTTGTTAAAAAAACGGGAAGATGACGGTCGCTTGCGCCATTGCCACGGCGACCTGCATTTGGCAAATATCTGCCTGTTCCATGGCAAACCAACCCTCTTCGATGCCCTTGAATTTAATCTTGCATTTGCCGAAATCGACGTGTTTTACGATCTGGCCTTTCTATTGATGGATTTCGACCACTGGCACCTGCGGCCGCTTGGCAATCGAACGCTCAATCGATACCTGGATAGTACCGGCGATCTGGAAGGCCTGCAGCTTTTGCCTTTGTTTTTATCTTTACGTGCCGCCGTCCGCTCCCATGTGACCCTGGCACAAATACCACCGCAGGGTCCATCCGACCCGGATCTTCGTCGCGATGTGGAGTTATATTTTCGAAGGGCCGAAGCCTACCTGTCGCCACCGTCCCCGGCGTTGATGGCGATAGGTGGATTTTCTGGAACGGGAAAGTCCTGTCAGGCACGGGCTCTGGCACCCCATTTGGGGCCTGCACCCGGTGCCCGAATTGTCCGCACCGATGCCCTGCGCAAAGGCCTGGCGGGGATCGACCCGCACGACCGCCTGCCACCGTCCGGCTACAGTCCCGCCGCCACCGATAAAACCTATAATCAGGTTTATGCGGACGCCCGACAAATTCTGCTGGCTGGCCATTCGGCCATCTGTGACGGAGTTTTCGCAAATCCCCGGCACCGGCAAATCCTGGAATCCCTGGCCAGGGATTTAAAGGTGCCCTTTGTGGGAATCTGGTTGAACGCACCACTCGACACCCGGGTCGGGCGGATCCATACACGGGTGCATGACATTTCCGATGCGACGGAACCGGTCGCACGCCAACAATCGGCTGTTGATCCGGGGCCCATGAGCTGGCACCAGATCGATGCCGCCGATGATCTGAAAAGCACCACACAACGCATTCGTCAGACTTTGCGGGCTGGATGGATTGGCGAGTTGTGACCACAATTTTGCTATCACGCGGTAACTATTACCGGAGGTCGGCAGGCCGAATATTCTCAAATTTCCGCCAGTTCATCGGTCCGGGAACCTTATACCCAGATCATTGAAATGGGCCGCACCATGTGCTTACATGAGCCGATCAGTGAGAGGATTAGGGGGCTTCGCCCGAAGACCCGATAGCAAGGCCTGAGAACAACGCAGCCTGAAGAGGCAAAACCCTTCCCAAACCGGTGGAGTCAAAACGGTGGCATCAGAATTATATGAAATTCTCAACCTGCAACCAAAGGCCTCTGAGGCAGATATTCGCAAGGCCTACCGTTCGCTTGCCAAAAAACATCATCCGGATCTGAATCCGGGTGATAAAAAATCGGCGGAGACATTTCGCAATCTCCGTTCGGCCTACGACATCCTGTCTGACCCGGAAAAACGGCGGCAATATGATGCTGGCGAAATCGATGCCCAGGGCAATGAAAAACAGCGCCAGTTCTACAATGACTATGCAACGTCGGATCACCCCTACGGTTCCAGCGCCGGTTACGACGACATCAGTGATTTATTCTCCGACCTGCTCCGGGCCCAGCAAAATGCCGGTCAGGGCCGCCGCCGGTCGCCCATGGGCAATGACCTGCACTATCAGATGGATATTTCCTTTAGCGAAGCGGCAACGGGGGCAAAAAAACGCATTCATTTACCGGACGGAGGAACCCTGGACGTTAAAATTCCGCCCGGTCATCGGGACGGTCAGCAGTTACGGCTAAAGGGCAAGGGGGGAGCCGCTGCGGGCGGAGCTGCCAATGGCGACGCCTATATCAAAATCCAAGTGGCCCTGGACCCGGTTTTCCAGCGGCGCGACCGGGACATTGTCATGGAGCTGGACGTCAGCCTGAACGAGGCCGTGCTCGGCGGCCGGGTCCCAGTGCCAACGGTTTATGGCGTGGTTTCCATGACCCTGCCGCCGGGTTCGAACAGTGGCGACACTCTGCGCTTGAAGGGCAAAGGCATAGTCGGCAGTGGCAAACAAATGAACGGAGATCAGTTGGTCAAACTGCGGGTCGTGTTACCCAAATCCATAGACGATGATCTTCAAGGTTTTATCACGGACTGGGCCAAAGATCACGCCTATGACCCGCGCCAGGCATCACCGGGAGGTCAGGATAATGGTCAATGAATACGACGTTGTCGGGCGGTTTTCCGGGCTCCACCTGAAGACCCTGAAAATCTGGATCAAGCGCGGGTGGGTGACACCGACCACCGACCCCGACGGATATCATTTTCAAGAAATTGATGTCGCCCGAGTCGGCCTGATCTATGATTTTTCCAACGACCTGCAACTCGATGACGATACCGTCGATGTGCTGCTGCCACTGCTCGATCAGGTTCACGGTCTGCGCAACCAACTGCGACGCCTTGCCCAGGCGGTCGATGCCCAACCGGAAGAGGTGCGCCGCCGTATCGCACAGACTCTGGCCGATGGTGGAGAAGAGGTGTAAAAAAACAGGCAGAGACGTTTAAAATCGGGCCGGGTCCTAGAACGCGTCTTCCTTAATTGGAACCACTGAGACAGCGCGTCCGGGTCTCCGACAAGGAAGGGTCCGTGCGGCGATGCTGGCGTATCGCAAACGGGGCCTGACGCGGTTCGGTGGGCTGGACGCGTTGCCTTTGGTCGAATACGGGCTCCTCCCGCTGCGTCGAAAACGCTTGACGATGCGCCCGCTGCCCGGCAGGGCCATTGCATGGCCCGAGAGGGACATCGCCTGCGCGTCTTCTCCTGTCGGGAGGAGCCCGTATTCGATCTCAGTGAATCCAATTAAGGAAGACGCGCTCTAGAAAAAACGGACGACCGTTGAGATTTGCAACAGCCGCCCATAATTTCCTGCCCGGGGCCTCCCGGATCCGGCCACCGGGGCCGGTCCTTATACCAAACGCCTACCGGGCGATCCATAACATGTCGAGAACATGTTTCTTTTTGCCCGCGTCCTCACCGATCATCAGGCTGCCATCGGCCATCGCCAGAATGTTGTCGGGATTGGCTGGCAGATCCGGGCTGCAGCGTTTTCCTTCGACGGTTTTCCCCATCACATAAGGCTCGAGACGGGTGATGTTAAAATCCGCACCGGTCGTACCGGCGTAGACACCGCCACAATCTTCAGCCGTCAGGGCAATCGCACCGGCGTTGGTTTGATCTTTTTTGCCGGTCGCCCAATCAAGATGTCCCCAGTCCTTGTCCATGGCATAGGAAATGGCGGAAACCCCCAGATAAACCCTATTGCCGTGCGACGTTACGCCTTCCAGTTTGTCCCATTCGTTGGTCGCACCGAGCGCCGCCGCCGCTTTGCGGCTTTCCAGAAATGCCGGGCGGTCGTCTGCATAGCTGCCGATCTGGCCATCGCCATTCAGGTCTTTGCCACTTTTACCTTCGGCCCAGTTGTTGACGTCCGCATTGGACAGGTAATTTGAGCTGCCCTCCACATAATCGGCGACCGTGACCCCATCGTAGGAGCTGATCCAGCCAGTGATTTGGCTGTTGCTGGCGTGGCCCAATTTGACCCAGCTCACATCAAAACCGGATGTATGGGGGTCGTCGTTTTTATCCTGCGCCAGTTTTGCCGCATAAAGGGTGCCGGCACTTAAGTCGCCTTTGTGGTCGGCAACGAACTTAAAGAGCACACCGCCGGAAGCCGTGTTGTAGATTTTGCCGACATAGGCGCCGGAATCATCGTCGGTCATATAAAGGGTTTTCATGTCGGGCATAACGGCCGCTGATTCGTGGCTCAGTCGACCCGTTGCGTAATGTTTTACCAGTTCCGGCTCCGCTTCGGCGGCGGCATTATTGGCCTCGATCATATAGCCGTAGCGATAGGGGTTGGCCATGCGGCCCAGGTATTTGGACATGGATTTGGGTTTGATATAAGAAATATCATTGCCGCCCCTGAAGCTGGCTTTTTCGTCGGCGTCGTGATTGTTCGGGTGGTTCCAGATCTCCGTTCCATAATAAAAATATTCTTCCGCCATGAGCGGTGTACCCCACGGTGTGACGACACCGGAACACATGACAAATCCGCCATCAATGGAACTCAAATCGAGCATTTTTGACTGTTTTAAGTCGGCTTTCCATTGCCCATTGGTACGATGAAGCAGCAACCGGCTGACGGCGCTGGCACCCTCCCGGCCGGCCCCTTCCCGTGGCGTTGGATACGTACATAATGTTGCCGGCGTGATCATAGACACCGCCGAACAGCTGGCCGGAACCCAGTTTATCGCCGGCCTTGGCAAAGCTCACAAACTGCCCGGCGGCCACCTGAACCGCATCTCCGACGGCCGGAATATTCATACTGCCGGCCTGATAAGACGTCGCGTCAAACCCCTGCATATACCCAACCAGGGCTGGTTTGCCTCCGTCTTTAAAATCGTTTTTGCCATCCGGATGCTGGGCGTTAACAAACAAATCGCCAAGGGCATTGCTGCTCAGGCCGGTCACTTCCGCACCGGCCGGCATGGTAGCGATTCGGCTCAACTGGGGTTCGGCGGCGGTCGCCAGGCCGGTTGTCACCATCAGGGCCGGCAAACAGCCCGATAGCCATTTTGCTTTTTGACATGATGAAATCTCCCTTTAGGTATTTTGTGAATAATTCCCGTAAGGCATCTCTTATACCAGATGGTCGATGCCCGGGCATCGACCATCAATCCGGAGATTTATTAGCCGCGGTCGACGGCCGTCGGTTGATTTAATTTCCGCTGTTTTTTGAAGGCCTCATAATAGGGCGCGAAAGTCGGCCGATCCACATACCGTCCAGCGCCTTTCACCGTCCGCAATTCGCCGTCCTTATAGACCACCTTGCCCTGGCTCAGGGTCACCGTGTTCGCGCCCTTCACCGTCATGCCTTCAAAAATATTAAAGTCGATATTCTGGTGGTGGCTGTCCTTCGATATGGTTCGTTCTTTGTCCGGGTCCCAAATGACGATATCGGCATCGGCGCCGACGGTAATCATGCCCTTACGTGGATAGATGTTAAAAATCTTCGCGGCATTGGTCGAGGTGATGGCAACGAATTCATTGATCGTCAGCCGTCCACTGTTGACACCGTGGTGCCAAAGCACGCCCATGCGGTCTTCAACACCACCAGTGCCGTTGGGGATCAGGGTAAAGTCGTCCTTACCAGCGGCTTTTTGCGGCGCACAGAAACAACAATGATCGGTCGCCGTGGTTTGAATCATCCCGGCCTGGATCGCCTTCCAAAGAATTTCCTGATGTTTTTTCGGCCGGAACGGCGGACTCATGACATGGGCGGCGGCAAAATCGAAATCCGGGTTTCGATATACACTGTCGTCAATCACCAGATGCCCGGCAAGGGCTTCGGCAAAGACCCGTTGGCCTTCGTGCCGGGCTCGGGTGACGGCCTTAACCGCGTCCTCGCAGGAGGTATGGACCAAATACAAAGGCACATCGAGAACCTGGGCAATGCGGATCGCCCGGTCCGCCGCTTCGCCTTCGACTTCCGGTGGACGCGATAAGGGGTGACCTTCCGGTCCAGTGATACCGCGCTTCAACATCTCCTGTTGCAAATGAAAAACCAAATCGCCGTTTTCCGCATGCACCGTGCAAATGGCACCCAGTTCCCGGGCGTTGTTAAAACTGTTCACCAGGATTTCGTCATCGGCCATGATGGCGCCCTTGTAGGCCATAAAATGTTTAAAACTGTTGACGCCGTGCTCCCGGGTCAGGATTTCCATGGCTTTTTTAACAGTTTCATCCCACCAGGTGATGGCCACATGGAAACTGTAATCGGTCGCCGATTTTTCTGCCCAGCCGCGCCATTTATGAAAGGCTTCCATGACATCTTCCTGGGGCGAGGGAATAACAAAATCGATAATCATGGTGGTCCCGCCGGCGGCACCGGCGGAGGTTCCCGAGAAAAAGTCTTCGCTGGCGACCGTGCCCATGAACGGCAGTTCCATATGGGTGTGGGGATCAATGCCGCCGGGCATCACATAACAGCCACCGGCGTCGACCACTTCGGCTCCACTGGAAACGTCCAGGTTTTCACCAACTGCAACAATATGTCCACCTTCGACCACAACATCGGCCCGGTAGGTCCGATCTGCCGTGGCAACCGTGCCGCCTTTAATATGTACGCTCATCACACCCTCCGAAATTCAAGTTCCTTTAGGGCCATCCAGACCGGTAAACCGGCCCGGATGGCCGCCGTTTTGTGTTGGTTGATTACATCCCCATGGCTTTGTCGATGACCTTGTGGGTCCATGCACCTGTGGGTTTTTTGCTGATCACCGGTGACGAGCCACCGGACAGCAGGGTTTGCACCGTGCGCTCATAGTCAGCGGGGTCGAGTTTACCATCGGATCCCGCCGTCAGTTTATTGATCTCACCCATCATGCGAACCTGGTGTTTTTCCGTTTGTGCCCCCGACGAATCGTTTTCCAGGACGATTTCAGCCGCCGCTTGCTGATTGTCGCGGGCCCAGGCCCAGCCTTTCATACTGGCTTTGACAAACCGCGCCATCTTATCGACAAACGCCGCATCGCTGAGGTTTTTCTCTAACACGTACAGGCCGTCTTCCATGGTTGAGACTTTTTGGTCCTGGTATTTAAACACGGTCAGTTCATCGGGCGTAAGGCCGGCATCGATAATCTGCCAGTATTCATTGTAGGTCATTGTTGACACACAGGCAGCCTGTTTTTGCAGGATGGGATCAACGTTAAATCCCTGTTTGAGGACCGTTACCCCGTCAGCGCCTCCTTCGGTCGACAGGCCGAGTTTTGCCATCCAGCTCAGGAACGGGTATTCGTTGCCGAAAAACCATACACCTAGGGTCTTGCCCTTAAAATCGGCCGGCGACTTAATCCCTGAATCTTTGCGACAGGTCAACATCATACCGGACCGTTTAAAGGGTTGCGCTATATTGACCAGTGGCACACCTTTTTCACGCGATGCCAGGGCCGAAGGCATCCAGTCAATAATCACGTCGGCACTGCCACCGGCAATGATCTGCGGCGGCGCCACGTCCGGTCCGCCGGGATTGATGGTAACGTCAAGATTGGCGTCCTTATAAAACCCTTTGTCCTTGGCGACGTAATAACCGGCAAATTGTGCCTGGGTAACCCATTTTAACTGTAACGTCACTTTGTCAGCGGCATGAGCCGAATAGGCGGTCATACCCATAACCAGTGCCGCAGCGGTTGATAAAATTTTCCTCATAGTTCGTCCTCCTCTGATTAACGCTTCATTCAATTCATCACCGTAAATGACGATAGGAAGCATGCCAAAATGTGAATTTACGCTCGAGCAGCGCCATCACACCGTAAAACATCGAACCGGCAATGGCGGCAACGACAATTTCCGCCCAAACCATATCGACATTCATCCGCCCCACCTCGGTAGAGATGCGGAAGCCCATACCGACGATTGGCGTGCCAAAAAACTCGGCAACGATCGCTCCGATCATCGCCAACGTCGAATTAATTTTCAATGCATTAAAAATAAACGGAAGGGATACAGGAAGTCTGAGTTTGAACAGGTTCTGCCAGTATCCGGCACCGTAGGAACGCATCAGGTCTTTTTCCAGTGCTCCGGCCTCGGACAATCCGGTTACCGTATTCACCAGCATCGGAAAAAATGTCATAATGACGACAACCGCGGCTTTTGACTGCCAGTCAAAACCAAACCACATGACCATAATCGGCGCGACCCCAACAATCGGCAACGCACTGACCAGGTTTCCCAATGGCAATAATCCGCGTTTCAGGAACGCCACCCGATCAACCAGCACGGCCACGGCAAAACCGCTGGCGCATCCCAAAACATAACCGGCCAATACGGCTTTCATGAAAGTTTGATAGAAGTCGGCCCGCAATATATCGAGAGAACTTACGAACCGCGCAGCGATGGAACTGGGCGGTGGCAATAACACATGCGGCACCTCAAACCCGGCGACAATAACTTCCCACAAAAACAACAACCAGGCACCAAACAGCACCGGGATCATCACATCGACGAAGCGTTGCCGATTAACCGTTAAGGACCTGAAGGCTGCCAGACAGTCAATTCCCCGCCAGGCCAGGGCCCACAGGCCAACGATGAAAACCCAAAAAGCGGCGGAAACCTTTCCCGCGCCACCATGGCCATATAACAAAACCAGGGCTGCTGTGCCACCAACACCAACAGCCGCCAAAAACCACAGGCCATCGGCAGGTGATGTTGTGCCCTTCCAGGAGAACCACAACGCCAATCCAAGCATAACGGCAAGGGCAAAAACAAACAGGGGTGCGGCAAAAATGCTGACGGTTTCCGGTGCGGCCAGGGGGTTGAGGATCATCGCACCAATCGCCGCACAAATGGCAACGGCATAAAATTTGTCCACCGCCGGGATCACGGTTGTATGCCCATGCGTTTGAGGGTGGATTTTTCGATCACCCCGATCAGGGCGACCATCAGCGCCGCGACAATGGCTGCGGTTAACAGGGCCGACCAGATTTGAATGGTCTGGCCATAATAGGAGCCGGCCAGCAGGCGCGCGCCGAGACCCGCCTGGGCACCGGTCGGCATTTCACCAACAATGGCACCGACCAGACTGGCGGCGATGGCGACCTTCAGGCTGGCAAACAAAAACGGCACGGAAGATGGGAACCGTAATTTCCAAAAGGTTTGCCAGCGGTTGGCATTATAGGTTTGGATCAGGTCCATTTGCAGGGGGTTAGGCGAGCGCAGGCCTTTGACCATGCCGATGGTCACCGGGAAAAAACACAGATACATGGAGATGATGGCTTTCGGCACCAGGCCCTTGAGACCGATCGCGCCCAAGACCACGATGATCATCGGCGCGAGGGCCAGGATCGGGATGGTTTGTGAGGAAATCACCCAGGGCATCAGGCTCTTTTCCAGGGTCACCACATGGACGATGCCAACGGCGATCAAACCACCCAAAAGCGTGCCAATAACAAACCCCAGAAAGGTCGACGACAGGGTCACCCAGGTATGGTAAACCAAGCTCCGTTTGGAGGTGATCTTTTTACCAAAGATGGTGTTGTTCATTTCCACCAAAACCTGATGCGGTGCCGGCAATACGGGACGGTCCTGTCTAAGGGTTTCGCGCACCAGACTGGTCATGGACCAGTCGATTTTTGCCCGCTGGAATTTGTCGATTTGCCAGGGCGTGTTCATGTAAACGGCACCGCCATACCAGATCACAACAATCAATAATGAGAGTGTGGCAACGGGGCCGCTGTTACCGGCGATAAACCCCCTCCATATGCGTCCGGCCCACGAATTATTGCGATCAGTCTTCATAACTGTGCCCGGATCTCAATCCTTCGCGAACCCGGTGGGCAACCTCAAGGAACTCGGGAGATTCGCGGATATCCAGGGTTCGGTCACGGGGAAACCCACAATCGATCACATCGATGATCCGCCCGGGGCGGGGCGACATGACAATAATTTTGCTCGACAGAAAAACCGCTTCGGGAATGGAATGGGTAACAAAAACAACGGTTTTATCCGTCTTGTCCCACAGCCTTAACAACTGTTCGTTGAGGTGATCACGGACAATTTCATCGAGCGCCCCAAAAGGTTCGTCCATGAGCAGCAGTTCCGGTTCCAGGCACAGGGCCCGGGCAATAGATACCCGTTGCTGCATTCCGCCGGACAATTGCCACGGGAATTTTTTCTCAAACCCGACCAGTTCAACCAGCTCGAGGTTTTTTGCCACCCGTTGTTTTTGCTCGGCCGCCGACAAACCCATGATCTCAAGCGGCAGGGCGACATTTTTTTCGATGGTCCGCCATGGATAAAGCGCCGAGGCCTGAAAGACATATCCATAGTCCCTGTTCATGCGGGCTTCCAGCGGTGTAACCCCGTTGACGGTGATCGAACCGCCGGTTGATTTTTCCAGATCTGCAATGGTCCGTAACAAGGTTGTTTTGCCACATCCCGACGGGCCGATAAAAGAGACAAACTCCCCATGTTCGACCCGCAGGTTGATATCAGAAAGCGCATAAACCGGCCCGTCCGCCGTCTCAAAAGTCAGCGACAAGTCCTGGCAGTTTACGACGGTTCGTGTTTTTAGGTCGACCACGCCCGCTTCGTCCTCCACATTTTGCATCTCCTCTTTGCCTAACATCCGTTCAAACCCTCAAACGACGTGCTCCGCCTTTTCGAGAATGGCGCGTAACAAAACATCGGCACCAGCGGTCACCCATTCCGGTTTAACGTCCTCAACTTCATTGTGGCTGATGCCGTCAATACAGGGAATAAAAATCATCGAGGTCGGTGCAACGGCGGCCACATAACAGGCATCATGGCCGGCGCCGGAAACCATCTCACGGGTACTGTAGCCACAATCCTTGGTCGCCTGGCGCACGGCAGAGATACAACTTTCATCGAAATGGATGGGCGCATAATAAAAGATCTGCTCAAGCTCGAAACTCAATCCAACTTCGTCACAAATGCTTTCGATGTCGGCTCGCAGGGTTGCATCCATTTGCCCGAGAACGGCGTCGTCAGGATGGCGGAAATCAATGGTCAGGAAAACCTGGCCGGGGATTACGTTGCGCGAATTGGGATAAGAATTGATCATGCCAACCGTCGCACAGGCGACCGGCGCATTGTCGAGGCCGATCTGATTGACCCGCTGAATGATCCGGGCCGCCCCCAGCAGGGCGTCCTTGCGGCGGTTCATGGGCGTCGGACCGGCGTGGGATTCAACCCCAGTTAAATTGAGTTCGTACCAGCGCTGGCCCTGGGCATCGGTAACCACACCAATGGTTTTTTCTTCCGCTTCCAAAATCGGCCCCTGTTCGATATGCGCTTCAAAATAGGCATGCACATCGCGGCCACCGACGGCTTCCGAACCGGCGTAGCCAATGCGCTGCAGTTCTTCGCCCATGGTTTTGCCGTCGGCATCGGCACGGGACAGGCCGTATTCCAAACTGAACTCACCGGCAAAAACCCCCGATGCAACCATCGCCGGGGGAAACCGCGAACCCTCTTCATTGGTCCATACGGCAACTTCGATGGGACGTTCCGTCTGATAACCCAGATCGTTGAGACTGCGCACAACTTCCAGTCCCGACAGCACACCATAAACACCATCGAAACGGCCACCGGTCGGCTGGGTATCTAGATGGCTGCCGGTGATCACCGGTGCCAGATCATTGTTGCGGCCCGGGCGGCGGGCAAAAATGTTGCCCATTTTATCGACTTTTATGGAGCAGCCGGCGTCTTCGCACCAGCCGACAAACATATCGCGGCCCTGTTTATCCAGGTCAGTCAAGGCCAGGCGACAGCTGCCACCTTTTTTCGTGGCACCGATTTTTGCCATTTCGGCAATGCTGTTCCACAGGCGTTCGCCACTTACGTTCAGATTGGATGTGTCATTCATGACGGAAACTCCCTATCGGCTCATATAGAAAAATATAAAATCAGTTCAGCTCAAAAAGCGGATCGTAGGTCTCGGGTCGGCGGTCCCTGAAAAACTGCCAGTTGTTGCGAATTTCCCGGATCATATCCATGTCCATGTCGTGGACGATCAGCTCATCTTTGTCACGGCTGGCAATTTTCTCGATCTCGCCGCGGGGATTGACAAAATAACTCTGTCCGTAAAATTCGCCAACGTTCCACGGCGCTTCTGTGCCGACCCGGTTGGTCGCGCCAATAAAACAGCCATTGGCAACGGCCGAAGCTGGCTGTTCCAGCTTCCACAAATATTCTGAAACTCCGGCCACGGTGGCTGAGGGGTTAACGATATATTCAGCGCCGTTTAAGGCCAGGGCCCGCCATCCTTCGGGAAAATGGCGGTCATAACAAATATAAACGCCGAGTTTACAGTAGGCGGTATCAAACACCGGCCAGTCGGACGCGCCCGGTTTAAAAAAGAATTTTTCCCAGAACCCGGCCACATGGGGAATATGGGTTTTGCGGTATTTGCCCAGATAGGTGCCGTCCGCATCAATCACCGCAGCGGTGTTATAATACACACCGGTCATCTCCTCTTCGTATATGGGAACGACGATGACCATATTGTGTTTCTTTGCATATTCCTGCATCAGCCGTGTCGTATGACCGTCGGGAATAACCTCCGCAGCGCCATACCATTTGCTGTCCTGACTGGGGCAGAAATAGGGTTGCGTGAAAACTTCCTGAAAACACAAGACCTGCACACCCTGGGCACCAGCCGCATCGATCAGCGGCAGGTGCGCTTCGAGCATCTTGTCGCGAATTTGTTCCGGCGTCATGGATGTGTCCCCCTTGAGACCCATCTGAATTAACCCACCACGCAGTTTCGTCATGTTTGCCCTCCCTGTATGTCGGACCGTTCCGGCTTTGACATCTTCGCCCTGCCAATCGGCCAAAGCGACGAACGACCACAATGCAATATTTCGCTCGGGACGTACCCCGCACCTGTAAATTTCAGCGGATTATTTTTGCAACAATTCAAACCCCGCACTTTTTTTAAATTGACCAATTGGTCAAGAACAGGCTAGACCTTTATTGACCAACTGGTCAAGGGATTTGTCGATCATTTGCGGAGGGAAAGATGACTGCACACGAGCCCACCCGAACCGGCTCTCAAAAGACGGCAATTCGTGAAGAAAACGAGCGCCTTATTCTGCGCGCGGCAGAGGATGTTTTTGCCAACTACGGTTATGAAGGAGCGACGACCAGCCGCATTGCCCGCCAGGCCGGAATCCCAAAAGCCAATCTGCATTATTATTTTGCCACCAAAAAGGACCTCTATCGTCGGGTCATCGACAACATCTTTAATATCTGGCTGGAAGCCGCCGATTCGTTCGATGCCTGTGATGATCCGGTCGAAGCCATCACCCGGTATGTTGACAAAAAAATGGATATCTCGCGGCTCAACCCGAAAGGTTCGAAAGTCTGGGCCAACGAGATCATCCAGCGCGCTCCAATCATTCAGGATTATCTGGAAACAACCCTGAAGGCGTGGACCGATTCCCGGGCCCAGGTCATCCAGAAGTGGATTGATGAGGGTCGGATCTCCGCCATAAACCCCCATTATCTGCTGTATATGATCTGGGCAACGACCCAGCATTACGCCGACTTCGGCCATCAAATTCAGACCCTCAATGGCAACAAAGACCTGTCGGATGAACAATATGCCCAGGCAAAAAAAGACGTTACCAACATCATTTTGCGGGGAATTGGTGCCGTTCATTAGCCTTCGTGTTTTGATTACCGCGACAATAGGTTATGAACAACCGGGAGACCGGGATCACCGCCCGACCAACCCAAACAACCGGTAGGGAGAATTGGATTGACCTTAACCAGGCCAACGGACACAGCCCGCGCATCACAAACAAAGAAAAGAACGCGGATACAAAAGGAAAAAGAGCAGCACATTCTGAATTCCGGACTCAAGGTTTTTTCCATCTACGGGTTTCGCGGCACTACCGTTGACCAGATTGCCGACAAAGCCGGCATGTCAAAACCCAACCTCTTATATTATTACCGGCGCAAACATGACCTCTATTTGGCGGTCCTCAACCGAACCCTGGACATGTGGTTGGATCCGCTTGAGGAAATTAAGGTAAACGGTGATCCTGAAACCGAGATCGGCCGGTACATTTCGCGCAAAATCGAATATTCCCGGCTTTATCCGGAGGCATCGCGGTTATTTATCGGTGAAATTTTACAAGGCGCTCCGGTCCTTAAACCGGTGCTCGAGACCCGGGTGCGCGAACTGGTCGAAGCAAAAGCCAAGGTCATTAAAGCCTGGATCAAACAGGGCCGGCTGTCGAAGGTTGACCCCTATCATTTGATTTTCATGATTTGGGCGGCGACCCAACATTATGCGGATTTTGAAACCCAGATCCGGGCGGTTTTACCGGGCACCGCAAAACCCGACAAGATTTTTGCCGACGCCAATACCTATGTTAAATCCGTATTGTTAAATGGCATCCTGCCGCGCTCTTAGGTCCAGGGTATTATCCCGGAAATGCTTTAACTCGACCGCTGCAACAAATACATCGCGACAATGGTCACGGCGATTCCAGCCAGGACGGAAAGGCCGGGCGTCGTGCCGCCGACGGCAGCAAAGGCAACGACAAAACCGGGAATCAGATAGGTATAGGCCATGGTTTTGGCCGGCGGCAACCGGATGCTGGAATATTTGGCCAAATAAAAGGTCAATGCCGTATTAAATAACGCCAGATAGGCGATTCCCCAATAAACCGACGCGTCCACCGACGGCCAGTCCGTTGCGGCAATTTTTGTGCCGCCGGCGAGTGCCAGCATAACACTGCCACAGACCAGAACCCAAAATGTTATGGCCAGGGTGCTTTCGCCGCGGTGTAATTTTTTTATGAGCGGTGAATAAGCGGCAAAAGACAATGTTCCCAAGGCAAACAAGGCTTCACCCCGACCCAGATCAAAGGCCAGAAGCCGCGCCAAAGACCCGTCAAACAAAACCCATATGGCTCCCAGACTGCCGATCATCAGGGCCAGGATCTGCCGGCCGGAAACCCGGATCCCCATGAGAGCAAAACCGATCAATCCGCTGGTCAGGGGAAGCAAGGTAAAAATCGAGCCGGTTTTTACCGGTGTTGTCAGTTGCAAAGCTTCGAACATCAGAACAAAAAACAAGACAATGGACAGGCTGATCACCGAATAACGCAGCAAATCGCGCCAAGAAGGCAGGCTGATTTTTTCCCGTGCCGCATAAACCACAAAAAACACCGCCGTTGCCAAGACAAACCGCGCAAAGGTCAGGGCAACGGGATCGACGTGATCGGTTATCGCTTTGCCGACGGGAAACGATGTGGAGACCAGGAAGGCGTATAAAAGCATGGCAGCATGTGGGCGCGCCACGGAAGTTTCCTGTTCGTCACCTGTCACGCCAAGCCCCTGTTATCGCCGGGCCCTTTTTCCGCGACCGAACACATTTATTCGACCGGTACGGCCTGCGGATTGTTGGGATGGGTTGTCCAGTTTGCATAGGTGCCACTGATCGGCAACTTGGTCCTGGGGTCAACGCCCGCCGTCATCTGCTCGAGGGTAATACAGCCTTCAACCGGACAGGTGATCGCACATAGATTACAGCCGACGCATTCGTCGTCCATAACCTCGAAGCGCCGTTCGCCATTGACCGTATGGGTGATCGCCTGGTGGGACGTATCCTCGCAGGCAATATGGCAGCGCCCACATTTGATACAGAGGTCCTGGTTGATTTTTGCTTTCACCACATAATTGAGATTGAGGTGCTGCCAGTCACTGATGTTGGGCACCGCCGCGCCGACAAACTGGTCGATCCGCTCGTAGCCCTTGTCGTCCATCCAGGTTTTCATGCCGTCGACAAGCTCTTCGACGATCTTAAACCCATAGACCATGGCCGCCGTGCAGACCTGAACATTACCGGCACCCAAAGTCATGAACTCGACCGCATCGCGCCACTGGCTAATGCCGCCGATGCCGGATATGGGCAGCCCGTGGGTTTCCGGGTCGCGGGCAATTTCGGCCACCATATTCATGGCGATGGGTTTCACCGCCGGACCGCAATACCCGCCGTGCGAACCCTTGCCATCGGTTGTCGGCATGGGCGCCATCTGATCAAGATCCACACCAACGATCGAGTTGATGGTATTGATTAACGACACCGCATCGGCGGCACCCGCCTTCGCCGCCCGCGCCGGAAACCGCACATCGGTAATGTTGGGGGTCAATTTTACGATCACCGGCATGCGGGTGTGTTTTTTGCACCAGCGTGCGACCATTTCAATATATTCCGGGACCTGACCAACCGCCGACCCCATGCCCCGCTCAGACATCCCGTGCGGACAGCCGAAATTGAGTTCGACCCCGTCGGCACCGGTCGCTTCAACCAGCGGCAAAATACCCTGCCAGGAGGCCTCGTCACAGGGCACCATCAAGGAAACAACAACGGCACGGTCCGGCCAGGCTTGTTTGACGGCTTTAATTTCCTGCAGGTTGATGCCCAGGGGTCGATCGGAAATTAGCTCGATATTATTAAACCCGGCGAGGCTGCGGTCGCTGCCATGGATTGCGCCATAGCGAGGACCGTTTATATTCACCACATGGGGATCAAGGCCTAAGGTTTTCCAGACGACGCCGCCCCAACCGGCCTTAAAGGCCCGCGTGACATTAACTTCCCGGTCGGTCGGTGGCGCCGATGCCAGCCAAAACGGGTTGGGCGATTTAATGCCGAGAAAATCTGCGCGTAAATCAGCCATAATCTCAAGCTCCTTGCTGCAAAAAAGTATCAATGGAACGGGCGGCAACTTTGCCGTCTTCAACCGCGGCAACGGTCAGGTCTTCGCCGTTGACGACGCAGTCACCACCGGCCCAGACGTCGGCCAGCGAGGTCCGACGCTCCGGGTCAACGGAAATACGTCCGCCCTCCAGGGCAACGGCAGATGCGCCGCCGGTAAGCGGTTCACTTACGAGTTTCTGGCCAATCGCTTTAAACACAACATCGGCCGGCAGAGAAAAAGTATCTTTGGTTACCACTAAGCGGCCGTCATTGTCCAAACGGGTGCGGGCGAAGGTCATGCCGGTCAGTTTGCCGTCGGTCATCTGCAGATCCTGGGGTGCCGCCCAGGTTCTGATATTGACCCCGCGGGTCTGCGCCAACTCCTGCTCATAGGTACTGGCGTTCATCTGTTGCTGGCCCCGGCGGTATACCATGGTCACTTCCTCGGCCCCCAACAGTTTCGATTGCACGGCAATATCAACCGCCGTCATACCGCCTCCGATCACCAAAACCCGTTGCCCAACCTTTAGCTGTCGGCGGTCTTCGGCTTGGCGCAGCTCGGCAATATAGTCAACCGCATCTTCGACGCCGTCGGCATCCTCGCCCGCCAGGCCAAGCGCATTCACCCCGCCCATGCCAATCGCCAGGAACACCGCGTCGTATTTGGCGCGCACGTCATCCAGGGTAAAATCCTGACCCAGCCGTTGCCCGGTCTGGATCTCTATGCCGCCGATATCGAGGATATAGTCGACTTCGCGCTGGGCAAAATTATCGACGGTTTTGTAGGTGGCAATACCGTATTCATTGAGGCCGCCGGGTTTTTCCCGGGCTTCAAGAATTGTGACATTATGGCCCCGGCGGGCCAACCCGTGGGCGCACGACAGACCGGCCGGACCGCCGCCAATGACGGCGACGGTTTTGCCGCTATCGTCAGGCCGCTCAAATACTTTTTTGCCACTCGCCATCAGGTGGTCCGTGGCGTATCTTTGCAAACGGCCGATCTGCACCGGCTCACCTTCCTTGTCGTTACGCACACAGACCTGTTCGCACAGGGTTTCCGTCGGACAGACCCGGGCACACATACCGCCCATGATGTTTTCATGGAGAATGGTGGCTGCCGCGCCAGTGGTATTTCCGGTTGAAATCTGGCGAATAAACAAGGCGACGTCGATGCCGGTTGGACAGGCCTGCATGCAGGGGGCATCGTAACAGAAATAACATCGGTCGGCTTCGACCGATGCCTGGAAGGGGGTCAACAGGGGGTGCAGATCGGCAAAATTATCGCTCTCCTGCTGCGCCGAAATGCGACCCGACGCAATATTGGGGGTGATGCTGGCGGTGTCGCCACCGTCTGAATTGATGCCCATCTCAAAATCTCCCATTAGCCGTGATCATTTTTTTATTTATCATTTGGACAAATTTTTTATGAAATGTCAATTGCTATTGAGGGAATTCTGACGACGAAATATTAACTGATACCCGAAGCGCTCGAGGTTAAGAAGCGACCCGAACATTTCGCATCTTCGCGTATTGTTCAAAAAAAACCACATAAATATACACGTTAATATTGTTTTTTCTGATACAATATCAATTATAATTGCAATCTGATCTATATATCGAATTATTTATTTCCGGGAGGTGTGGCAATGGATAGGCGTAAATTTATCTCGGGTTCACTCGCAGCCCTGGCGGCCGGTGTTGGACCAAGGGCGCTGAACGCCTATGAATATCTGTCCCAGTTGGACGGTGGCGGCATGCGGTTCGTTGCCAGTGTTCAATTAACCGAAATTTAGTGAACGTAACCTGCCCACAAGGAACTGTCTTAGTTTTACAAACCGGTCCGTTCCTTATATCGCGAGGACGGACGATGAAACAAATTATCATTGACCAACGCGGGCAGCGTCATAAACAAGACTATAATGACTGCGGTTAGCGGGGTCATCGATCAAGGGGCAGCCTTGATAGGACTGCGACGGCGATGGAAGGACCTTTGGCCTGCATCCAGGGCCCGTGCACTATAGTAACAGAGTCCCATAACATTAATCGGTTTTGACAATTTCTCGGGCCGGAAATCGTGGTCCCAAGCGTTGATTCAAAATGAGCAGTACCTTCCGCCCTGATCATGGATCACATCGATATTTACCATAAAATCGACGCCCCCTCAAATTTCCCAAGGGTAATTTTAAACAACGCAATGAGACACTCCATCGTTAGACAGGGTCGCCTTCGCACAGTGAAGATTTGAAATTTTTTGCGGTGATACGACGCAACCCTGCTAAGGCGGATGTGAGCTGCGGGGTGTCATGTGCGGAAGCACGGACAAGAAATACAGGCAGTGAAAAGGTTGGTGCCTTCTTGTCTTCTCGCAGACGTCCCGAATTCAGATGCTGTGATACAAGCCGTCTTGGGAAATACCCGGATCCCCCTTTGTCAAAAATATAGCCAATTCCATGCGCTCCGAGAACCAGATTTAGACGCGGGCTCGACCAGTCAGGAAATCTTACGTTGTGCCAATTTCTAAATTCTGCGCCCCAATCGACAAAGACATACTCGTCGTTTTCGGTGTTAATCGGATTAGCAACCAGAATCAGTTCTTCGTTAAACAAAGGCTCAACAATTAAGCCCGGACGGGTTTCTGGCGTGTATAACAATCCAAAATCCAACATGCCTTCGGCCAATCGCATGGTAAGTCGATCCGGCTGCCCATATTCTGCACGAATTGCCGTTTGAGGTTGTTCGTCTCTCATCCAAGCAAGCCAATCAACTAACAGGTGATCCCAAAGGCTTGCCTGGCCGCCAACAGAAATAAACGAGGAAAAACCACTTGGAACAGCCAGGTTTTGGCAGGCTTGTTGCCAAATTTGCGTGAGGGAGAGAGAATATCTATAAAATTCTTTTCCCGCAGGGGTTAATGTTGCACCTGACCGATTGCGGACAAACAGTTGCCGCCCCAACAAATCCTCAAGCGTGCGAATTCTCGCACTGATCGTCGATTGCGTTAAATTAAGGCGCTTCGCAGAATTGACAAAACTCCCGGAGCTAACGATGTCGATGAATGTTCGGGCTAGATTTATGTCCATATGGTTTATCCAATTGTTCCAAATTGTCGGTTTATTAATAAGGGGTTTTTTGAAATAAGTGCAATATTATCGATATTGAACTGCAATAACATTCGTTTGTGTAATTTTAATTCAAACGACATACTCATTTTTAAGTGAATTACCTGTTTTTACTCACCGGCATATCGGCCCATCTGTTCCCGCAACTGCCTAGGCGTTCAACAAACAGATATTTGGGAGTTTCATTGCTCCCTCATAGAACGGTTGATTTATCCTGTTGAGAGAAATTGGTTATCACTTGAGGCCGCCTTTCTGGGAGGGGGGCGGCCTCATTGCTGTCCGTTTGAATATTACCCGGAATACTGGCTTTTGAATGGCGGGAGAAACGGGTGGGTCCTGACCCTAGATCCATAAAGCGAGCAACTGCGTGAGACAACCGAAGATATTGACGACATTACAGAGCTACTCCTGGCCTCTTTTTCTTGCCGATTTATTGGCGGGAACAACCGTCGCTATGGTTGCTTTGCCTTTAAGCCTGGCCATCGCCATCGCGTCCGGTGCAAGTCCGGCGCAAGGCCTCGTGACGGCAATCGTTGGTGGGTTTTTTATTTCGCTTTTGGGCGGCAGCCGGGTTCAAATTGGCGGACCAACCGGCGCTTTTATCGTTGTCGTCTTTGGTGTAATTGGGGATTTTGGTTACGACGGATTAATTATCGCTACTTTTATGGCAGGCTTAATTCTTTTGGTCGCCGGATATTTCCGGTTGGGCATATTGGTTTCTTATGTTCCTGAGGCTGTTGTAAATGGATTTACAATCGGAATCGCCATACTTATAGCGACAAGCCAGCTTAAAGATTTTATGGGACTTACTTTCGATACAACTCCTGCCGATTTTCTTGCCACTCTGCACGCTCTTTGGAGCTCATTTGATACATTGAATATTGCAGCCCTGACAATTGCGCTGGTGACAATGATTTTAATTATCTTCCTGCGATGGATCGCGCCAAAACTTCCCGGACTCATTATCGCGATATTAATCGGCTCGGGGCTGGTGATTGTGACGGGTTTTACGGTCGACACAATTGCCTCGCGTTTTGGCGAGCTTCCCAATCAAATACCCGTACCATCGCTGCCCGACATTACGGTCGGTCGAATTTTGCAATTGTTGCCATCGGCAATTGTTATTGCTTTCCTGGCCGGTATCGAGTCGCTTTTATCAGCCGTCGTCGCTGATAGGATGATCGAAGGTCATCATCGACCAAACGCTGAATTAACGGCTCAGGGGTTTGCTAATATCGCCTCCGCCCTGTTTGCGGGTATGCCTGTAACAGGGGCAATTGCCAGAACGGCGACCAATGTGCGGGCCGGCGGCAAGACGCCTGTTGCCGGAATAGTTCATGCCATGGTTATTTTGCTTATCCTGATAATCGCAGCGCCTTTGGTTGGTTATTTGGCAATGCCTGCATTATCGGCGTTGCTCATTTTGACAGCTTGGAACATGAGTGAACCCGCCAAATGGCGGTCCTATTTGTCGGCCCCGGTGGCTGAGCGAATGTTGCTTTTGATCACTTTGGTATTAACCGTTGCTGTTGATTTATCGGTTGCCATTGGCGTCGGCACGTCTGTTGGCCTCGCCCTACGCCTTAGGTCTGGCAGGGTTCCCATCGCAGAATAAATTGATTTTTCCCTATTGCCGACGCTAAATTCGCAAACCAAGTTCCGGTATGGAAATCCCCCATGAAGTAAAAGTTATATGGAAAACCAGGGCGACAGTGGCCTAACGCCAAAACAAAAACTTACCGCGGGCATACCCCAGGTAGCCTTGGGTCAGGACCCTAAGCGTTTCCACTTCTATGACACTCCTCCCTCGATCGACTGGGTGGCCTTCGCACCGGGCCATGAGATATTTGCAAGGAACTCCAGGCTTCAGGTTTTCGGGTTTGACCGACGCATCGTAAAATAAAAAGTCGAGCCGCCATTGCTCGCCGGGTCCAGCCAGATGACACCACCGTGGTTTTCGACAATTCGCCGGCATTCGGAGAGACCGAGGCCGACTCCACTGACGGTCTCCGTATCGCCGACCCGTTGCATGTAGTCGAAGATTCTGTCATTGGCCCCATCGGGCACACCAATGCCGTTATCGGCAACCGCAAAGGTAACGATCTCGTCCTGGCAGGTGGCATTGACATTGATCTCAAGGGCTTGCGCTGGGTCCTGGTATTTGATGGCATTATCATAGAGGTTCTGAAAAAGCCGGGTGATTTGTGTTTTATTGCCCCAGACAACGGGCAGGTCCTGGACGGAAAGAGTGCCACCCAACCGTTTGATCTGAAACTGCAGATTTTTAATGGCGTCCCGGCTGCAGCAATTGGCATCAACCCGTGCAAACAGTTGTTGGTGGTTGGCGTTGGTCGCCTGATCCAGCAAGTCATCGATAATTTCGTTCATGCGCCAGGCGGCGTCGTTGGCCAAGCCCAGGTATTCTTGCGATTTCTCGGGGTCCATGGCTTTCGGGGATCGTTTTAAAATACCTAAAAAGCCGGTGATGCTGCTCAATGGTGCCTTGAGATCGTGGGCGACCGTACCGGTAAACCGTTCCAAATCGGCATTGGCCCGTCGCAGCCGGTATTCGCTCGCTCCATAGACCGTCCATAGGAACCCCACCGCCCACAAAATTGCCGCCGCGAGGGCGACCAGAGCGGCCAGGGTATCGATCAGGGTAACCTGCGGCAGAACGCCGGTACCGTTTTCAAGGAACGGTCTGATCGCGGCACGCAACGCCATGAACCCGGCAAACAAGGCAAACAGGACGCCCAGCAGACGACAACCCGGTTTTAAATCCGGGCGTTTCTCGCGCAGCAAATCAACCGCCGAAAACGCGCCGATGACGGCAAACAACGCCGAGTTCACGGTAAACATGCCAACGGCATTTGAATGAACCAAAATAAACCAGCCATTAAATACCACGGCGCAGCCCAGGCACAGGGTTTCCAAAAGTTTGCGGCGGGCAAAATACTGCAGGTGGCGCATGGCCCGCGCCGACAGCAATACGCCAACGACAAAACACAGGGACGCGGTGTAAAGATAAAACCTGTTAGGCGGTGGGTTTGTCGCCAGGAACGCCAGAACGGAGCCCAGGCTGCCGATCAGCAAAGCCAAGGCTAACTCCATTATGCCTTTGACTTTTTGACCGGTTGCCGTGAACAACAACAAAACCACGGACATGATCAATTCAACCGCCGTAAAGCTAACCAACAGGGTTGCGATATCAAACATATTGCCTCTTCACTGCAGACCATTGGGGGTTGAAAACAAATATATAAAAGCGCCAGATGGTTTCTATTGAAAACGTCTCAAGGACGGATTACCAGCGTCTTTTTTTGTCTTTAGTTGCCGTCCCCCCAGAGGCGGTCTGCCGGCAACGGCGGTGACTGCAATTTTTGGTAAAACGGATGCCGATTGTGCGAACATCTGCGGGCTCTGTTTAAAGCGTAAAAAAAATAGCCTCATCGTGGGATCCGAGATTAACAACCGGTGTATTCGCTGCCGTTCGGGCAATGATCCGGCCCCGGCGGATGACAAAAAGCCGGGCCGGTCGCAGGCGTATGGCTTCAACCCGGTCCTGACACTGAAGGATGACCATATCGGCGTTACAACCCACATCCAGGCCATAACCGGTGATATCCATAATGCAGGCGGGATTTTTTGTGACCGCGTCAAACACCTGGTGCATTTCGTCGACACCGGTCATTTGCGCCACATGTAATCCCATTTGCGCCACATCAAGCATGTCGTGGCTGCCAAGGCTGTACCAGGGGTCCATCACACAATCATGACCCATCGCCACATTGATCCCGGCCGCCATCAATTCAGGCACCCGGGTCATGCCCCGTCGTTTGGGATAACTGTCGTGGCGGCCCTGGATGGTAATGTTGATCAGTGGATTGGCGATGGCGTGCATATGGGCTTCGGCCATCAACGGCAGCAGTTTGGAGACATAATAATTGTCCATGGAATGCATGGACGCCAGATGGGACCCGGCGACCCGTCCGCCCAGCCCCAACCGCTGGGTTTCACTGGTCAGGGTTTCAATATGACGGGACAGGGGGTCGTCGGTTTCGTCGCAATGCATATCTACCATCAGGCCACGCGCGGCGGCAATTTCACAGAGTTCGCGCACCGATTGGGCCCCGTCCGCCATGGTCCGCTCAAAGTGCGGAATACCGCCAACCACATCGACCCCCATATCGAGGGCGCGCAGTAAATTTTCCCGGGCACCGGGGGCGCGCAAAAAACCGTCCTGGGGAAATGCCACCAGTTGCAAATCAAGCCAGGGTTTAATTTCTTCGCGCACATCAATCAGCGCCTGGACCGCCAACAGGCGATCATCGGAGGTGTCGACGTGGCTGCGAATGGCCAGGGTGCCGCGGGCGATTGACCAGCGACACAAGTGCAGGGCCCGGGCCTTGATTTCGTCAACCGTCAGGGTCGGTTTGAGTTCGCCCCACAGCGCAATGCCTTCGAGCAGGGTGCCACTTTCATTGACCCGGGGCTGGCCATAGGTCAGGGCCGAGTCCATATGAAAATGGCTGTCAACAAAAGGTGCCGTCACCAGGTGACCGCCCGCATCAATTTCTTCAGTGGCCTGGCCCTCCAGGGAGCGCTGCAGATCGGCGATTTTACCCCCTCGCACGGCAATATCCACTGTGTCATCCGTACCGGGCAGTCGGGCATTGCGAACGATCAAATCCAACATCATATGGTCTCCTTTTTTCGTACCCTCAAATCCGCTCTCCGCGCCGGAACGGTACCAGCAAGGCCTTTGGATAGCGCGCCCTGCGGGCCATGATGACCATCGCCGCAATACTCAACACGTAGGGCAGCATCAGGAAAAACTGATAGGGAATAAACGCCCCGGCAACCTGTTGAGCACGGACCTGCAGGGCATCGAGCCCGGCAAACAACAGGGCCCCGAGCAGGGCTTTGCCCGGACGCCACGAGGCAAAAATCACCAGCGCCACACAGATCCAGCCGCGACCATTGATCATGCCAAAATAGAAAGCATCAAAGGCCGACATGGTGAGATAAGCACCGCCCACGGCCATCAGGGCACTGCCGGCGGCGACGGCACCGGTGCGCACGGTCAACACATTAATGCCCTGGGCTTCAATCGCCATGGGACTTTCGCCGGCCATGCGGACCGCCAGGCCAACGGGCGTACGATACAGCACATAAATCACCACCGGGACAATGGCGAAACACAGATAGGTCATAGGGGTGTGGGAAAACAACGCTTCGCCGAAAAACGGCAGGTCTGATAATCCGGGCACATGGATCGGTTTGAAAGGGACAATTTTTGGTGGCGTGGTCGACGACGGCAGCATCATACGGAAGACAAAAAAGCTGAGCGATGAAGCGAGCATGGTAATGCCGATGCCTGACACATGTTGGGACAACCCCAAATAGACCGTGAACAAACTGTGTAACAACCCAAATAGGGCACCGACAAAGGCCGCAAATACCAACCCGGTCCACAGATCACCGCCCTGATAAACCCACATCCAGCCCGACATGGCGCCGACCGTCATAATGCCTTCGATACCCAGATTAAGGACCCCTGCCCGTTCACAGATCAGTTCGCCAATGGTTCCCAGGATCAGCGGGCAGGCGATGCGAATGGTCGCGGCCCAAAACCCAGCGGTCAGGAAAATTTCAAAGAGATCGATCATCGGATCATCTTTCCTAGCGCCACTTGACGCGGTATTGGGTCAGCATCAGACTGACCAGGACACAAAGCACCGATGCCGCCACCAGGACATCGGCAATATAATTGGGAATATTGACCGCCCGGCTCATGGAATCTGCGCCAACGTAAATCCCGGCCAGAAATATCGCTGATACAATAACCCCCAGGGGATGCAGATTGGCCAACATGGCGACGGCAATGCCCGCATAACCAAAACCCGGTGACAGGTCCAGGGTCAAATATCCCTTGAGGCCGGCGACCTCGGTGACCCCGGCAAATCCGGCCAGACCGCCACTGATCAGGGCGACACGCAAAACCGTTCCATTGACACTGATCCCGGCAAAAGTCGCCGCCGTGGCATTGTTGCCAACGGCGCGAATTTCATAACCCCATACGGTAAAGCGCATGGTCAGCCATATGAGGACCGCCGAAATCACCGCAATAATCAGGCCCAGGTGCAATCGGCTTTTTGCCATGATCCGGGGCAACACTCCTTCATCAATGATTGGTGCCGCCTGCGGCCACCCCATGGACATGGGGTCCCGCCAGGGCCCTTCCAGCAGGTAATTGACGAACAACAAAATAATGAAGTTGAGCAACAAAGTGGTAACAACCTCGTCGACTTTTAATTTACTTTTGAGATAAACCGGCAGGGCCAGGGCGGCACCGCCAGCCAGGGCCCCGACGACAAACAGCAGGGGGATCATCAATAGGGGATGCAGGGTGATCAAACCGGTGCCAAAATAAGTCGCCGCCAACGCCCCGCAATAGAGCTGGCCTTCGGCGCCGATGTTCCAGAACTTGGCGCGAAAGGCGACGGCGGCAGCCAAACCGGTCAACATCAGCGGCGTCGCCCGGGTCAGGGTTTCGGCCACCGCAAAACGCGAACCAAAGGCGCCTTTAAGCAATGCCCCATAGGCGGCAGTTATCGATTCACCGGTCCACAAAACAAGTCCCGAGCTGAGCATAAGGGCGGCACCGATGGCGAGGATTGGCGCCGCGAGGACCAACCATACGGATGTCGATTCCCGGGGTTCCAGTCTCATCGGGCGGCTCCCTGCTGGACGGTCAGGCCATGCGCCAGATCGCCGGCCATCATCAATCCTAAATCCTGGACAGTGACCGCATTGACAGAAATCGGCTGGCTGATTTTGCCGTGATAAATCACCGCGATTCGGTCGGCCAGGGCAAACAGCTCGTCCAGGTCTTCGGACACCAGCAGGATTCCGGCGCCATTGCGTTTTGCCACCAGCAGTCTTTCATGCACGGCGGCAATGGCACCTTCGTCCAATCCGCGAACCGGTTGGTTGGCCAGAATAAAGCGCGGGTTGTTCTGTAGGGCGCGGGCCAGGATTAGTTTTTGCATATTGCCGCCGGACAGCTGTTTGGCCGGCATTTCCATGGACTTACATCGGACGTCGAACTGCTCGATCAGATTTTTGGCAAAAGCCCGGCAGGCGTGGAAATCGATCAGCCGCCGGTACCGCCAAAGCGGTGCCTGCCGCAGGTTTTCGCTGATCAGGTTTTCCCAGACAGTCATATCCCCGACCACGCCTTTTTCCTGGCGGTCTTCCGGAATCCGGCCGATACCTAAATTGATAAAAGCCTGGGGCGAAAACGACGCCAAGGTATCACCGGCCACGCCAACGGTGCCGGACGCCGGAGTGCGCAACCCGCTTAACAGATCCGCCAGCGCGGATTGTCCATTACCGGCAACCCCGGCCAGGCCAATGATTTCATGTTGATGTATGGTCAGAGACAGGCCATCGATGACCGGCCGATGGCCCTTGGCACCCGGTAAAACCACATTATCCAATTCTACAACGGGCGCGCCGGCAGTTATATGTTCGACTTTGGGTCGTTTGACCTCACGTCCCACCATCATTTCCGCCAGGCGGTTTCGATCGGCCTTTTTGGTCTCGATCTCGCCAACCATTTTGCCCCGCCGTAACACGTTGACCCGATCACTGATGTTGAGAATTTCATGTAATTTGTGGGAGATGAAAATAATCGAAAGTCCGCGGGCGACCATGGATCTTAAGGTTTCGAACAGGTGATCGACTTCCTGCGGAGTCAGTACGGCGGTCGGTTCGTCGAGGATCAGAATTTTCGCATCCCGATACAGGGCTTTCATGATCTCGACCCGCTGGCGCTCGCCAATGGACAACTCACCGACCCATTTATCGGGTTCGATCTGCATGCCGAAGTCGTCGGCCAGGGTCTGCAGTTTACGCCGCGCCTGATCGGTATTGGACTTCCAGGCAAACAGCGATTCAGTGCCGAGAATAATGTTTTCGAGAACGCTTAAATTATCCGCCAGGGTAAAATGTTGGTGGACCATACCCACCCCGGCATTGATCGCCGCGTCGGTGGCACCGGGTGGCAGCGGGTTGCCAAAAACTTCTATATCTCCCGTATCGGCGACATAATGGCCAAACAGGATATTCATCAGGGTCGTTTTACCGGCGCCGTTTTCGCCCAAAAGGGCCAGAACTTCGCCCTTTTGCAGGGACAGTGAAATGTTGTCATTGGCCACCAGGGAACCAAAAGATTTGGTTACGCCACGGATTTTCAATGCGGTCATGACCCTTAACTTTCCTTGGGCTGAAGTGCCGAGGGGGTGTAAAGGGGGGCGAACGCCGGCCCCCCCTTATCTTAACATCGGACCAAAAACAAACCCTAGTAGGTTGATTTCGGCTGTTCGTCGTTGATCTCCACGGTGAAGGCGCCAGACATGATCTCGGCCTTTAGGGCGCTGACCTTGGCTTTGATATCGGACGAAATTTTGTCGTCGAATTCATAGTAGGGTGCCAGGGACGCGCCGCCTTTGGCCATCATCGTCCATTCTTTGTAGTCGGCCGCCTTGAAGGAACCGCTTTTGACGTCGGCGATGGCGTTGCCAATGGCCGATTCCATGTGCCACAGAGCGGAGGTCACAACCACACCGGTTCCGTTTTCTTCCTTGTTCATGTCGTTGACGTTACCGAAGGCGATGACCCCTTTTTCACGGGCCGCGTCGACAACCCCGGCGCGCTCCGCATACAGGACATCAACTCCAGCTTCCAGTTGGGCGAAAGCCGCCTCTTTGGCCTTCGGCGGATCATACCAGGAACCAATAAAGGTTACCTTGAACTGTACATCCGGATTGGTAGCGCGCGCGCCGGCCATGAAGGCATGGAACAGGCGGTTAACTTCACCAATGGGGTAACCGCCGACCATGCCGATTTTGTTGGATTTGGTCATTGAGCCGGCAATCATCCCCATCAGATAACACGGTTCGTGAATATAGTTATCAAACACCGCAAAGTTGGAGCCGTGCGGTTTGAACGGATCGCCCATGAGAAACGCCACTTCCGGATAATCGTCGGCCACCTGGCGGGCTTCTTTGCTGATGCCAAAGGCTTCGCCAACAACCAGGTTGACGCCGCTTTCTGCATATTCCCGCAAAACCCGCACATAATCCGTATTGGCGACTTTTTCCGAATATACATAATCAATCTCGCCGGCTTTTGCCGCCTTATCCAGGGCCTGATGCAGCCGGGCATCCCATTTCTGCTGGATCGGCTGGGTATAGATGCCGGCAACCTTGATCTTCGCCGCCAGAGTTTCGTTGGCCGCCAGGGCGGTCACTGCCATTAAGGGTACGGCCCATAAAAATTTTAATAACTGCCGTTTTGACGGCTTAAATATGTTCACCTTAAAACCTCCTGTTAATAGGGGGGCTGGACGGCCCCAGTTCATGCTTGGCCCCTGGTTTTTACGGCCCAGGGTTGCCAGACAGGTACTGGACCAAAATTTGACCATTCGGTCAAGAAAAATAAATGCGACGCGATTAACCGGATCCGGTTTTATTCCTCATCTGTATATAAGGCCTGTTTGGTTTATCGCCGGACCCGCCTATTTTTTTCGGCACCAAAACTGATACATGCCCCTGAAGGTGTCCGGGTTCTCGAGTTCAAATTCATGCCACTGTGAGAGTGAGGCTTTGGATGCTGGGGTCGGGAAAAACCTGTCGATTTTCGCCTGCACCTGTTGCCCGCGTATTTCAAATCCCAAAAACTCCAGATCCAGGGCAAACAAAAGGCTTTCGATCTGCGGCAAAGAATAACGATATTCCTGGGTATGAAACAGCAAATCCCGGCATTCACTTAAACTGTAAAAGTCCTTTTTTTCAAAAAGTTTGGCGATCCTTTGATTTCCGCCCTCAGCTTGCGCAATAAGGTCCTGGCGGCAGCGTCGAATGTCTTCAGGCGACGCCGTGTAACCCATCTCGGCAATTCGGTCGCGGCCACTGATAATATCTTCGTGGGCCATTTTACTGTACAGCCCGATATGCATAAAACCGCCGGGACGCAAAAGTCCCACCAGGTTTCGCCAACCGAAAATCGGGTTTTCCAGGTGGTGCAACACACCAACACTTTCGATCAGGTCAAACCGCCGTTTGAGATTTGCCATCTCCATGATGTCCGCTTGTGCATATTCGATATGGGAAATACCCAGCGCCTTGGTTTGCCGCGCCCCATAACATAGGCTGCTCAAACTTAAATCAACGGCCAAAACCCGGGCATCCAGAAACCGCGAAGCCGTACCCAGAGCATGCTGGCCGGTACCGCAGCCGGCCACCAGAATTTCCGGTTTTTCAGGCGACAGATAATCGCCCAGGTCCAGGTTCAGGGGCTCGCCGGATAATACGGACGAAATCGAACGGCCCCTGTCGGCCAATCCGGTTTGCACCCAGCGGGGGTACGGATTGTCTTCATACTGTTGGCGCACGGTTTGCGATACACCGTCGCGGATGGCGGTCAGGCGAGGAATTTGCGGCCTGAGCGATTGTTCAAAAGCCGGTTCTAAAATGTGGCGTTCCACCACTTCTTTTAGCGCATGGCTACCGGCGTCTATGCTCAATTTACGGGACCAGGAAAAACCATGAAGCGGTCGGTAAGCGGCCAGTGCGCAAACAAAAGTAGGTGGCACAATTGCGTTGTTTTTAATTAGCGTTTCGATTTTGTGTTGAAGGGTTTCGACGGATGTTTTTTCGTCGTCTGATTCGGGAAATAGGTATTCATTGAGCAAACACTGCAGTGCCAGTGCGGCTGAGAAAGCCAATCCGCCCGCGCCGTTCCTGCCGGCTATCGCATCCGCCAACAGGGCGCGACGCATCGTCGTCATCAGGTGTTCGATCTCTAAATCATAAATCGGGCTCAATTTCATGAGTTTAAGTAACAGACCGATCGCCGACAGGTGCTCTGCGGTAACCGTATACTCAAAAGGCTTTGCGGATCTGCCGGAAGCCGTCAATTCAAGGGTCTTTTTTAAACCCGGGTGGTGGCGCAGGGCGCTGACAAGGGGCAGGACCAGGGAAGACGGACGGACCGTTGGCCATTCCAACACCGCCATCAAATCCGGCCAAAGGGTTTCATCAACGCGGTCAAAAGATAGGCTCTCCAGGGTCGCCGCCAGCCCGGTCCAATAACGGCTGTCGTCGGGGTTCAGGGCAACCGCCTTGCGCTGAAATACCAGGGCTTCGTCCGGTTTATTCTGTTTTCTCAAAGCCAGCCCCAGATTATTGTGGGCTTGTGCATAGTCGGGTTTGAGGGCAACCGCTTTGCGGTAACTGGTTTCGGCTGCGTCGGTTTTATGCAGTTTCAGCAGCGCTGATCCAAGATTGTTGTGGGCCTCGGCGTAATCGGCCCTGATGGCGATGGCATTGGTGTAACTAACGACGGCTTCTTCATTTCTGTTTAAGTCATTCAGCACATTGCCCAAATTGTTGTGAGCCTCGGCGTAATCGGGTTTAACGGCGATCGCCTCGCGGTATTTGCCGAGGGCCGCATCCCAGTCGTTGCGTTTTTTCAAGGTCAGCCCGAGATTGTTATGGGCCTCGGCATGCCGGGGGTTATTGTCGATGGCAGAGTGGTAACTTGTTACGGCGTCATCCAGCTGGTTGAGTTCCTGATAGGCATTGCCAAGGTTATAATGGGCTTCGGCAAATCCCGGCTGCAGGGTGACGGCGTCGCGGTAATGGGTGAGCGCCGCATCGATGTTGTTTTGGGCCATATATACATTGCCGAGATTATTATGGGCTTCTGCGTAAACCGGGTTTATGGCCAGGGCCTTGCCGATCAGGTCGCCGGCAATATCGAATTTTCCGACCTGATGGGCGACCACACCCAGCAGGTGGAGGGCAACCGGTTGATCCGGTTGCGCCTGCAGGATCTGAGTATAAAGGGTTTCGGCCCGGGACAATTCGCCCGCCGCGTGGTGCTTCATCGCCAGATCAATGGCTTGCTGGATCGAGAGGGTTTGCGGCCCCGCTGTATTGTTTTGTTGGCTCATCGGTGGCGTTGCCTTCCCCTTGCCAGGCGGTTCACAAGTAGAGCAAACGGACGCCCCCGGATAAAGGGTCCTTTTTGAATTTCCGCAACAAACCGCCCCGTTTATGGTTTAAACGGTACCCGGGTATCCCGGTTCTTTTAACCGGCGTGTCCCCTGCGCCTGCGACACCGCACGGTATTCAAAGTGCAAATTTAAGTTATGTGTTCCGTCGGTTGGCGGCTTCCCGGTGGGCAACGTATGTGGTCGAGCAGACAATAACCGCCCCGCCAATCCACGTCCAGATATCGATGTTTTCGTTGAATATGAAATATCCGATCAACGACGCAATAATCAGACGAATAAAATTCAGCGGCTCCAGGGCCCCGACTTCGGCCCGATTATAGGCGAAGGTTAAGGCATAATAAGCACCGCCCGCCAGAACTCCGACCATGATCATCAAAGACACCTGAATAACGTCGGGCCATTGCCAGACAAAAACCGCTAAGGAAATAGTAATGGGGATTTGTAAGAGCGCCAATAGGGCACCGTTGGCCGCCGGTGTGGTCGAATGGGTCAGTTGTTTGGTCATCAAACGAGAACCGGCAGTACAGACCAGAGACAACAGCACGAACCCGTAACCCATACTGAACGATTGGAAACCAGGCTGGATGATCAGCAAAGCACCCGTGACGCCTATTGCCATGGCGATCCAACGTCTCAACCGGGCGGTTTCGCCGAGGAACAATACGGCCCCCAAGGTGACGACCAAGGGCCCCATGAGAGATAAGGCGACGGCATCGGCCAGGGGTGTCAGGGTCAGGGCATAATACCAGCCGCAGATCGCGCCGACGTTAAAAACCGCACGCACCCAGTGAGAATTTAAATGACTGGTTTTTAAGGGACGAAATCGGGTTCGTACCAACCAGGGTAAAAAAACCGCAAAGGAAAAGAGATTGGTGGTAAACGCAATCTCGAAGGGATGTATCTCCGTTCCGATACCGCGAACAATTCCGTGCGAAATTGTAAACAACGAAACGGAAAGGATCATAAACAGCGATGCGCTGGAAAGGACGGAGTTCCTTAAGGGGGTCGCGGCCCCAGCCCCATCGGTGCCCTTAATGAAATTCATTTAAATCCATACTTTCTCACGCACCAGGCAACCGCGTCCGGCAAGGCACCCGTATCCTACAGAGGTATTTGCTTAACTACCAAAGAAAAACCGGATTATCTGAACTAAGCGAATTTTACGAGCAACAGCGGACCGCCGCCCGCTGGCCGAGCGTCAACAAACACGGCCCTGACCGGGTTGGCAATGCCGATCCGTCACGCCATCGATTTAGGCAATCCGCCCCAAAAAAACAAAATATTTGCCTTGCGAACCACCGTCAAATACCGGGCACAGGGACTTATTCACAATTCTGGGGATAACTTGGGATCAACAGCCCTTAAACTTATTTCGGATGCAGATACGGGCCAATTCGTCGGCCTTTAGAATATCCTCAGTCGCCATCTGATCCGAGATCTGGATTTTTAACTGGTTGGCATCCGGGTCCGACGACGCGGCGGCAATGGAAAACCACATGCGGGCCCGCCTGAAGTCCTTGGCCACGCCAAGGCCATCCCTGAACATCCGGCCGATGGCGCTCTGCGCGTAAGGATAGCCTTGTTCAGCCGCCCGATTGTACCACTCGAGCGCGGTTTGGTAGTTTTTTTCAGCGCCATAACCCTGTTCGTAAAGCCAACCCAACTGAAATTGCGGCGTTGCGTCGCCGTTGATCGCAAGCGGTGTCCAAATCGTTAAGGCCTTAACATAATCCCTGGCCAGTACTGCATTCATGCCTTGCTGATAACTGGTCGAATGAGCCGGGTTAGCGGCGAACAAAATAATCAGGAATAAACAATAAACCACCCGTCGTTGCATTTTACAAACCTCACAGTTATTGCCAGCAGTTCTACGTCCCGGCGGTGCCGCCTTCACTGAAACCGAAAATCGACAGGGCCGTTACAAAAGCCATTTTGCGGCAACTTCATTTACAAAAAATCAAGATTAGGAAGGTTGTTTGAGCACGCCACATGTGTTGACAATAACGGGCTCTCACACTTGAAAAGTGGAAATTGGTCGTAAGTTAATAGCCTGTCATTATTGCAAACTCGTCACATTCTGCCTGCCTCACAAGCCGTCTCTCCATTCATGGTTTGCATCCATTACAAACTGCAAATAAATTGCTAAATTTTGGAATTTCAATCGGTGCCGTTATGGCGTTACATTATCCCTATTCGTCTTCCCCTGCCCCGGCGGTGGCCGATGGACAGGGGTCATACATAATCGAACCTTTGGAAAAAATACTGTAAATCTTCTGTAAGGTGAGTCCCCATGCCAGTAAATGAGTTGCACCACTTCACGATATTGACGCGTGACGTCGAAAAAACCGCGTCATTTTTTAAAACCGCCCTGGGGTTCACCAAGGGGTTTTCGCCGGAACCGGGATTTCCCGTGGAATGGTTATATCTGGGCGGGGTCCCGGTCGTTCATGTAGTTCATTCCGACAACCCCGGCGACACGGGCAGCGGCCGCATTGATCATGCCGCCTTCAATTGCACCGATTACGCAGCCGTAAAATCAAGGCTCGACGGATGCGACGTGACTGTGCGGGAACAAACCCAACCGGAAATCGCTGTCCATCAAATTTTCGTCGAAAGCCCGGAAGGGGTATGGCTCGAATTGGTTTTTGATATCGACGATTACAAGAGCTGCCAGATCAATAACTAGGGGATAAAATCAGGGGTAACCGGTTATCAAAATCACCCGATAAGACTGCAACAGCCGCCCCCGGAAACAGACGATAATCCATTATCTAGCCCTGATTTCCTGAGGTTTATCGATTAGCAACGGTGTGCTGGTTTTTATAAAGTTGACGAAATTCTGTTAGCCCCGTTACAATGGGGTAAAAATGTAGCCGATGGTACGAATTTTGTCACTGGGGGGGTAAATACATTGCAAATATCCTTATCAAAAACAGTCCTGCTTTCGCTTGGCTTGATTGTTGGTTTGACGGCAAGTGCAAAAGCTGCGGGCGATCTGGTATTAACACCCGGGTTGTTTATTGACGCAACTCTGGGCGCAAACGTAGGTCAAATTTCTGATTTTACCTTTTCAAACCCCCGTGGGGTAGCGAATGCGACCAGCCCGACATCAGGCGACACAATCACCATGGACAGCACGGATGAGAGCGATATTGTCATCGGTGGCAAGCTCGCGATCGGTAATCGTTATCCGAATAACGTCCTGGTTCGTGTATCGTACGCCTACGTCGATGAAATGGAATATGAGGGTTTTGCGTCGTTTGGCAATTCTTTCCAGCAATTGATGACGGTTGAAGCCCACAATGTGATGCTTGAATTGGGTTATGATCTGCCGATCAGTGACAAAATGTATGTGGAGGGATTCGTCTCGGCCGGCCTTGCGATTGTCTCAACCGATGGCGTTCAGGGCCTTAATCAGGGCAATAACAATCCCTTTCCGGGAAATACCCGGGTAAATCCCGCCGTGGGCGTGGGCCTGGGCCTGGGATATCAACTGAGTGAGAATTGGGGGTTCATGGTGACCAGTGATTATACGCATCTGGGCCGTGCCAGCACCGGTCGGTCGGGGGCAGCGGAAGTGGCCGCTTCCGGCAACAACATGAACCTGAGCGAAGAATTGTCTGCCGATTTGAGTGTCTGGCGGACAATGGCAGGTCTGCGTTATCAATTCTGATATCTTTTTTAAGTAAAACCAGATAACTCAACTCCGGTCTGTATCGGAGGGGGCGAACGGACGGCATGCCTTCGTCGGGATGACGTTTCATGCCTTCGTCGGGATGACGTTTTATGCAGTTGTTTCTTTTTATACAAAAGCATTATGGAAATAGTTCCAGAACAAAGACTGCTTAGCAAAAACCGCGGAGAGAATCGACATATCGCGTTGCTGCGGCTTGCAACACTTTAATTGGATTAGTTCCCCGGAGCAGCGGCCAATCAGTCGCCTGACTACAAATGTCGATATGCCATCAGGGCGAGCGAAAGCCCGCAATAAATCACTTGCCCATCGGCAATCAGGGAGCAAAATCATTTTCGAGCAAAATTTGAATTTATTACCAGGAGTTAAAACGTGAACAGTGATACGCTTCGATTAAAACTTGATAAGATCCTGTCGCAGGCTGTTGATTGCGGCGACGTGGCCCATGCGGCAGGTATCGTTACCGACGCAAGCGACTTGCTCTATCAAGGACAGTCGGGGCCACGCCGTCTCGGCGAATATGCGCCACTTCAAAACGATACGGTCTATTGGATTCACTCGATGGCGAAACCCCTGACAGCCGCCTGTGTCATGCAGCTTGTTGAACAGGGCCGGATACATCTGGATGACGATTGCGGCAAATTGATACCCGACTTAGATGCTCCAAATGTATTGCAAGGTTTCGATTTCGATGGACGACCGAAGCTACGCCCGGCGCGCGGCCTGATAACACTTCGTCGACTGCTCACCCACACCGCCGGGTTCGTTTATGACAATTGGAATCCGGAGCAACGCGATTGGATAAAACGAACAGGTACCGAACGGAGTGACTTTTATACCAATCCTGCCAAGTGTCCGCCACTTGGGTTTGATCCCGGCACCCGCTGGGAATACGGTATTAATATTGACTGGGCCGGCAAGGTGCTGGAAGCGGTTACCGGTGAAACCCTGGAAGCTTTCCTGCGAACAAACCTTTTGCAACCGCTTGGCATGTCATCGACGGGTTTTATGTTAACAGACGCAATTCGAAACCGTTTATCCGGCGTCCACTTTCGCGATACCGAAGGCACGATCCACGCCGCCCATTTGGATATCCCGACCGTTCAGGACCCCCGGGACTTCACCGGTGGCGGGCAGTTATATGGCTCTGCCGGTGATTACGCCCGGTTCATGCGCATGATCCTGAACAAAGGAGAACTGGATGGCAACCGGGTTCTCGCTCGTGAGACGGTTCAATTGATGGGCGAGAATCATATCGGCGATATTCAAGTCGGCTCTATGCCTGCGGCTATTTCTGAAAACACCTTCCCGTTTAACCTCTTTCCCGGCGTCCAAAAACGTTGGGGGCTCAGCTTCATGCTCGTGATGGAAGACCTGCCGGGACGCCGCCGTGCCGGTTCCATGGCCTGGGGCGGAATACGAAATACGTATTTTTGGATCGATCCCCTGAGCGGTGTCGGTGCGGCACTGTTTACGCAAATGCTGCCTTTCGTCGATCGGAAAACACTTTTGCTGCTCGATCGGTTTGAACAGGCGATTTACGAGACAATCCATTAAACGGTGCCATGGCGGACGTTTGACCGTGTTGCTCAGTTGTCGGCAAACCCGATCGACGGATAGCAGTGAAAATCAGGACCTGCCAGACCCGTTAGGACCAACAATTGAGTGTTGGTTTTTGCGGCAGGGCGCTGCTTCCATGTTTCAACCGCACGGCATCAAATGACCAATCGCGTCTGTTCAGCCCCTGAGCTCTTTTCGCAATATCTCCGCTCCCGCACCGAGTGCTTTTAGTTTGCCTTCTGCGACGTAACGGGGAAGAGGTGCCATGCCGCAGTTGGTGCATGCGATAAGACGCTCGGGATCAACGAACTCCAACGCCGCGCGCAGCGTAGAGGCTACTTTTTCAGGGGTTTCAACAACTTCGCTTGCAACATCGATGGCACCGACCAAAATCTCCTTATCTTTCAACAGGCCGAGGACGGACAAGGGAACTTTAGAATCCGCACATTCTAAGGATACCTGATCAATGCGGCTTTCGTTCAGCGATGGGAAAAACGTTTCGTATTGCCGCCATTCATCTCCGAGCGTTTCCTTCCAGTCAATATTTTGTTGAATGCCGTAGCCATAACAAATGTGCACCGCGGTTTTACAGGTAAGGCCTTCAATCGCTTTGTGTAAGGCATCGACGCCCCAGAGCGGGACCTGGTCCATGAAAGCGTTGAAAGCCGGCTCGTCAAACTGGATGACGTCGACACCAAGCGCTTCCAGCTCGCGCGCTTCTTCATTCAGTAATTCGGCGAAAGCCATCGCCATCTCCGGGCGACTTCCGTAATGCGCATCGGCAATGGTATCACAAATGGTCATCGGGCCAGGTAAAGTAAATTTGAACTGATTGTTTGTTCGTTCACGGCAAAATTTGGCGCCGCTGCCATGGACAGATTTTTTTCGCCGAACGGCGGCGGTTACGGTCGGGACATCCGCGTCATAACGATTATCGCGAATACCCATGGTCGTCATCTGTTGCCAGTCGATGCCTTCAACTTCTTCTAAAAAACCATGAACGAAATGTTTGCGAAATTGTTCGCCGTCGCTGACAATATCGATGCCCGCATCTTCCTGGGTTTTGATCCAGGCAAGAGCCGCATCCTGCTGGCCCTCAAGCAGTTCATCATCTTGCAAACGCCACGGTGCCCATATCATTTCCGGCTCCGCCAACCACACCGGTTTTGGTAAACTTCCCGCTATTGTCGTCGTAATCATGTGGTCCTCCCTTGGGTATCGATAATTTTTGGTTTTACATTTATGTGTTCACCGCACTTCGTGCTGTTAACGCGGACGGTAATACTCCCCCGCTGCAGGGGCACAGGCTCAGTTGATAACCAGACACCAAAAACCCAAAAACCGACGTAAAGGCGATTTGTGTGTTTTGCTTGCGGCACCAGGCCCTGTCAGAGGAAACGTCACTTTGCCCATGTTACTGCATTTTTATCGTGTGAAGGAATGAAAATGGCATCTTGATGAGATCTTCGTGAAGATCAATGGCGGTTCACACGATTTGTGGCGCGCTGTTGACCAGGAGGATGAAGGTCTCGAAGCTGACGCCTTCTCGTTCGTCTGACAGCGCCGGCAATAAAAGTTTTATATGAAATTCCTGTACGTCGCTAATTACCCTTCATCACCTTCGGTGTATCGAGGTCAATTGGATAGATGGGGCGACAGATATTCCTGTACGGCACTGTATGGAAGTTCGAGTTCCCGACACCAGGTCCTGCGACCATGATAATTTCCTCGGCCATCGGCTCGAACCCGGGACGAAAATTCTGCCGCGATTTGATCAGGATGAATTTCTTTTGCGCAGGCTCAATGCCGGCATAAACAAAACATCCGGGGTCGACCGGCTCATAGGGTTGCGAACTGACAAGCACCTGAATAGGGCCCAAATCAAGAACGGCGGTGGCTCCCAATTCCTTATAAAAATTGCGCCCGCCATAGGCTGCACGCTGATACTTGCCATCTCTAATCGTACGAATGGTACCGGAGAGCGCCAACGGACGACCTTTTAAACCACGTTTTGGAATATCCCATTTACCCCCCAGTTCTAGAGTAATTTCCGATCCCTCGCCCCGTGCAATCATTTGCTCTACGCAAGCGCGGTCGCAGAACGGGCCGGCACAGACATCCTCCAAGCCTTGGTGCAGGAGTTCCGCCAACACGTCCATGTTATCCGTTTGTCCACCGGCGCTCTGGTTGTCGCCGTGATCAACCAACACAATGGGTTGCCCTTCGGTTCTTTTCGCCCTGGCAATCGACGTCGCGACAGGTTCGTTATCAAATAGGAAATCCTTTCGACGCCGCCATCCGATGTCGAGCAATTCATCACGCAAGGCATCACCGGCCGGCTTGTTAGTGTCTGTGACGATGACCACGGTTAAGCCTAAGTGCGGGATATCAGCCAGCGGAAAGCCACCAAGCACAGAGGCGAGAAGCACCTCGCCGTCGGCCTCCGCCTGAATGGCACGGTCCATGATATCTTTCATGGGTTGGCGCAACGGTGTCTGCCTCTCCATATGGGTTAGCAGGGGTAACGCACCCCATGAAACGACGGGCACAACGTCGCCATTCAATGCTTCAACCAGCACCCTGCTGGCACGTTGCCCCGTTTCATAGGTATCGGTATGCGGATAGGTTCGATACCCGGCAATTGTCGTAACGTTGTCAATCAATGTCGACGATATGTTGGCGTGAAAGTCCAGGGCAACGGCAATTGGCAGTTCAGGGAAAATCGCGCGTATGCGCCTTAAAAGCTCCCCTTCCGCATCGCTATAGGTGTCGCTCACCATGGCGCCGTGGGTATCCAGAAACAACGCGTCACAGCCTTTCTCAACATCAGACAAAATACGCCGACAGATCTCGTCGAAGGCGGTCGATGTGACGGGTCCCTGTGGCGCTGCAGAAAAGGCACAGGGCACGCTGATCTCCGCCCCCCGATCTTTGATCGTATCATACATTCCAGCGAACGATGCGTTTTGTTGGGCCATCACTTCGATCGCACTGGAGCCCGTCATAAGCGACCCCTCCGGCGAACCCCGATTGAAGTGTTCAAGTTGGGTCAGGTGGGGTGAAAACGTGTTGGATTCGTGGCGCACGCTTGCAAGAATGAAACGACGGGTCATTTATACACCTCTGACGATTTCAGATATTTCGTTGTTTAGGCGTAATGGCACCAGCTCAGGCCGCACATAATTCTCAGCATCCATATGCACTTTTGCCGTCACGGCAAATTTCTAATTCATCAAAATACCCGGAAGCCACAGCGCGATACTCGGAAATGCGACAAGCAATGCGAGCACAACCAGGTCACACATGATAAAGGGCACACATCCTTTATAGACCTGCTCAATGGTGACTTTCATGTTTTTTGGGATTGCGCCTTTGATTGCAAACACATTCAGTCCAACGGGCGGTGTGATGGCTCCAATTTCGGTCAACTTCATGGTAATAATACCGAACCAGATGGGATCATACCCCAGCTTGACCAAAATCGGAAAAACAATGGGAAGGGTGAGCGCGTAAATACCGACGGGGACCATGATCATGCCAAGGAAGAACATGATTGCCATCACCCCTAAAAGGATCATAAAAGGCGATACATCTGCGGTCAGCAACATCATTGTGACTTCTGACGGCAGTCCTGAAACTGCCAACACGCGGCTGTAAAACAGCGCGCCGACATTAATCAAAAACAGCATCGCAGTTACATTTGCCGCTTCCCGCATTGAATTGGTTACGTCACCTAATTTTGTAAAGGTTTTCAGATACCAGGCAAAACCAAGGGAAACGATAGCCCCTGCTGCAGCAGATTCCGTTGGCGTAAACACGCCGGAATATAGTCCGCCTAAAACAATGAAGGCTATCGATGCAACCGGCCACATCTGAAAAACTTCCCTGGCCCTGCTCTTTGGGTTGTCATCTTCTGGTTCTATTTTTTTGTTTGGTGCAAGGCTGGGGTTTCGTTTAACCAGTATTACAATCAAAGCGGCGTAGATAAATGCAGTCAGAATGCCAGGGATTATTCCGGCCGCAAAAAGTTTACCAATGGATTGTTGGGTAAAAAGCGCATAGATGATTAACATCATGCTCGGCGGAATCATGGAAGCGAATGTACCCGCAGATGCAATCACACCGACGGAAAGCGATTTATTATAGCCGAGGCGGTTCATTTCCGGCAGCGCCATCTTACCAAAGATTGCCGTCGTCGCGATCGTTGAACCCGATACGGCGCCGAAAACCGCACAGCTAAAACACGTGGCGACCATCAATGACCCGGGAAGTTTTCTGGCTAACGCATGAACACCATCATAGGCGCGTCGTGCCAAACCGCCATTCGATGCAAAGGCACCCATCAGAATAAACAGCGGTATGGCTGTCCATGTTGGTGTGGCAATCGAATAATAGGAAGCCTGCCCCAACAACGAAATAGAGCTATCAAGACCGAGCAAGTAAACGCAAACGACGAAGCCGCCAAGCAAAAATGCCAACCCGATCTGCATGCCGATCGACATCAAGATCAATAAGAGGACGATGCAGACAACTCCTGCAATAATAAAATCCATAGCTTAGCTTCCTGTTCGTGGGTCGGCCCCAATTGGCCTGTACCAAAAGTCATATTGGCTATTCGAATGCGCTATGGGGCTCATCCGTCTCATCCGTTTCGGGTTTTTTAAAAATATTCAAAGCCGCTTGAACGAGAAAAAACACCATGCCAATAACCATGATGAATTTGGTTGGCCATGTTTCGAATTCAATGACCCCATTAATCGCTTCTTTCGTAAGGAAAGCAGACTTGGCGTCGATGATGATGGCATAAAGCAACAAGGCGACGGTCAGGGTCGCGAGGATTTGAACCAGGACATAGGCTACGCGCCGCATCTTTTTTGGAAGCGCGCCCGTAAAAAACTCCAACGCCACATGCTCTTTGTGTTCTTCGCAACGCGCAAAGCCGAGATATACGACAATCATCATAACAAAAACCGATAATTCCGCTAAACCCTGCAAGGGTGTTCCAGCCATTCGCCAAACAATATCGGCAACCAGTAACAACATCATGACCAGCATCAACCAACCGGTAAATCCTGACAGTATCCCATTCATTTTGGAAGCTAGGTTCTTCACAATCGGTTCCCTCTCAAATCAATACAACCCTGCTATCTTCGATTTAAAAAAGATAGCAGGGCAACGGTATCAAGTGATCTGCATCCTCTTAATTGCACCCTTGGGATCGTGGTTTTTGTTTTTCCGGCAGGAAGGCGCGCGCAGGCGATGGGGGGCATCGGTAAGCGCGGCTGACGCCCCGGAAAAGCGAAAATCACGATCCCAAGGGTGGATTTGCGAACCCCCCGCCGTGCGCCTATCCGGATGACTTCGCAAGACCATCCCAAGGATGCAATTAAGAGGATGCAGACCACTAGATCTGTTTCGATTAGCGGCTCATGGCTTGTTTGTGCAATGCACGGACTTTTTCCATAACGCCCGCAGCATCCTTAAGTCCGGCGGCTTCAGCATCCTTGACCCAGTTGGCCTGATGGACCGAGAGTTTTGACGGATCGGCCCACATCGCAAGATCGGCGTCCGTCAGCTCAGTGACTTTTACACCAGCAGCAAGCTGTTCCGTTTTCACTTTATCAAAAGACGCACTATAAACGGCGGCGAACTTCTGCTCAGCAATTTTGGATGCCTTTAGAACACCGTCTTGAACTTCCTTGGACAGAGATTGAAAATAATCTTTATTGATGTAATGCAGGAAAGGCAGCGCATACCATAATTTTTTTGAGACCAGCATGTTCGGCGCGACCTCATCAAATTTCATCAAGTGTAATCCATCGTAATTCGTGAAAACACCTTCAATAGCTCCCGTCTGCAGGGCGACGTAGATATCTCCCCATGGCACGGACACTGGCAACGCGCCGGCGCTTTCGAGATATCGAAGGTACCACTTGCCGCCGGCCCGCCAATTATCGCCCTTGATGTCAGCAAGGCTCGCCAGTGGTTTTTTACCGGCAAAGGCACCCGGAAGGCCTGCGGTAACAAGCAGTGGCATAACATTGGCGTTATCCAGTTCTGCTTTAAATGCGGGGATTTGTTCATAAGCCGCACGCCACAACCACGCCTGGTTCTCAAACTTCTCCGGTCCCTCAGGGAACAAGGCGAAGATGTTATGGGCGAGTAACCGGCTGGGGTAGTGGCCCGGGAATGAAAAGGATATTTGAGCGACATTATCGCCAACACCCTTCAGGGCTTCTTTACTTTTCATCAAAGCGCCACCAAAAAACGACCGGATCTTCAGCGCGCCGCCCGTTTGTTTTTCGATCTCGGGAAACCAGACATCGTGGAGGAACTGCGGCCGCATGCCTCCTAAAGGATCATGATCGGAATATTTCGCTTCGGCGGCATAGGCGCTGGGGGCCGCTGCGCCGAGGGAAAAAACGACGGCGCTGGCAACGCCAAAAGTTGTGATTTTTTTCGGTAATTTAAACAACATGGTAAAATTCCTCCTGGTAATTTTTGGTTCATTGTGCACCAACATGGTGCCATCACGGCAAACGCAATTCGGCCGGGTTATCGTCTCGGTGGACTGGGCTTTGAAACTGTATTACCTCCTTTCTGGGTCGGCGTGTTGATTTTTCTGGCTGGGATTTCGTCAGGGCCATCTCGGGAAATACCGCAGGAACGTAACCCCTGTTTTTCGCCTGTCGTAACAGATTGGTCCTTCTCCTGAAGACACGGGCTCGGCTCTCTTTTGGCGAGATAGGGCCAAGTCGGGCCGCGCCAACATTGACTATTCGGCTCATTATTTTTCTCTTTTGCCATTTATCAACAAAAAGGCTAGAACGATTTTAAGATAATGTCATATACTAAATTGTCTGCCTGAAATTACCTAAGGTTAACTGGTGATGGCGCGGTCCTAAGGTTCGCCACGGGTTGAAAAACTATCCGGCCAGCCATCCGCCATCCGCCATCAGGCAGGATCCGGTGGTAAATGAAGAAATGGGGGAAACCAGAAACAGCGCGGCGCGGGCCATTTCCTCAGACCGGCCTAACCGTCCGATGGGATGTCGGGCAATTGACCGTGCCTTTGCCGCAGCAGGATCATTGGAACGGGCAAAGGAGCGGGATAATAGCGGCGTCTCAATTGCACCCGGCACCAACACATTGACGCGAATGCCATCTGACGCATGCTCAACGGCCAAGGTTCGAGCCAAGGAGACTACCGCCCCTTTACTGGAAAGATAGGCGGCATTGGACCGGCCTCCCGCGAAGGCCAATTGTGATCCGATCATAACGATAGACCCGCCATCTGAATTTTTCATTGCGATTGCCGCTTCCCGGGACCACAGAAACGTCCCGGTCAGGTTGGTTCGCAACACAGCTTCCCAATCTTCTAGAGACGTATTTACAACACTGGTCCCTGTCGAGAACCCGGCACAGGTCACCAACCCGTCAAGCCGCCCGTACCGCGCAATAATTTGGCTTACGTGGGCCTTGACGGTTGCTTCGTCACCAACATCTCCTGCAAGCACCATCGTCTTGTCAGATTGTGTCTCTGTCTTGGTTGCGGCACGGTCAATGACGACAATCTGTGCGCCCTCTGACTGAAATAATTCAGCGCAGGCGGCGCCGATTCCCGACGCGCCGCCGGTAATTGCAACGACCTTCCCAGCCATTTCCATATCCATGCCATCGTCTCCTTGTCAGTTATAAATAGGCGCGTGCGTTCCGATTTTTTAAGTTGCAGACCTTTTCAGGACCGATGAGTGTTAGAGTCGAGACCCTGGTGTGCAAGAAAGCGCAGCCGGTAACGAAACGCACTTTGCGGTTCATCTTAAAAAAGCCCAGCCGTTGGTTCGGGCCCATGAATAATAGTCTCCCACAGATTGATCGGCATTAAATGGCATTTCAAAATTTGTATCTGTGGTCAATCGGGTTATATCCAGCGGTTGTCGGTCTTCAGATGCAAACAGATCAACCGTCGGCGTCTCGCCGCCTGTGACCAGGCGACATTCGAAACTTTGCATGTGTTCGGCGAATTTGCACCCCCAATCGAAAGCGCTCTCGACAATACCACTGGACAAATTATAGAGGGAGAAATCGAGTTTGGCTGCATCAAGGACCGTAACGATCATGGTGGCTATATTTGGCGCATAAACCCAATCACGCTGATCCCGACGGGCAAACAACGCGGGCTTGCCAGCAAAGGCGTGTTGGATGATCTGAAAATGTGGACTTGGCGTATCTCTTACCCGGGTGATCTGTTCCCAGCGCCCATAAATACCGGACAAACGTACGCTTCGAATATCCATGCTCCAGAGGTCGCCAAGACGACGCGCTACGCGTTCGGAGGAAAATTTGGTGAGTGCGTATAAGCTGACCGGATCGGCAGCCGTCGTTTCCTCATTTAGCGAATGGTCGCCAAACGCCGCATTGCCATAAGCCGCAGCTGAACTGAGATTGATTATCCGCCTGACGCCCGCATCTCGCGCCGCGCGAAGCACACGAATAAATCCCGTCAGGTTCACATCAATGATTTGCTCGGGGTCTGTTGCATCACGCTTCGACCCGGCGGTTATTGCCGCACCGAAAATCACTCCGTCTACCTTCCCACTAAAAGCTTGAGAGATGGAGTCAGTATCCTGGGTGCTGCCCTGTAGAACCGTCAGAGCGCCAGGAAGGGTGGCAAAATGGTCCAGGGCTTCCGGCGGCATAACACTGGCGTCAAAAACCGTGACAGCAGAGCCACGAGCAAGCAGATGTTCGGCAATATTCAAACCGATGAAACCGGCACCGCCAAAAATTACCGTCGTCATATCCGCCCCTATATATTATGTAGCATTTTGTCAGGTGCCGTCGTAGCAAAAGCAATAACATCCCCATCAGCCCCTTGGAACCCCTGGAAGTGACCATAACAAAAATAGATGGTTTGGATTATGCGAGGCTTCACGATGGTGGCAGATTTTACGAAAGAGCCGTGATACACAAGCGACGGCTTCTTCCCGGCAATCGGCGCGCCCTTAAGCGTCGTGATCACATTCCTTTTCGCAAACACTTCCGTTCTGTGTTTTACTCGACAGATTAGCTGGGTTAGCCTCATGCAAAACTAACGGGCTGGAACGAGAGCAATCACAATGACATATCAAAGAGACCTTGTTGGTTATGGTGCAGAACCCCCAGATCCCAAATGGCCTGGGGGCGCTCGGCTGGCGTTGAATTTCGTAATTAACTACGAAGAAGGTTCTGAATCGACCCTGCTTGATGGTGAGACTTTCACGGAAGCAGGCCTGACGGAAGGTTCGGCCGCTCAGTTCCCGCCCGGTGTAAGAAATTTGGCCGCCGAATCCATGTTCGAATATGGCAGTCGAGTTGGGTTTTGGCGATTGATGCGTTTGTTCGGCGTGCACCATATGCCGGTTACAATTTTTGGCTGTGCCCTGGCGTTGGAACGCAATCAGCAAGCCGCAACTGCAATCCGTGACGCCGGTTACGATGTTTGTTGCCATGGTTGGCGATGGGTTGAACACTTTCTGCTGAGCGAAGCAGAAGAACGCGATCACATTCAACGGGCCGTTGCCTCTCTTCAAAAAACCATAGGCGAACGGCCGCTAGGTTGGTATTGCCGTTTTTCACCCAGTGAAAACACCCGGCGGCTTTTGGTCGAGGAAGGCGGATTCTTATATGATTCTGACGCCTATAACGATGAACTTCCTTATTGGACGGTGGTAAATGATCGTCCCCATCTCGTGGTACCCTACACACTCACCAATAACGACACTAAATTTATGCGTGGATTTTGGGCAACAGCAGAAGACTACTTTGGCTATCTGAAAGACGCGTTTGACATGCTCTACAAAGAAGGGAAAACCGCGCCAAAGATGATGTCTGTGGGAATTCATATGCGTATTGCCGGTCATCCCGGACGCGCCGCAGGCCTTGAACGATTTCTCGAATATGTAGCTGGCTTTGAAGACATATGGATTTGCAGACGCGACGACATTGCAAAACACTGGGTCGCAGAACACCCCTTTCATCCGTCAGCCTGAACGGTGTTGAGCCCTAACGAAATGAGATCAATATGACAGAACAGAACCCCCCTTTGGTTGTGCGCGGCGGACAGCTGTTGGATGTCGTCGCGCAATGCGTCCGCCAGGCCGATATTCTGATTGCTGGCGGTTGTATTGTTGAAGTTGGCCAACCCGAAATGGATGCCCCGCAAGGATCGGTGGTGATCGACGCCACCGATTGTTTGGTGATGCCCGGCCTTGTTAATGCCCACACCCATGGCCATAGCAGTCTCGGCAAAGGCCTCGGCGATAAGTGGTCTTTGGAATTATTGTTGAACGCGTTGCCGTGGGCCGGCGGTGGGTTAACCCTCGAAGATAAAGAAACTGCCGCTCAATTGAATGCGGCTGAGATGATCCTCAAAGGCTGCACTGCCGCCTATGACATGTTCTTTGAATTCCCGACACCGTCAGAAGACGGTTTGCGGCTTGCTGCGCGGGCCTATCGGGATGTTGGCGTACGTGTCCAACTTGCGCCGATGATGGCGGACACGACTTTTTATCGTGCTGTTCCAGGACTGCTCGATAGTCTGCCTGCACCGCATCGAGAACGCGCTGAAGCCATGGCAGCGGCGTCCCATCAGGAACATTTAGCCGTCTGCGCGCAAATGCTGAACGCCTGGGATCATGACCGCGATTGGGCGCGTCCAGCCCTCGGGCCGACGATTCCACTGCATTGTTCGGATGCTTTCCTCATCGGCTGCCGCGACCTTGCAAAAGACTTTGGCGCCGGGGTGCAAATGCATTTGGCGGAATCGAAAGTACAGGCCGTTGCTGGGATTACGCGCTACGGTAAAACGCTGACCGCGCATTTGGATAGGCTCGGGCTGCTGGGGCCCCGGTTTGTTGCTGCACACGGGATTTGGCTGGACGACGACGACCTTAAGCTTCTGCAGGACCGCAGTGCGGCGCTGGCGCATAACCCGGCAAGCAATCTCCGATTGGGCTCCGGCATTGCGCCGGCCACCAAGATGCGGGATATCGGCCTTGTGTTCGGCATTGGTACCGATGGATCGGCATCTTCAGACAATCAGAATATGTTTGAAGCCATGCGGGCGGCATCGTTTGTATCGCGGATGCACTCACCAGACCCAGCGACCTGGCTGAGCACCTGGGATGTCCTGAACGCCGCAACGATAGGCGGTGCCCGCTTGCTGGGAATGGGCGGTACCATCGGCCAAATAACACCGGGCTTCAAAGCTGATTTGGTGTTTCTTGACCTTGCCAACGTGAACTTTGTGCCGCTCAACGATGCTGCCAATCAAATCGTTAATTGCGAAGATTCGAGTGCCGTCAGAGATGTCATGGTTGATGGCCGCATGGTGCTGAAAGACCGTCAGTTTGTAAACTTTGACTATAACCAGCTGCGCTTGAAAGTGGCAGCAGCGGTAGGTCGATTGGCAGAGGCAAACGTGGAAACAAAAGAACGTATGGAGGCAATGGCCCCCTACGTGGCTGCCCATTGCGTCGGCCTTGCCTGCAACCCTTACCACGTTAAACGCACCGTGCATTAATTTGCGGCAGGCCAAACTGACAAGCGACGTTCGTATTCGTTTGCTGAAAAAAGGTCGGCATAAGCCTCTCTGAAACATTTATGTAGCCTAAGAAGGTAGAGGTTTTAATTTGGTTGCGGGGGGTAGGATTTGATGTCGCTTTCCATCGGAAGGGGTGGCCGCTTTCATCGGAATGCGCAAAAGGAATCTTTTTTTGAATCAAATTAAAACGGAAGGACTCTAGGGTCAGGCCCCTAGTGACCTTACAGATGCGCCGGAATATCCATATTCGCGTGCAGGACGCGGACTATTAAAATCCCCTCATCCTCGGCCAGATAGACAAGGAGATGTCTCTCATAGGGCAGTATCCGAACCGGCGGCGTGAACTCTTTGCGTTCCGCAGCCAGAAAAGGGCTTTCCAACAATTTTTCAAATTACAATTCCATTCCGGAAAGATATCTGCGGCGCTGCGGTGCGCCCCATTCTTGCTGGGTATAAAGACCGATTTTCTGGATATCCTTTTGCGCCGCTTTGCTGACGCGGTATTCAGACACCTTACGAGTCGAGTTTAGCCTGAATGTCGGTCATGCTAAAATCTTCTGCGACACCGCTTTCAACACCTTCGGTGATCGCTTTTTGCATTTGCTCTAGACTGGTTGCGCGCTCCTGATCGTGCCGGATCAGATCGCGGACGTAATCGCTGGCATTGCTGTACCGTCCCGCGCGCGCCTGCGCTTCAACCCAGTGTTTCATTGGGTCAGGCAGAGAAACATTCATTGTCGCCATATCATCCTCCATCCTTATAATATGACACAAATTGACAAAGATTGCCAATATTAAACCGCGCCTCTTTCACCCGACCTTGCCTCACAAACCGGTCATGCTTGTTACGCCATGACCAAGAAACACCCAAAGACCAATCCTTTTTCCATTCGCTTCACTCCTGCCGAAAAAGCGGAACAAGAACGCCGCGCCGGGCAACGCCCGCTCGGCGTCTATGCCCGTGAGCGTTTATTTGGTCGTGCGGAGAGGGACCATCGCAGGCTAGTGACAAAACGAACCAATGCACCAACCGTTGACAAAACGGCTCTGGCGCAGATTTAGGGCTACTCGGAAAATCCGAACGGGAGCGCAGTTTCAAACACATAGGCGATGCGGCACGGGTCGGTGCGTTTCTGTTAACACCCGATGTGTTGGAGCGGATCGATCAGGCGTGCCGGGATATCGCCGAGATTAAATCCGTGGTTATGAAGGCGCTTGGGATCAAGGAGGATTAATCTTGATCCTGAAAGCGTCTGAACGTGGTGGCGGCAAACAACTGGCACTCCACCTCCTGAACGACTACGACAATGAACATGTCGAAGTTCATGATATCCGGGGTTTCGTTGCGGGTGATTTGATCGGGGCCATGAAAGAAGCCTATGCGGTTAGTAAGGGGACGCAGTGTCAAAAGTTCCTGTTCTCTGTCTCCCTGAACCCACCGGAAGCCGAAAATGTCGGGATCGAAATCTTCGAAAAAACCATCGAGCGAATTGAGCAAAAGAACGGTTTAGCTGGACATGCCCGCGTCGTCGTTTTCCATGAGAAGGAAGGGCGGCGACATGCCCATGCCGTATGGTCCCGCATCGACGTGGAAACCATGACTGCGAAGAACCTCTCTCACTACAAGAACAAGCTCAGGGATATCTCGAAAGAAACCTTCATCGAAAACGATTGGAAACTTCCAGCCGGGTATATCGACAGCGCGGCCCGCGATCCGCGCAACTATAGCTTGGCTGAATACCAGCAAGCCAAGCGCTTAGGAACCAATGGCCGAGACCTCAAGGCCATGATGCAGGAATGCTGGGCCGCCAGCGATTCCGCTGCCGCTTTCAAAAACGCTCTTACCGAGCGCGGGCTCACCTTGGCCAAGGGCGACCGACGCGGCCACGTCGCTGTAACTCATGAGGGTGAAGTGCTGGCCATCTCCCGCTATACAGGGAAGAAAGCCAAGGAAGTACGCGCCAAGCTCGGTGAACCTGAGAACCTGCCGAGTGTTGATGAAGCCAAAACAGGCGCAGCCACGGTAATGAGCGCAACCTTGACCCGCATATAGTCGAAGCGAAACAACAGCAACGAAAGGCCATGGCTCCGCTTGACGATCGTCGCCAGCATATGACCAACCACCACCAGGCGGAACGGACAAGGCTGGACGCCGAACAAAAAACCCGCTGGGAGCAGGAAACCCGGCTTCGTTCGGAACGTCTCAACAAGGGCCTGCGTGGTCTCTGGGATCGTTTCACCAGCTATCAAGGGGAGACAGAATATCGCCGTAGCACAAGCCGCGCTGGT
>JAJFII010000056.1 GCA_021775095.1 Rhodospirillales bacterium
CCAGATCGCCGACGGGATTACCCTGCAGCGGTTCTTTGAACACGACCATAAGCTGGCAGAAATCGGCGGCCCTGCCTATTTGGCCGAGCTGGCTAGTGCCGCCGCCAGTGTCATCAACGCGCAGGAATATGGGCGCATCGTCTACGATTTGTTTCTCAAAAGAGAAATCATCAATCTTGGCGAAGACATGGTCAACAGCGCCTATGGCGGCGAAATTGATGAAACGGCAAACTTCCAGATCGAAAAAGCCGAGCAAAGCCTCTATGATCTGGCGACCTCGGGCAATACGGAAGGGGGATTTCAGGACTTTAAAACGGCCATTGTTGATGCCATCGGCATCGCCGATGCGGCCCATAGACGCGAAGGTGGGCTGGCCGGTGTCGGTACTGGGTTTCGTGATCTCGATACCAAATTGGGTGGTTTACACAATTCCGATTTGCTGATTTTGGCTGGCCGTCCGTCCATGGGCAAAACCGCCCTGGTCACCAATATGGCCTTTAACGTGGCCTACAACTACGCAAATTCCGGTGGCGAAGACGGCGCGGTTGTTGGGTTCTTTTCTTTGGAAATGTCCGCAGAGCAGCTTGCCGCCCGAATATTATCCGAGCAATCCAACATCTCATCGGATAAAATGCGCAAGGGATTGTTGAGTAACGACGAGTTTTCCATGCTCGCCAACTGTGCAAATACTTTGCATGAAATCCCGTTTTTTATCGATGACACGCCGGCGCTCACGGTCAGTGCCCTGAGGACCCGGGCGCGCCGCCTGAAACGTCAACATAACCTGGGTGTTATCATTGTTGATTATTTGCAACTGATTGCCGGCAACCCCAACTCGCGCAATGACGGCCGGGTCAATGAGGTTTCAGAAATAACCCGGGGCTTAAAAACCCTGGCGAAAGAATTAAGTGTTCCTGTGATTGCCCTGTCCCAGTTATCCCGTCAGGTCGAAAGCCGCGACCCGCCCCGACCCCAGCTTTCTGACTTGCGCGAATCCGGCTCCATTGAACAGGACGCCGACGTCGTCATGTTCATTTACCGGGAAGATTATTATATGGAGCGCAAAAAACCTGGACGTCGGGCCGAAGAAGACGAAAGCAAATACTTCGAAAGGGAAGCCAAATGGGAAGAAAACCTGGCCCAGATCCAAGGCCTGGCAGAAGTCATTATCGCCAAACAGCGGCACGGACCGATCGGTGACGTGAGCCTGACTTTTAACGGCGAATTTACCCGGTTTGGCGACCACGACTGGCAGCATGACGACAAGTGATCGGATCCATTGATATCGGCGATATTTGCGGCTAATTTCAATGCACCATGACGATAATGAATATTCCCCAATCCCATGCGAGCGCAATTCTTACCATTGATTTGAATGCGATCACCAATAATTACAATATGCTGCAACGCCAATTGGGCGGGGCGGAATGTGCGGCCGTTATAAAAGCCGATGGCTATGGATTGGGTGCCGAACGGGTTGGCGCATCGTTAGCGGCGGCCGGTTGTGAAACCTTTTTTGTTGCCCACATTGAAGAAGGCATTCGTCTCCGTCAGGTCGTCGGCGATGCCGAGATCCATATTCTCAATGGATTGTTGCCGGGTGCCGCAGACACCTACAAAACCCATAATTTGATCCCCGTTTTGGGCAGCCTGCGGGAAATTGGAGCCTGGAAGGTTTATACTAAAGAAAACCACTTGCCCTGTGACATCCATGTTGATACTGGCATGTTAAGACTGGGGTTACCGCCCGATGAACTGCGACAGATCGCGAACGACGGGGAATTGGTATCGGGATTGAATATAAAAAATGTCATGAGCCACCTGGCATCGGCCGACGAACTTCACAGTCCACAAAGTGGAAAACAGTTAAAGGCCTTTAAACAGGCACGCGAGGTTCTGCCTATGGGTGCGGCGAGTTTTGCCAATTCTTCGGGTATTTTCCGCGGTGCCCCCTTTCATTTTGATCTGGCGCGGCCAGGCGTCGCGCTTTTTGGCGTCAATCCAACTGCGGATTCGTCGAATCCCATGCAGCCCACCATCGAACTGAAAGCCCGAATCATCCAATTACGAGACGCCTGGGCCGGTGATACGGTCGGCTATAATGCAACCTATAAAATAAAAGAACACACCAAGATCGCAACGCTCGCAGTCGGTTACGCCGACGGTTACCTGAGGTCTCTTTCCGGTCGGGCCTTTGCCTATCTCGACGGCCATAAAATCCCCCTTTTGGGGCGCGTTTCCATGGATGTGGTATGTTTTGATGTCTCTCAGGTGCCCGTTCATTCGTGTTTTGTCGGGGCCTGGGTTGAATTGATTGGGCCAAACCATTCTGTTGACGCGCTTGCTGGCGAAGCGGGGACGATTGGATATGAGGTTTTAACCAACCTCGGATCGCGCTATCATCGGATCTATAAGAATTAAACAGAGGCCTATTTGGGGTATGATTTTTCTGCAAACTGTCGGCCGCGTGTTTTTGGCCTTTTTGGCTACCGCAGGGCGGTTATCGATATTTACCATAAGCGGTGTCGGGCATTGTCTTAGACCGCCGTTTTATTTTCGCATCATCGCCAAGCAGATGATCGAAATCGGCTATTATTCTCTGCCGGTCGTCGGTTTGACGGCAATTTTCGCCGGCATGGTTCTCGCCCTGCAAAGTTACACGGGGTTTGCCCGATTTTCTGCCGAGGGGGCAATTGCCAATGTGGTTGTGCTTTCCATAACCCGTGAATTGGGCCCGGTGTTAGCCGGATTAATGGTCGCCGGACGGATTGGCGCGGCGATGGCTGCTGAAATCGGTACCATGCGTGTTACCGAACAAATTGACGCCTTGACGACACTGTCAACAAATCCCATGAAATATCTGGTCGCCCCCCGACTGATCGCCGGCCTGACGATGATGCCGCTGTTGGTTTTGGTGGCTGATATTATAGGTGTGTTTGGTGGATATCTTGTTGCCGTCCATAAACTGGGCTTTAACCCGTCCAACTACATCCAAAATACCTGGAACTTCCTCGAATTTACCGATGTTTTTTCCGGCCTGGTTAAAGCCTCTGTGTTCGGATTTATCGTCACCTTAATGGGCTGTTATCATGGCTACCATTCGAAGGGTGGTGCCCAGGGGGTTGGTATGGCGACAACCAATGCGGTGGTTTCGGCATCGATCCTGATTCTCTGTTCCGACTACATATTAACCGAAATATTCTTTTCGAAATAACAACCATGGCTCAAAATCAACCGATGATACGTGTCAAAAACCTGTGTAAATCCTTTGGCCGGAAAACCGTGCTCGACGGTTTTAACCTGGATATATCGGCTGGCGAGAGTCTGGTTATTATCGGCGGTTCCGGTACGGGCAAGTCGGTCGCCATTAAATGCATTCAGGGTTTGTTAACGCCGGACAGCGGATCCGTCGAAATCGCCGGAGAAAATGTAATCGGCATGGCAGCCCAGGAGCGGGAACGGATCAACAGTCAGATTGGCATGTTGTTTCAAGCCGCGGCCCTGTTTGACAGTTTGCCGGTTTGGGAAAACGTCGCCTTTGGCCTGCTGTCAGAAGGCCGCGTCAACCGTACCGAAGGCCGCGAGGTGGCGATCGAAAAACTGGCCCTGGTTGGCCTCGATGCAAAACTTGCCGATGTCTCGCCGGCTGATTTATCCAGCGGCATGCAAAAAAGGGTTGGTCTGGCGCGGGCTATTGCAATCGATCCGAAGATCATATTTTTCGATGAACCGACAACCGGGCTGGATCCCATTATGGCCGACATAATCAATAACTTGATTGTCGCCGTGAACCAAAAGGTTGGCGCAACGGCGCTGACCATCACCCATGATATGCAGTCGGCCAAAAAGATCGGCGACCGCATCGCCATGCTTTATCAGGGGAAAATCATCTGGATTGGTCGCGCTGACGAAGTTGAAAACTCCGGCAACCCCTATGTCGACCAGTTTATCCATGGTCGTATCGACGGCCCCATTAAAATGGCTTTGCGCGCCTAATAGGGCAAGCTGGCGAGGCGAGCGCAAAGCTGCCGGCGAGGCAAGTTGCCGCTTGATTAAACAGTTTTCCCTGGCCGATAAAAAAACAGCTGAAAGCCGGAGTCTTAAGAGTCTGATCGTGCTCCCGGCAGGGGACAACGTGTGGATTTCTGTGTTCTATTTTTATCTTTCTGACCTGCCCATATTTGCCGTACCATTGGGTTGCCTTATTCAATTGCTCGCGCCTAGCGGCAAACCACTTCTTATTGTGAAGTCGGTCAACATACCGCCCAATAAACCAATTGACGACGGTGCCAAACGTATTTCCCGCACTGGCGACACCGATTAAGAACGGTAGAGCAGAACCGCCCGATAAAACGTGACCCGCCAAACCGAGTTCTGATTGTGCCGGAAATATTTTCGCGGCAAGGAACGCCGCGGCGAACAGGCTGATATAAACACCTAAATCAGACATCGTGCTCGCTCGGTCGCGTGCTTGTTTCTACCTGCCTTGCGGCCACATAAAATGTAGATCGTCGATAACATACGGGTGTGCGTGGCGGTGGTCCGGCAAGAGGTCGCCCACAGCCATGTGTGGATGATCCGGCGAAAGGTTCGGGTGTGAATGCTCAATAATTTCAGGGTCATCGCCAGGCCAAACAATTATCGCACTGACAACACCAAAAATGGCGAGGAATGCTAACACTATGCCAACCAGGGGTAGGCCGAACACCGAACCGAGCCAGCCAGCCAGTGGATAGGTTATCAACCAGCAGGCGTGTGACAAAGCGAACTGTGCGGCGAATACAGCCGGTCTGTCCGTCTCATGAACAGATCGTTTAAGCAATCTCCCGGATGGGGTCAGGGCCAGCGAATAACCGCACCCTAAAGCGAACCATAGGGGTAGAAGTTGTTCGTAGTTATCTATGAGGGCAGAAAGGACTGTTCCGGCGGCTAGCATCACTCCACCTGCAAGCATTACGGGCCGATCTTTAACCCTGTCAAGAAGTGCAGGCAACGACAGGGCCGCGATCATCGATCCCGATCCAAATGCCGCCAGTGCAAAGGCCGTCTCGGTTTCCGATAACCCAAATTGAGCCTGCACAAAGACGACCGTGTTGACGATGACCATGGCACCCGCCGCAGCGACTGCCATATTGACGGAGAGAAGACCTCGAAGGCGAGGCGTAGATAAGTAGATACGCATCCCTCTGGTCGTGCGATCGTATATGCTGCGCCGCTTCCCTTGTTTCGACTTTGGCAACGTCGCGGTCACGACGAAAGCAGCCGATATGAGGAAACCTAACGCGGTCCCGGCAAACAGACTGTGGAAAGACATAACGGTTAACAACAGTCCAGCAATGGCCGGACTGGCTAAATTTTCCAAGTCGTATGCAAGCCGGGACAACGAGAGGGCTTTGGTGTAATCCCGTTCGTCTGGCAGCACGTCCGGAATTGTCGCCTGGAAGGTTGGTGTAAACATCGCCGAAGCCGACTGAAGGATAAAAATTAAAACGTAGACCTGCCAAATCTCGGTAACGAAGGGAAGAAAAGCCGCCACCGCAACCCGAACAACATCAAGGGCAACGAGCATCGTTTTTCGGGGCAGAACGTCGGCGAACGCGCCAACTATGGGGGCCAAACCGACGTAGGCGAGCATCTTAATAGCGAATGCTGTTCCTAGGACCGCGCCAGCGTGCTCTCCAGCCAATTCGTAGGCCAGCAAGCCAAGCGCAACGGTTCCCAGACCCGTTCCGACAAGGGAAATCACTTGAGCCAGGAAAAGCTGCCGATAGGTCGAATTGGCAAGTATTTTTATCATGTATGGTCAACCGCCAGGACGGCTTAGAGATACTTGGCGATGGTCTTGAAATCATCAATTTCTTGTTGATGGTTGCCTTTCGACTTACCCGCCACAACGTCCAGACAGTGATCAAGGTGATCCTCGATCAATACCCTTTTTGCCTGCGCTACCGCCTTCTCAACAGCGTGCATCTGTTGGGCGATTTCACGACAGGAACGGCCTCTTTCAATCATCGTGACAATACTGCGCAAATGGCCCTCCGCCCGCTTCAAGCGCTTGATGATCCTCGGATGTGTTGCATGTAGATCTGAATTTGGCATGTTAATTTCTTATCCCCCCCCAGAGGATAGATAGAAACCTTGCATTAAGGCAAATGGTTTCTTAAATTGGGAAGGTAAATTAAAGGATGGCAACGGTCTTCATGCGTTTGAGCGGATTCAATACCTACCGAACATTACTTGCGTTTTTGATGCTACTGGTATCAACCATGGCTCCTCTTGCGCATGCGAAAACGGGCGAAATGGTTCACCATGCTGCCATCGAAGATATAGCGACAACTGACCAGGTGCCTGAACACGGGCACGGTCACGACATCGAGGACCCCAAAGACTACAGGTCCAATGATTCGCATCAACATAATCCGGCTGATCATTCCCATGACGTGCCCGGTATTTCCGCACTTTCAGGTCAGACCTCTCTGGATTCCTACCGTAACCGGCAATCAATTTCCACGACCTCTCAAGTTGATCGAGCCTTGTTCGATATAGATCGCCCGCCGCGTTTTTGATCCTGCTGCCTTCGAGGCAGTTTGTCGCCCGTTAAGGGCTTCTTTTAAACGATCAAAAACGGAAAATTTAAATGTCACAGACATCACTTAGCGGTGACGACTGGTCGCTTCCGGCGGCGTGTCGGTACCTACTCTTTATGGGAATCGTCGTTGCTGTTTTATTCGCACTGGCAGAGCCCGTATTGGCCCATGCCGTCGCTGAGGGCGACAAGGGCTATATCCAGGAAATTTATGGTATCCACTTGATACCCTTCACCTACCTGGGCGCGAAACACATGATGACAGGTTATGATCACATCCTGTTTTTGTTCGGGGTGATTTTCTTTCTCTACCGAATGAAACACATAGCGATTTATGTAACCCTTTTTGCAATAGGTCACTCGAGCACAATGCTCATCGGCGTTATCTTTAATTTTGGCATCAATAGTTTCCTTATTGATGCGATCATCGGTCTCTCAATTATCTATAAAGCACTCGATAATATTGGCGCTTACCAGCGGTGGTTCGGCGTGCAGCCAAACACAAAGTTGGCAACGTTGATCTTCGGCCTGTTCCACGGCTTCGGTTTGGCGTCGAAAATCATCGACTATGAGATCGCCGAAGACGGGCTTATCCCTAACTTATTGGCATTCAACGTAGGCGTTGAAATCGGGCAATTGCTGGCACTGGGTGCGATCCTAGTGGCAATGGGGTGGTGGCGTCGTCATCCCAGTTTTATCCGTCATGCTTACACGGCCAACGTCGCCATGATGGCTGCTGGTTTCACACTGGTTGGCTATCACCTATCAGGCTCCGCCATTTCCTAACAAAAAAAGGTTAAAAACTATGTACAACGAAGACATCCCAACTCGTGCCGAATTGCCGACAACTCGGCAGCTCATCCGTTCAACTCTCATCGCAATTACTTCTGCGATTGCGATTTTGGTAACGGTTATCCTGCCGTCTGAATATGCCCTTGATCCGACTAGTATAGGGGGTGCTTTGGGCCTTGGTGCCATGGGTGAGATTAAACAACAACTCGCACGTGAAGCTGAAGAAGATCGTTTGAAAGAACAGCAGAGCCCATCTCCAGCATCAGCAGATCAGCAATCAAGTCTATTTGATGCAACGATTGCGTTCCTCTTTGTCAGTCCAGCAGCCGCGCAAACGGTGACAAATGAATGGCGTGACGAAATTTCAATCACGTTGACTCCCGGACAGGGTGCCGAGGTGAAACTCGTGATGAAGAAAGGTGCATCTGCCCAGTTCAATTGGGTTGCAGAGGGCGGGAAGGCAAATTTTGATCTTCATGGCGATGGTGGCGGAAACTCAATCAGTTACCAGAAGGGCCGAGGTGTCCCAGGGGATGAAGGATCCCTAATTGCCTCATTTGATGGTAACCACGGTTGGTTTTGGCGTAACCGTGGCAAGCAAGACATTACGGTAATTCTTAAGGTGAAAGGCGACTATACTGAGATAAAACGCGCCATGTAGTACATTTCGTTCGAAGGGTCGGGGATGGTTCCTCGCAATAAAGAACCATCCCCTATCACGTCAATGAGATAAAGGATGTATGATGTTTCAAAAAATTAAAAATAAGCTCCGGCTTGATGCCATATATCATGCTGGTCGCTTTACTGTCGTTAACGGTTGATCCAGCGCACTCTACAGAGAGCTTCAATGGTCATCGTTTCATGTCGCAATGCCTTGTAGTGAGTAGCGATCATGACGGCGAGAAACGGTTCGCAGAATGTGGCCGTTTTGTTCATGAGGTCCGACAACTACTTGCCAATCACACAGTTCATGGGCAACGCGCCTGTATCCCCGCAAGCGTGCCGGACATTCAACTTTTGATCTCCGGAACCGCGCGCATACAGTCCGTTCCCGAACAGCATGATAGGGAAGCGCGTGAGATTCTCGCCGAGTTCTTTGCAAAGCGATGGCCGTGCGCCGAATGACCGGCCACATTAATTTGGGACCGAGCTGTTGGTGTTCTATATGCCGTGTTGGGCGGTTAATTAAAGGCTATTGAACGGTTATTCGCATCGCGTGATAACGGGTAGTGAGAAAAATGGCCTGATTCACACTGCTCGTAGCGCCATTAATATGTTTCGCCAATTATAAAGGATACTGATTGTTGTTGTATTGCTGTCACGCTCGACATCAAAACGATCAAACCAGGTATGGATATTTGAAATCACCGCCTGATTATCAATGTCATCATAGAGCGGGGCAATGGCTTCGTTGAACAACCGCAACACATTATCTGCTTCTTCATCAGGAATTGTTGAAATCGGCTCATATTCTTTTTTGAGATTATCAATTTCATATTTAATTTTTAGAATCTGTGCTTCGCGCCCGTCAAGGTAGGCGGACGTTTCGGGCGTCATTTTTCGGGTGGCCAGGCCGTCAAGCACGTTACGAACCTGTTCCCTTGCATTTTCAAGTTGGTTTTCGAGTACCTGGATTTTAACTTTCAGTTCATCTCTATCTTGGCGGAGATCTTCGATCGCGGCCTTAATTTGATCAGCCGACATATGCTTTAACGCTTCTAACGCGGCCACCATGAACGGTAGTGTCCAGAATCTTTCGCACTTTGCATCAGGCGACGGCTCGTTGGTTGATAATTGCTCCGCAAAGAGCGGTGTCATGTTCATGTACTTTCTCGTTGACCACTTGCTGCCGGCGATGTGCCTCAATCTGGCCGCAGCGAGATTGAGACAGGACTGACCGTCGGGGAACGCGCCAACCACTTTGGTTCGGCGGCGGATCTCCTTCATGATCCTCTCCAGCGGGTTGTTGGTCCGTATCTTGCGCCAGTGTGGGTCCGGGAATGCATAATAGGTCAGGGTCTCGCCAATGCTGTCCTCAATCAGTTCCGCCGCTCGGCGAAGTTTTTGGCGGCGCAGTTCTGCGATCACCGCTTCGGCTTTTTCCTGGGCTGCAGCCCGGCTCTCCTGGGCATGGATAGCCTTCAGCATATGGCTGACTTCGCGCACTTTGGTGGATGGAACGTGGCTGAAGACGTTGCGGTAAAAATGCACCATACAGCGCTGCCAGCGGGCGTCCGGAAGATAATCGCTAATGCTCTCCACAGCCCCCTGCAAGCGTCGGATATAATCAGCTGGACGCCGCTGAGGCCCCGGTCAACCAGATGACGCAGAAACGCCGACCAACCGGCCTTGTCCTCCTTGGCTCCCTCGCAAATACCCAGAATCTCCCGGTAACCATCTGTATTGACGGCGCTCGCCACCAGCAGGGAAACATTCCTGACTTCTCCGGCCCAGGTTCGTTTCATGACGATCCCGCCCAGGTACAGATAGGGATGATCGCCCTCAATGCGGCGATGCCGCCAGGCTTCGATCTTGGCGTAAATCTTTTTGTTCAGGTCGATACCGTGCCGGGACTGACCCGGGTGCCCCATAGGGCCTCGGTGATATCCTCAACCCGGCGCACCGAGACACCGGCCAGATACATCTCCACCAGGGCCTCTTCAACCGAACTTTCCCGGCGCCGGTAGCGCTCGATAATCGCCGTCTCAAAGGTCTGCTGGCGCAGCTTCGGAACCTTAAGCTTCACCTCACCGGCCTTGGTGTGCAACGAGCGCTCATACGCACCAGCCCGGGTGTCCTTGCGCCCACCGGTGCGTTCGTAGCGCTCGGCCCCGCACAGGCGATCCGCCTCCGCATCAAGCATTGTATTTAATGTCCCTTCCACGGTGCCGCGAACAATCTCCCCCAGGTGGTCCCTGATCCGGGCATCGTCGATCTGGATAACCTGACCCATATTCCCGTCCTTCTTCTTGCCAGTCATCTTTTTGCTCCTCCGTTAATTCTATGAAGAAGCCGTCAATTCTGAAAGTGCGAAAGATATTTTACGTTATCGATCTTCTTTCTCTACCGAATGAAACACATAGCGATTTATGTAACCCTTTTTGCAATAGGTCACTCGAGCACAATGCTCATCGGCGTTATCTTTAATTTTGGCATCAATAGTTTCCTTATTGA